>JBJTCH010000344.1:0-4980 GCA_046091745.1 Opitutaceae bacterium
GGCGACCTGCGGCTCATCCGCCTCGTGAGCGGCGACGTGCTTCGCTTCGTCCCGCCCCCGCCGGAGACCGCGGGCGAACAGCAGTGGTTCGCCCATCTCGAAGCCCGCTGGCAGCCGGGGAAGGTATGGCGGGCGGCGCTCAAGGTGGATGGATTCCTCCAGGACATGGTCAGCGATCTTTCCGAAACCGAGTCGGTCCGCACGGTACTGGCGACCCGCGTGCGCGGTGTGTTCGCGACCTTCGCTCCGCGGCTGGAGCTGCCGGCCGGACTCGCCCTCGAGCCGTTCACGCAGGTGAAGCGCGTCGTGTACTCGGCGGTGCCGGGCGATTACGACGAATCGCGGAACGGGGTGCGGCTGGAGCGCGAAGGATCCGGGCGGCTGTCGTTCGCGCTGCTCGCCGTCACCCAGGACCGTCGCTTCGCGACGCGCCAGCAGCACACCGCCGGCGGGCGTCCGCTCGCCGGGACGCGGCTGCGGTTTCGCCAGCAGGAGTTGTCCCTGCGCGCCGGCACGCGTTGGAACGCGGCCGGGGAATGGAGGGCGGCGGTGACCGCGGGGGCGGGACGCCTGCGCGACCGCGCCTCCGGCTTTTTCGACCACGACCAGCGTCACGTCCGCGCCGAACTCGCCTGGCACCCGGGCGACTGGCGCCTGCTGCTGGAGGCCGAGACGCGACGCACGGACTATCTGGTGCAGACGGTGGGCGCGGGCATCGCGCCGCCGCCGCGCATCGCCGACGGGCACACGTCACGCGTGCGGGCGGAGCGCGCGCTGGGCGGCCGCTGGGGCGCTTTCGGGGAATTCTCCTGGGAACGGATCCGCTCCAATGAACGGGAGTTTTCCTATCGGGCGCTCGGGGCTCTGGCAGGCGTGCAGCGGGAGTTCTGATGCGCACCCAGCCCTCGTCCACCGGTTCGTCAAACCGGCCCGTCATCATCGGCGCCGCGCTGACCCTGCTGGTGCTGGTCGCGCTCGTCGGCGGGCTCGCCTGGCGGCTCCGGCAGCAGCTGAGGGCCGAAGTGCTGCGACGGGAAGCGGAGGCGCTTTACGCCGTGGCTTCGCTGGCGATTTCGTCCTCGCCGGCCGCGTCGCGCGCGGCGTCTTTCGAGGAGGCCGGCGCGGTGGCGTTCGCGGCCGCGCTGGAATCCTCGAAGCTGCGCGGGGTGATGGCCCTCCAGCTCTTCGAGCCGAAGGGCAGCCTGATTCAGGCGCTGCCGGACATCGGCCCGGTGCCGGAAGGGGCGCGCTGGTGGCGCGAACCGCCGGAAACTCCGGTGGCGCGGTTTCACGCCGCCGCCGAGCTGGAGCGGGTTTTCGGGGCGGAGATCGAGGCTGGGGCGCGTCCCACGGTCGCGCCGCTCCTGGAGGCGGTGGTGCCGCTGCGCGCGAACCGCGCGGGGGCGCCCGCCCTGGGATTCGCCCGCTACTGGCTGGATGGCGCGGACCTCGCCGCCGAGTTTTCCCGGATGGACCGCCGTCTGGTCTCCCTCGCGGTCCCGGCCTTCTGCGGCGCGGCCGCGGCGGTTCTGCTGGTGCTGCTTTGGTCCTTGCGGCGCATCGCGGCGCAAAGCGCGGACCTGGCCCGGGCCAATGCGGAACTGAATTTCGCCGCCAAGACCGGGGCCCTGGGGGCGATCAGCGCGCACCTGATCCACGGCATCCGCAATCCGCTCGCGGGCCTGGAGAGTTTCGTGACGGATCCGGCGCTGAACACCCCCGGCGGTGCGCCTGGAGAGGCGTGGAACGCCGCCGTGGAGACCACCCGCCGCCTGCGCGGGCTGGTCCAAGAAGTCGCCGCCGTGATGCGCGACGAAGGCGAGGCGGCCGCCGATCACGCGGTGCCCGCGACCGAGGTGCTGGAGAAGCTGATGCTTCGCACCGAGCCGGCCGCGGCTTCGGCCGGCGTCGCGCTCGACCGTTCCGCACCGCCCGGCCTCGCGCTGCCTTCCCGCGCCGCAAATCTCACCGGTCTGGTGCTGGCCAACCTGGTCCACAACGCCATCGAGGCATCCCCGGCCGGCGCGCGCGTGGAGATCGCCGCCCTGGCCGGGAAAGACACCGTCATCTTCCGCGTCGAGGATCGCGGAGGGGGGCTCCGCCCGGAGGTGCGCGCCGCCCTCTTCGAGCCGGTGGCCAGCAGCAAGCCGCGCGGAACCGGAGTGGGACTCGCCATCAGCCGCCGTCTCGCGCGGCACGCCGGCGGCGACGTCTCCCTCGAGCGAACGGGACCCGGTGGCACCGTGTTCCGCGTGACGGTACCGTCGTGGTCCGGCGTACTGCCGGCTTGAACCCGCCCGAAGCGGGGCGTTGCTTCATCCCCTTGAAGCCGACCCTGACCCTTCCCTGCACGGCGGCCGCGCGATGGCTGCCGCTGCTCCTCCTGCTGGCGCCACCCGCGCCCGCGCAAACCACCGCGGAGGGCACCCGCAAATGGGCCTTCGCCACGCTCTCGACCGCGACCGCCGGCAACATCGTAGGTTCGCCCGCGCTCGCGCCCGATGGCACCGTCTACATCGGCGTGGAGGTCGGCGCCTCCACCAGCCCGGCGCAGTCCGGCCAGCTCTTCGCGATCAATCCCAACGGCACCCTGAAATGGAGTCTGCCCATGCCCGATTGGGTGGACGGCACGCCGGCGGTCGGACCCGACGGCACCCTCTATTTTGGCGGCTGGGACGGGAAGTTCCAGGCGGTCGCTCCCGACCGCACGGTGAAGTGGACGTTCACCGCGGGCGGCTTCATCGCCTCCTCCGCCGCCATCGGCGCCGACGGCACCCTCTATTTCGGTTCGGGAAACGGTAACCTTTACGCGCTCACCGCGGGCGGCGCGCTGAAATGGTTCTTCCCCACCGGCGACTGGGTCGACTCCTCGCCCGCCATCGGCCCCGACGGCACCATCTACTTCGGCTCGTGGGACAAGACCATCTACGCCTTGCGACCCGACGGCACCCTGCGCTGGAAACAGTCCACGCTGGGTAACGTGGCTTCGTCCCCCGCCATCGCGTCGGACGGCACCGTCTACGTCGGCTCGCGCGACCTCTACCTCTACGCGTTCGCCGCCGACGGCACGCCCCGCTGGCGTACCGGCCTCGGCGACGCGATCGAGGCCTCGCCGGTCATCGGCGCCGATGGCACCGTCTACATCGTCACGACGGGCGCGCGCCTCTACGCCCTGAACCCCGATGGCAGCGAACGCTGGCGCTATCCCGCCGCGACGGCCGCCCCCCTCGCCCCCATCTATTCGACCCCGGCGGTGCGGGCCGACGGCTCCATCGTCCTGTCGACCAGCAACAACACCTTGATCGTGCTGCGGCCGGACGGCACGGAATTGTGGCGGGCGGCGATGGATGACTGGTCGGACTCCTCCCCGGTCATCGCCCCCGACGGCACCATCTACGTCGGCTGCTCCGACAAGAAGCTGTACGCCTTCTCGGGCACCCGCGGCCCCGCGATCGCCGATTGGCCCCAGTTCCGCCGTGATTCGCAACGCCGGGGCCTCCAGCCGATCGGCTCGGCCGCCGGCACGACCGGCCGGCTGGGCAACCTGTCCGTCCGCACCAACGCCGGCACGGGCGGCAACACGCTCATCGCCGGCTTCGTGGTGTCGGGTTCGGGTTCGCGCGCTCTGCTGGTGCGCGGGGTCGGTCCCACCCTCGCCTCATTCGGCGTGACCGGCGCCCTCGCCAACCCGTCGGTGGCGCTTTTCAGCGGCGCCGCGCAGCTTGCCGCCAATGACGACTGGGGGCTCGCGGCCAACTCCGCACAGATCGTGTCCGCCGCCTCCGCGGCGGGCGCCTTTCCGCTGCCTTCCGGCAGCCTCGATGCCGCCGTGCTCCGCGACTTCGCCGGCGGCGGCTACACCGCGCAGGTCTCCGGCTCGGGCGGCGGCACCGGCATCGCGCTGATGGAAGCCTACGACACCGGTGGCACCACCGGAGCGCGGCTCGTCAACCTCTCCGCCCGCAGCGCCGTCGGCACCGGGGGCGATATCCTCATCGCGGGCTTTGTCGTCACCGGCTCCACTCGCGCCGTGCTCGTGCGCGGCATCGGGCCGACCCTCGCCGTCTTCGGTGTCGAGGGTGCGCTCGCCGACCCGCGCCTGCAGGTCTACGATTCCGGCAACCGGCTGGTCGCCGAAAACGACAATTGGTCCGCCGCCGCGAACTCCGTGAACATCGCCGCCACCGCCCGCTCCGTGGGCGCCTTCGCCCTGACCGACGGCGGAAAGGACGCCGCCCTGTTGCTCACCCTGCCGCCCGGCGCGTACACCGCGCAGGTTTCGGGTGTGAACGCGACGACCGGCGTGGGTCTGATCGAGGTCTACGAGGTGCCCTGAGCCGGTCCGCCGGTTGACAGGACTGCGGCCGGCCGTTTTTTCCGCGGCCTTGAACCATGATCCCGCCGCCCCGATGCGCCTCGACAAGTGGCTCTGGGCGGTACGCGTCCACCGCAGCCGCGCGCTGGCGACCGACGCCTGCCGGGCCGGCTCGGTGCTCGTCAACGACGTCGTCGCCAAGCCCGCCCGCGAGGTCCGGCCGGGCGAGACCGTCGGCGTGCGGATCGGCTTGATCACCCGCAAGCTGCGCGTGATCGGCGCACCGCGTTCGCGGGTCGGCGCGAAACTCGTCGGCGACTTCTGCGCCGATCTCACGCCGCCCGAGGAGATGGCGAAGCTCCGCGAGCGCACCGTGCAACAGGTCCTGGCGCGCGAAAAAGGCAGCGGCCGCCCGACGAAGCGCGACCGGCGCCTGCTGGACCAACTCTTCGACTGAGCCGACTCATCACGGAGCGTTTCCCTCGGCCGCCCCGTCGCAGGCCCCGGAGCGTTGGTTTCGAAGCCGGCACCGGAGAGCGCCGTTGACTCTACCGCGGTCGGGACAAGCCTCCTCCGAAATGTCGGGGTGTAGCTTAGCCTGGTAGAGCGCCTGGTTTGGGACCAGGAGGTCGCAGGTTCGAATCCTGTCGCCCCGACCAATTTAA
>JBJTCH010000345.1:0-2838 GCA_046091745.1 Opitutaceae bacterium
CCGCCGATCCCGCCGCGCTGGAATCGACCGCGTCGGTCGTGTGCCTGCGCGACGGCGACGCCGCCGCGCGCATCCGCGAATTCCTCGCCGGCCGCGCGAAGCGGCGCGGGTGATCTTTTCGCGGCCGGAGCGCCGTGGTGAACCGGGTGTACGGCCCACGGAACACCCGGAAAAGCGCTGACCCGGGGAGCCGCTTCCGGTTCATCACCGAGAAACGGAGGAGAGGGGCTTTCAGGAGTTCCCGAGGTTCACCTCCGCTACCCGAACAACAGTTCGGACGCGCAGCGGGCGGCCGCATCCCGCCGGCGACTTGGCGCAGCCCGCCTTCATTCTCCTCCGAGAAGCACTCCACCCAGAAGCAATTCGATCTCGCCGCGGTGGAATTCCGGCCAACCGGACACGCCGCGCCCGTGACTACCACGGCGCATCCGGGGGCCGACGCCAGCATGCTCTGCAACTTCGCCGTGATGTTTCCCCTCGCCCGTGTCGACGATGGCGGGAATTCCTCCGCCTCTGGAATGTTGAGGCCGGAACGGGGTACGGGGTACGCTCTACGGGGGATCGGGGTGAGGTTCATACCCCGAGGGAATTTGGATCATTAGCCTCAGCGGGAATCAGGGGGGCGTAAATCCGTTCCCGTGCGATCCACGGGGCCCGGAGGGGTAACTTCGTGGTTCGAATTCCGCGCTGCCGCTGCGGCCAGCACGCACGAAACCGCCGCGCGCACGAGTTGCGCGCAGTTCGCAAGGTTCAGCTTCCGTTTGATTCCCGCACGGCAGCACTCGATCCAAGCGCAGTCTCGCCCCACATCTCCGGCCCGGATTGGACGCGCTCCCCGCCCTTCCCGTCCTTCCGGTTCCCCTCAGCCCGTTCGCTCCGCTCATTCGGCAACGCCGAGCATCCTTCGGTTCTGATCTGCGCCATCTGAGAAATCTGTGGTTCAGATTCGTGGCTTTCGGAGCCGCCTTCTTGCATCGCGGTTCCGGCATCGTCCGCGTCAAGCATCCGCGGCTACGGCAAACCACCGTCCAGTCGGGAAGCCACCTCACGCGGTCTTGCTTCCTCCCACTCTCATCCGTCTCCCGTTCTTTCCGCATCCGTGGTTACTCACCCGCGCAGCGAGTCGGGAGCGCGGGGTTGACGCGGCCGCGCGCGGGGCGTGTTCTCGCCGGTTCCGATGCTCACCATCGCCGACGTTTCCAAGTCCTACGGCACCCGCGAATTGTTCGCCGAGGTATCACTTTTCATCGCGCGGACCGACCGTCTGGGGCTCGTGGGGCCGAACGGCGCGGGCAAGTCGACGCTCTTCAGCCTCATCCTCGGGGAGGAACGGCCCGACACCGGCACGATCGAGTGGGAACGCGGGGCCGATTTCGGGTTCCTCCCCCAGGAAAGCGCGCCGGCCGGCGAGGAGACGATTCTCCACATCGCCACCAGCGGGAAAAAACTGCAGCCCGACGAGGACGACTGGGACATCGATTACACGCTGGAGCCGCGGGCGCGGAAGATCCTCGCGGGGCTCGGCTTCAAGGAGGGTGACGCGGAGAAACTGGCGAAGACCTTTTCGGGCGGCTGGGTGATGCGCGCCCACCTCGCGCGGCTTCTCGTCGCGGAACCGGCGCTGCTGCTCCTCGACGAGCCCACCAACCACCTCGATCTGGAGGCGCTGCTCTGGTTCCAGGACTACCTCACGCGCTATCCGGGCGGGTTGGTGGTGATCTCGCACGACCGCGCCTTCCTTAACGCGCTCTGCACCGGGATGCTGGAGCTGCGGGGCGGGCGCCTGAACTACTATCACGGCAATTACGACGACTACCTGAAGGAGAAGGAGGCGCGGAAGGACCAGCAGGCGGCGCTGTTCAAGAACCAGCAGCGCGAGATCGCCCACCTGCAGAAGTTCGTCGACCGCTTCGGCGCCAAGGCGTCGATGGCCTCCCGCGCCAAATCGAAGGAGAAGCAGATCGAGCGTCTGCAGGAGGTCGCCGTCGAGGAACCGCAGGAGGAACTCAAACGGATCAATTTCCGCTTCCCCCAGCCGCCCCGCTCCGGCCTCAAGATGATCGAGCTCGCGAAAGTCCAGCAGGCCTACGGCGACCACGTTGTCTACCGCGACCTCAACTTCACCGCCGAACGCGGCCAGCGCGTCGTGCTCGTCGGCCCCAACGGCGCGGGCAAATCCACGCTGCTCAAGGTCCTCGCCGGCGTGATCCCGATCCAGGGCGGCGAACGCGAGCTCGGCAGCAATGTGTTCACCGGCTACTTCGCCCAGAACCGCATCGACAACCTGAAGCCGGAGCTGACGGTCTTCGAGAACGTGATGGAGCTGCGGACGAACGAGAACCAGCTCACCGAGCAGCAGGCGCGCGCCATCCTCGGCGCTTTCCTCTTCCGCAAGGACGACGTCCACAAGCCGATCGGCGTGCTCTCCGGCGGCGAGAAGTCGCGTCTCGCCCTCGCCCGCCTGCTCGTGAAGCCGCCGAACCTGCTGCTGATGCACGAGCCGACCACGCACCTCGACCTCGCCTCGATCGACGCGCTGATCAACGCGCTCAAGTCCTACGAGGGCACGCTGATCTTCATCAGCCACGACGTGCATTTCATCCGCGCGCTCGCCGAAAACGTGCTGCACGTGCACAGCGGCCGCCTCACGCCTTACGCCGGCAACTACGACTACTATCTCGAGAAATCGAAGGCGGGCGACGCCCGCGCCGCGCTCACCGCGGGTTTCTCCGACGCCCGGCCGAAACAAGCCGCCACGCCGGCTCCGGCCCCCGCGCCCGCCGCCCCGGCCCGGAAAAAGGCGTCCGCCTCCGAGGTGCGGAAATTCCGCGAGCACGT
>JBJTCH010000346.1:0-3981 GCA_046091745.1 Opitutaceae bacterium
GAGCAATCCCGTGCCACCGCCCCCGCCGATCCCGCGGTCACGGTCTTGTCCCCATTCGAAGTTACCAGCGCCAAAGATGTCGGCTATCAGGCGGGCAATTCGATGTCGGGCAGCCGGCTCAACAGCAGCCTCAAGGACACCGCGGCCGCGGTGATGGTGTTCACGCCGGAATTTCTCTCCGACTTCGGCGCGACGTCGCTCGCCGATCTGATCGGGTATGCGCCCAACATGCAGGTGGACATGCTCGACGCATCCGCTGACGCCGGCACGTCGTTTCTCGGCGGCAGCGATTTGCGCGACACCCGCATCCGCGTCCGCGGCCTTTCCGCCAGCACGGCGCTGGACTTCTTCGAGACCGGCATCGCCGTCGACACCTACAACACCGAGCGCCTCGAGCTTTCGGGCGGCCCCAACTCCATCCTCTTCGGCTTCGGCTCCCCGGGCGGACTGGTCAACATCATGACCAAGCGCGCCCAAGTCGCCCGGAACCGCACCTCGTTCCGCACCCAGTTCGGCGAGTTCGATCACCGGCGCTTCGAACTCGACCGCAATCAGCTGATCATCCCCGGCAAGGTCGCCCTGCGGCTCAACGGACTCCTGCAGGACTCCGGCGGCTGGCGTCGCTGGGATTACAACGACAGCAGCCGCGGCGCGCTTTCCCTTCGAATTAATCCGTGGGGAAACACCACCGTGGTCGTCAACTACGAGAACGGCCAGATGAAGTCCCACGTCACTCGGCCGCTGAATGCGTTCGACTCGCTCGCGCTCTGGCAGGCGAGCGGTTCGGGCATACTGAATGACGCGGTCTGGACCACCGCCAACCGCGCCGCCGGAATCAACCGCAACACCGCGGTGAAGAACATCTACATCACCAACGGCAGCGGCGCCGCGCCGTTCGTCGTGACCACGCGAAACGCCGCCAATTTCCGGCTGCTCGAGAGCACCTATGACGATCTCAACGTCTCCGCCGATGCGCGCGCCGGATTGTCCATGGTTCCCGCCTCCCAGATTCCCTTTCGCTACAGCACCTACGGCCCGGGAGCGGGTCGCGACACGAACTTCGACCGTGCGCTCGCCGTCGCCGAACAACGGTTGACCCCGACGATGACATTGGAATTCGCCTACAACCGCGAACGCTCGAAGCAGTGGGTCAAGGCGCCGGTAAACAACTCCGTCCTATTCACCGGCGATCCCAACACGGTGATCCCGGATCCCGCCGGCGGCCCCACGCCGGTCGCGAATCCCAATGCGCGCGCGCTCTATCTTGAAAGCCGCTGGGTGATCGACCGCGGCCAGACCGGCAACGATGTGTTCCGCGGCTCGCTGGCGTGGGACGTCGATTTGGGCGGGTTCGGCAAACACAAACTGGCCGGCATGGCCGAACACGGCAACCTCACCGCCTTCCGTTATCCCGGCGTGGAGATCCTCGTGGACACCAACGGCGTGCCCATCGGCAATGACGCGCTCCCCGAGAACGCGGCCAATTTTGTCTTCCGCCGCCAGTACGTCACGCCCGGCAACTTCGACACCTACTTCGTCGGCAAGGGCACCGAGGACTTCACCGTCGTGCGCGACGGCAAGACCTATCACAACACGTTCATCAACTCGAGCGTGGCCGGCGGCTTCATCGGGCGCACGGTCGACACCCTGCTCGCCGCGACCCAGAGTGCGTTCCTCGATTCGCGCCTCGTGGTCACCGCCGGGCTCCGCGGCGATCGAATCGGCTTTGACCAGCACGGCGACACCCGCCTCTCGGCCGACGACCCCGACGTCCGCGCCGGGCGCGCCATCCGGAACACCGTGAAGTTCACCCGCGAGGTCGTCGACCAGACCGAATTCAAGCCGGTGACGAGCACGTTGGGCGGAGTCTACCACGCCACCAAGGTGTTTTCCGTCTTCTACAATCACGCCAACAACAACGCCCAGCCCCCGCTGAACGCGCGCGTGCTGCCGGATGAGAAACTGCCGCCGCCCTTCGACGGCCTGAGCGATGACTACGGCTTGATGCTGAACCTGCTCGATGGGAAAGCGTTTCTGCGCGCGACGGCCTTCCAGACCTCGCAGAGGAAATCGAGCGGCGGCACCTTCGGCATCGGGCTCAACTCGGGCGAAAACAACCTTGTGGCGCCGACCACGCGAATCCTGGACACGCTGCTGGCGGCGCGCCGCATCACGGCGGCCGAATACACCGAGCACCTGATTGGCGACGAGGCCAACCTCACGGGGACCTCTGATATCGTGAACCGCGGTTACGAACTCTCCACCTGGTTCAACGTCACAAGGAACTTCACCGCGGTGCTCAATTTCTCCTACACCAGGACCGACCGCTCCTCGATCGTTCCGGAGTTTGAGGGTTGGTTCGATCGCGAGAACGCCTTCTGGCACCGGGTCGCCGGTTCCGGCTCACTCGTGAATTCGGCCTCGGGCTCGACCATCGACCAGGAGGCCGCGAACCTCCAGCGCGTGGTCGCGGGCATCCGGGAGTTCTACAATTTCGGCTACGGCGAACGGCCCTACAAGGGTAACCTGAGCGGACGATATTCCTTCACCGAAGGAAAACTCCGCGGCGCCTTCGTCGGCAGCGGAATCCGCTGGCAGGGCGCTTCCAAGCTGGGCCGCGCACTCGGTCCCCGCGCGCCCAACGGCAACCGGACATTTGGGGAGACCTACTACGGCCCGGAGGACTTCAAGATGGACGCGTTTGCGGGTTACCGGCACCGGCTCGCGATCGGCCGGTTCAAAAGCGACCTCACCGTGCAGTTGAACGTCACGAACCTCACCGACGAGGACGAGGTGATGCCGCTGCGCTACAACAATTTCAAATCCCGCTACACCCGCGTCCTCCTGTTCGAGCCCAGGAAATTCCGGCTGACGATGGGGTTGGGATTCTGAGGCCCGGAGACACCGATCAACTCCGCGGCGCGCCAATAGAATCGCCGCGGAAAACTTCCGCATCATCAGGCAGTTCTTCTGGGTCACGACGTCGCCTTCGATCAGCTCCAGCACCGGCCGCAACAGGTGTCGCGCCATGAGGCGCAACCCAGCCAAGGGGTCAGGGCGTTCAATGTTCAGAAACGTCTCGAAACAACGAACGCCCTGACCCCATGGGGGCGTCGGGGTGGAAATTCCTTCCGCCTCAAGGCTCGGAGCGCGTGGCGCGCTCGCCGGCGTAAAGCCCCCAGAGCACGTCCAGCGTCCGGGCGATCTCCGCTTCGGTGCCGACCACGAGCCAGTAGCGGTAACGATAGGTCGAGCGCGGCCCGAGCGGCACCCGGTCGAGCGGGGCGACATGCATGCAGGGACCGGCGGCGGGGTCGTCGGTCACCGGACCGCCATGCGGACCGAAGTTCCATGGCTCCGTCGAACCCGGGCTGAACACCGCGATACCCTGGCCGGCCGCGGTAAAGAACGCCATCGCGCGCCGCGGAGGGGTAACCCTGCCCCACGGAGGCCCCGGAGCCTGCGATTCCACGCGCCACGAGTTTCCACCCAGATGGCTCTTCATCCGGTTGAAGTCGCGGGTGAAGTAGCACGCCGGGATCTCCTGGTGCAAAGGACGCGCCGGACCCCAGCGATCATCCTGCGCGCGCCGCGCTTCAAATTCGCAGCGCACCGCGATCACCTCGGGCATTCCGGGCTCGAAGGACGTCCATTGCCGCATGATCGCCGCCGCCTCCTCGTCCGGCATGTCCCAGAGCTTGGGAACGGTCTGCGCGTACAACGTCCCGTCCGCTTGGCGCGAAAACGTGGTGACGCGCGCCCACGACGAGACGCCACCGCCTTGGATGGGATTCCACGACCAAGGGCTCCACGCCTTGCTCTGCCCCTCCGCCCGCCGATCGAGCAACGCCCCCGCGTAGTACGACTGCTGGATCAACCGCCCGGGGTCGGCCACGTTGACGGCATTTTTCGGATACGCGGGCCACGAAAGCCAGGAGATCGCGCCACCGCGACCGCGGTCGATGCCGATACTCACCACCG
>JBJTCH010000347.1:0-16408 GCA_046091745.1 Opitutaceae bacterium
CCGAAGGTCTCCTTGGCGATGAGGCACTTCAGGTAGGCGCGCGCGTTGGCCTCGACCGCGGTCACCGAGGCGGCCTCGAGCCGGTCCAGCAGATAGGTGTGCCCGCCCTCGAGCGGTCCCAATTCGAGGATGTGCCGCCCCGTGATTCCGCCCGCCAACCCCATTTCCATCAGGCGGTGGTGCGCCCAGGCGATGCGCGGGTCGTCAAAAAGGGGCGTCGCCCCCGCCTTAAGTTCCGGGCGGCTGGCGGGCGGCTGCGAAGACCACTCGCCGGCGAAGAGGTCGAGGGCGTTCTGGTCGGAAGGCGGGGTGCCGAAGAAATGCTTGAAGTCGGACATGCGGCGGACGGCGAGAGGGAGCCACAGGGGCGCACAAAATGAAAGCCAAGGTTTGGCCGCACGCGCTACGGCACCTCGTAGATCTCGATCAGGCCGATGCCGGTCGTCCCCTCGAAACCGCTGAGCTTCGCGGTGTAGCTGCCGGGCGGAAGGGTGATGAGCATCGCCGCGTCCAGACCGGTGCGAAGCGCGGTGTCGCGCGTTTCCATCAAGGCGAAGGCCCCGACTTTTTTCGCCGCGTCCCGCAGGGCGGCCTGTCCGTTGGGCGGCGAGTCCCAGTCATCGTTTTCGCGGAGCAGCGTCTCGCCGCGGTAGATTTCCAAAAACGGGTCGAGCAACGCGCCGCTAAGATTGAACGGTGGCTTCAGCAGCGTCGGGCCGATGCCGCGGATCAGGAACGTGCGCGGCCCCGGTCCTGTCACAACGAGACCCGCGATGAGCACGCTCTCGCCGCCAAAGACCTGGCCGCGCGTGGCGATGTTGACGAGGCGCCGGCTGCGGGCGGTGACGGCGTCCGCATCAGCGTCGTATGCCTCCACGAGGCTGATGCCGGTGAGGTCGCCGACCCCGGTGACGACGGCGGTGTAGCTGCCCGGCTGGAGCGTGGTGAGAATCGCGGCGTCGCGCGTGCCGCGGCGGAGCGCGAAGGCTCCGAGGCGTTTCGCCGCCGCTTCGATCGTCGTGACGTTTCCTCCGGTGTCCCAATCGTCGTTCTCGGCGACGGTACGGCCGGCGCTGTCTACGATCCGTAGACTGGCATCAAGGAGGGTGCCTCCGACGCCGAAATCGGCGAGCCCCGGGCCGATGGCGCGCACGAGCACGGGTTTCGGCGTCGTGCCGCCGATCACGAGGCCGGCGATGAGCGCGCCGCTGCCGGGCGTGACGATCCCGCGGGTGGAGATGTTGGCGAGGGTGGTGTCAGACGAGGTCGCCGGGCCCGGATTCACCGTGAGCCGGGCCGAGTTGCTGACGACGGTGCCGCCGGGCCCTCGGACCACGGCGGTGTACAAGCCGGAGTCGATCGTCTGCACGGAGCCGATCGTGTAGCTCGGGCCGGTCGCGAGGTCGAAGGTCCCGGTGGTGGCGGAACCGTCCGGGCGGAAACCCCACGCGTAGGTAAACGGGCCGGTGCCGCCCATGGTGACGCTCATCGTGTAAGAGTCGCCCACCTGGACGGTGCGGCTCTGCGGGTGCGCGGCGATGACCGGGAGCGTGGAGCCCGCGCCGCCGCCGCCTGAGGCGTTGTCGTAGAGCGTCTTCACGCCGGCGATGTCGTCGCTCATCAGCGTGTCGAGGCTGCTCACGGTGCTGTTCATGATGGCGACGACGCTCTGCGGCGGCACGGCGTCATCGGGATGATCCAGCCCGAGCACATGGCCGAACTCGTGGAGCGCGACGCGGCGCAGATCACGCGTGGAGCCGCGCAGCGGACCGCGGTAGGAGTCCCAGGCGAGGTTCGAGTTAAAAACCACGTCCTGCTCCGTGAAGCGCGCGGTGGCGCGGTTGGTGAAGCCGGCGGTGACGGCGAGCGTGCGGCTGCCGAAGGCGCTGCCGAAGATATCGGGCCGGAAAACGACGTTGTTGATGCGGTTCCCGTTCCGGACCTCGGCGGTGGAGGCGCGGACGATGGTGAGGCGGCAGCGTTGCAGGTGGGTGTTCCAGTCGCCGAGGGCGGACTCTGCGACGGTGTTCCAATCGGCGGCCCCGTCGAGCAGCGGAGCCGTCGGCGCGCCGAGCTGCAGGTGCATCACGATGTCGCCGTTGGTCCAAGACCCGCCGGTGAGATCAAACGCACGGACGTGGGCCGCGACGAAAGCGACCAGCAACGCCATCGTTGCGAAAAGGGAGCGGATCGCGCGCTGTTTCATGGTCAACGCACGCGGGCGGCCGAGGTGGTTCGCGCCAACTCGGCGATGACGGCGGACTCGAAGGTGGCCGGGGTGAGGGCGCCGGCGACGCTGGCGGAGCGAATCACGTCCGGCAGGGCGGCGAGCGGCAGCACGACCTGCGCGACGTCGGTCAAAGGCACGGCGTTGTCGCGGGCGACGAACTCGCGCCCCCCGGCGTCGAGCAGCAGGCGGTAACGGCCATGGCGAACCGCGACCAGCGGACAGAACTGGACGCCGTTGCGCTCGACGAAGAGGTAGTCGGTGGATCCGAGTTCGAAGCGCGGCAGGCCCGTGACGACGAGGCTTTCGTCGCCGATCGTGCCGCCGAGAAACTCGAGGGTGACGCTGGCGCGTTCCGGCCCCTTCAGGGTGCGTTCGACGGCGAAGGTGATGTGGGTCTTGATGACCGGGGTGCCGTCGGGGGCGGACGAGCGCCGGACGGCGATGTCCGTCACGCGGCCGCGGACGATCGACTCGGCCTCGGCGACCAGCTCGGGAAAAGTGGGCGGGATGACGCTCGTGGCGCGGGCTGCCCGCGTGGCGAAAAGGCAGAGCATCACGCCGAGCAGGGCCTGGAAAAGAGCGGCGCGGGTCATGAGGATGAGCGTCAGCGGGAGACCGCGGTGGGAGCGAAGGGTTGCGCGGAGGCGGAGTTTTTTCGGCACCGCGGGCGAAGGCGGACGGCGGACCCGACGCGGGGCGCCGTCCGGTGTTTCATGAATTCCGGCGATTCCGCCAGGAATCCACGATCTGCCGGATGGTCTCCTCGAGCGACTGGGTGATGTCCCACGACGGGTAGTGGGCGCGCATCTTCCGCAGGTCGCTGTAGTAGCAGATGTGGTCGCCGGCGCGGTTCTGGTCGACGTAGGTGAACACCTGCGGGCGACCGGAGAATTTCTCGGCGATCTTTAACGCCTCGAGGATGGAGCAGGAGTTGGCCTTGCCGCCGCCGAGGTTGTAAACCTCGCCGGCGCGGGGGGCGGCGACAAAGGCCGACATGAAGCGGGCGACGTCGAGCGAGTGGATGTTGTCGCGGACCTGCTTGCCTTTGTATCCGAAAACGCGGTACTCGTGGCCCTCGAGGTTGCACTTCACGAGGTAGCTGAGAAAACCGTGCAGCTCGACGCCGCTGTGGTTGGGGCCGGTGAGGCAGCCGCCGCGCAGGGCGCACGTGGGCAGGCCGAAGTAGCGGCCGTACTCCTGCACCACGACGTCGGCCGCGACCTTGGAGGCGCCGAAGAGCGAGTGCTTCGACTGGTCGATCGTGAAGGTCTCCGCGATGCCGTGCTCGTACTGCGGGTCGGCGTAGTCCCAGCGCGTCGCCAGTTCCCGCAGGGGGATGCGATTCGGGGCGTCGCCGTACACCTTGTTCGTGCTCATGTGCACGAAGGGCGACTCCGGGCTCGCCTGCCGCGCGGCCTCAAGGAGGTTGAGCGTGCCCACGGCGTTGGTGTCGAAGTCATCGAACGGGATCGCCGCCGCGCGATCGTGGCTCGGCTGGGCCGCGGTGTGGACGATGACGTCCGGGCGCACTTCCTTCACCAGCGCCAGCACCCCGGCGCGGTCGCGGATGTCTAGCTCGTGGTGAACAAAGCCCTTCAGGTCCGCGGCGAGCCGGCTCTGGTTCCAGCGCGTATCCCCCTGCGGTCCGAAGAACACCGCGCGCTGGTTGTTGTCGACCCCGTGCACCGTGTAGCCGAGTTCGCGGGCGAAATAGGCGCACACCTCGGACCCGATCAGGCCCGAGGAGCCGGTGACGAGGAGACGCTTGCTCATGAGGAAAAACTGGCGGCCGCCTCGCGGCGGGCGCGAGCCAGAAGTGCCGCGGCTGCGGCGAGGCAGGAGAGGTGAAGGGTCAATGCCAGCCCGTCCAGTTGATGGTGCATCCTCGGATGGGGTGCGAGATTCACCCAGGTCACGAGCCAGAGCATCACGAGCGTCTCCGGCAACTGGAGGCAGGGTGTTGCGGGATGAGCGAGCAGGCGTGAAAGGCGTCCGCCCTCCTTAGCCGCCACCCAAGTCGTCACGCCGATCCCGGCGAGAAACAACGGATGTCCGCATTCCCGCATCAGCCCGAGTGGATCGCCGCCCCAGTAGGCCACAAGCAGCACGGCGGGGCCGAGCAGCAGCACCGCCGCCGCCATGTAATGCCGCCGCAGCAGGCGCACCGCGGACACCGCCGAAGCGACCCACAGGCCGAGGCCGAGCGCGAAAGGGAGTGAGTTCCACCAAAGAAAAAGCGTTTTCTCGACCGGCCCGGACGATTCGTAGGCCGAGCTGAACCGAAAGTGCTCAAATGATCCCGCGTCGGCGAACAGGTGCAGCGGCACGAAGGTGTTCGCGAAATTCATCCAGCGTGTCCGGAGCCAGCCGTCCCAATCCGTCAGCTGCGAATCGGCGAGAAACCAGTAGCGCATGAAACCGCCCTGACCCGCGAAGGGAGTGTCGGGCAGGTGCGGCATTGCCGCCCCCAGCAGCATCCATGGGAGCACGATCGCGGCGGTTGCCGCGGCGAGACGGATGAACGCGACCGCCCTCGCCCGTGGTCTTCCGGGCGTGAGCGCCACGGCTGCCACGGCGAGCCACGGGGTCCAGAGCAGCACGAGCGGATGAAAAAGAAAACCGACTCCCGTCGCCGCGCCCGCCAGGCCGGGTCGACCGGCGTGAAGGAGCGCGAAGGCGGCCGCCAGCCAGGCGGTGGCCGTCCACTTCGGCCAGGTGAACAACACCTCGTGCACGCCGAAGGGCGCCAACGCCGCCAGCCCGCACCCGACGAGGGCCCAGGCCTCACCCGTCAGCGAGACGAGCAGCAGATAAAACGCGACGAAAACGGCGGCCGAAAGCACGTGCAGCGTCACACGGTAGGCCGCGAATCCCTGCGGATCGAAAGGCGTCCAAACCTGTTCAGCGTGCACATCAGGTGGACGGCCGCCGGTGCCGAGCACCACCGGGATCGCCGTCAGCCCAGCGAGCGGACCCCGGCTGAAGAACGTCCACGGGTGGTAGAAGCGCTCGGTCTCCGGCGCGGCGGGTCCGCGGATATTCGCCGCGGCCTGCACCGCGTAGAAATTGAAACGGCTGTCGATCCGGTCGCTGAGGGCGAAGTTCCGCGACACCGTTCCGCGGAACAGCTCTCCCGCCGGTCCCGCGGAGTAAGCCGCGCGCGCCGTGACCGCGCCCGCCACCAACGCGGCCACCGCCAAGGCGCGGGCGAACGTCGGCTCAAGCTTCAGGTCGAATCCCCGCCGACGCGCCGCGATACCGACGGCCAGCCAGATGCTGGTCGTGAGAATGGTGCCCGTCACGGTGGGCCGGATCCACGGCCCGAGACACCAGATGCCGATTCCCGCCGCCGCGAGCGCGAGCGGTCCCGCGCCGAGAAACCAGAGGCAGCGGATCGAGGGGTTGGCATCCCGCGGGCAGGCGAGCAGTCCCGGTCCCCAGAGCAGCACCAACGCGAGGGCGAAGGTCGCGGTGAGTTGCGCGAGCGACCACGCGGACTCCAGTTCCAGCGGCCAGGAACGGAACGGGTGGGAAAAAGCGATCCAGCCGGTGTGTGCCGCGGTGCGATCCTCGGCGATCAGGCGCAGCTCGCGCGCGCCTGACGGACGTTCGATTTCCCACAGCGCCCAGGCCTCCCGCGGATCGCTGAGCGGGCAATCGACCCGGCGAATTTCTCCCGCGGCGTCGCGCCATTCGGCCCGGAGGCTGATTCCGGCGTGATGCGTGTAGCCGGCGACCGCCACGCCCACGATGGATCGCGAGGCGCGGAACCACGCCGTCTCGGCACGACCGCGGTCGCCGTCGCCGCGCACGTGGGAAGTCGCGACCTCGAGGTTTCCCAGACGCAGCGTGTCCGTGATGCCCGGGAGTGCGCGGGTCGGGGCGAAGTCGCCCGTCACCCAAGGCCGTCCGGTGGCGCCGTCGGCGCGGGGCAGGCCGCGCGGCGGAGGAATGAGGCCGAGTACCGGCCCGCGCAACGCGCCGAGCAGGATGGCGACGCCGCCGGCCAGCCAGAGCGCGCGTAAGACGGCGGATGGTTTCATCGCTTCGCGGCGCGGCCGGGGTACTCGATGTACCAGCCGTCAGGTAGCGTCTTGATCTGCGCCGGCACGCCGCGGCGAATCGCCTCGCAGTTTTCCGCCCAACGGTGGTTTTCCGGGGCGGGAATGATGAAGTGGGGCACATGCAGCGCGATGCCGAGCGCGCACAGGCCGCGGGCGGTCCAGGCCAAGGCGCGGTGGGTCGCCCGAAGCTCGAGGATGACGAGCCACGCGACCAGCACGCGCGGGATGAAGAAGTAGCGATCGCCGTTCACGAGATTATCGTCCTGCCAAAGGTCGGCGCGCACGCGCCACGCACAGGCGGCGGTGAGCAGAACGAGCGCGGCCGCGAGGCGCGTCTTTTTCTCCCGGTCGCGGCCGGGTCGGAGCGCAAGGGTGATCAGCAGAGTGAGAAACGCGGAGCCGCCGGCGGCGTGCGCCCAGACGGGCAGAGCGCGGACCGCCTCGGGACCGAAACACGTCCAGGTCACCAGCCGGCTGCCCAGCACCGAGAGAAACATCAGGGGACGGAGCGGCTCGCCGGCGCCGTAGAGCGCGGCTCCGGCCTGCCACGCGAGCGATCCCTGTACCAAGGCGCAGGCGGCGACCACGCCTAACCCGAGCCAGTGGTCGGGGGTTTTTTCCCGCCAAGCGCGCCAAGCGAACAGCGGGGCGAGCACGGCGGCGAACGGACCGTTCAGGCCAACGACTCCGATGATCAGCAGATCAGAGATTCGCTCCGCGACCGATTTCGGCGGCTCCAGGAAGAGGTGGATCACGAGGAAGAACGCCGTGATCCACTGCAGGTTGGTGAGGTTGATCAGGACCTCGCCGGTGCCGACGACCAGCGGGAAAGCCAGCATGAGCGCGGGCTTGGCGGGCAGCTGCACGCGGGCTGAGGCGATCCGCGCGAAAAGCGCGAGGGTCGCGGCGAAGGAACACCCGTTGTAGATGGCCGGCCACCAAGCGACGTCCGCTGTCGCGTTGGCGAACCAGGCCACCAGGCGGGGCAGGAGGTGGAGGTAGCCGTTGTACGGCTCGAACCACGCGCGCACGCCAAGTTGCTCGGCCTGCACGAGAAAGATGCTGCCGTCCTCCGCCCAGAGCTGCGGCGTGTGCAGTGCCCACGGCTTGCGCAACGCGAAGAGCACCGCCGCTGCCGCGACTCCTCCGAGGAGCGCGGGGGCGCCGGCAAGCGCGTGAACGCTCCCGAACGCGGTATGGATCAGCAGAAATGCGAGGGCGGCGAGTGCGAGCGGACGAAGCGCTCCGATGGTGGTCAAAATCCATCCCGGCCATGCGCGGTACGGATGGGAAAACGCGACCCAGCCGAACGTGGCGGAGCTGCTGTCCTCCGCGACGACCCGCACCGCCATGGCGCCGTCCGGACGCGGCAGCGCCCATTCCCGCCACGTCTCGCGCGGATCGGGGCCGGGATACGCGACGGACGAGATCGCGCCGGCGGCGTCGCGGAATTCCGCGCGCAGTTTCAGTCCGGGGTTGTCCGGATAGCCCGCGACCGCGATGCGCACGACCGATTGCGACGTGCGGAACCAAGCGGTCTCCGCGCGGCCGATCGCGCGGTCGCCATCCGTAAAGGAGGTCACTCGCTGCACGCGTTCCAATCGCAGCGGGTCCTGAAGATCCTGGTAGCCCGCCGGCGGCGCGAAATTTCCGGTTATCCATGCGCGGCCCGTGGCGCCATCGGCGCGGGGCAACTCCCGCGGGGCTGGAATCAAGCGCGAGCCCGGTGTCGCCAGCAGCGCGATCAGCAGCAGCGTCACCGCGAGCAGAGCGCGAACGGCGAGGTTACGGGGTGATTGCGCGGACGTATTCATCGCTGACCTGATGCCGGGCGGCCGGGGTAGTGCAGCGTCCAGCCAGCCGGAAGAATGGGAATATCGGCGGCCGTTCCGCGCCGGATCGGATCGCAGCGCTCTCGCCAGCAAAAATCCGGTGGAGCGGGAAAACGGTACGCCGGCAGGTGAGTAAAAACGGCCGCGAGCAGGGCGAGCCGGCTGGTGAGAAGCGTTGTGCGCCCGACCGCAGCCAGTTCGAAGGCCAGCAACCAGAAGAGGATCACCCGAGCGTGGAAAAAGTAGCGGTCGCTGAACGCGAGGTCGTCTCCGCTCCAGGTGTCGGGCCGCATGCGGATGAAACCCGCGGACATGAGCAGTGCTCCCGCGCCGAGCAGCGCGAGGCGCGTCGGGCGGTGGGCGTCGGCGCGAAGCGCGCGCCAGGTCACGAAGCCGAAGACGGCAGCTCCGAGGGCGGCTTGGATGATTGCGGGAAGGTCGCGGGCGGCGGTCGGCCCCAGCAGCGGCCAGACGACGAGACGGCGGGCGAGCGCGACCACGGCTGCGGCGGCGTCGAGGGGAGCGTGCTGGTGTTCGAACGTGATCGCGGCGTGGTGGAGGCACGCGCCTTGGAGCGCGGCGCAAGTGGCGGCCACGAGGAGAAGGGCAATATTGTCGGCCTGACGATCGCGCCACCAGCGCCAGGCGAAGAGCGGCAGCAGCGGGATGATGAAAGGTCCGGTGAGCCCGAAGAGGGCGACGAGCGCAAAGTCGCCGGCCCGTTGCACGCTGCCGACGGGCCGGGCGAGCATCGCCTGCTGCAGCAACAGCAGCGCGCCGGCCCATTGCGCGTTGGTGAGGTTGAGGAAGATCTCCGGGGTCTGCACCGCGAGCAGCACGCCGGCCGCGAGCCACGGCCGGTGCGGGAGGTTGAGTCGCGACGAAAAGAGGCGCGCGAGAACGCCGAGCCAGACGGCGAAGGCGACCGCGTGGTAAAACGCCGGCCACCACGCGACGTCGAGGAGCGCGTCGGCCGCCCAAGCCGTGAGGCGCGGCAGGGTATGCAGGTAACCCATGTAGGGCTCGAATAGCGCCACGAAACCCTTGGCGTCCTGGCCGAGGAGAAAAACACTCCCGTCCTCGGCCCAAAGCTGGGGCTTCAGCAGGGCGTCGGGACGTCGCAGGAAAAGCAGTCCCGCGAGCGAGGTGAACACCCAGCCGTTGAGCCGAGGTTCGCGCCACCAGTCCGCGAGGCGCGCGCGGAGCGGGGTCCTGGTTGAGGTGCGGCCTGTCATGACGCCGGCTCAATGGAGCCCGTAGGCCTCGATCAATTCATGGGCGCGCCGCGTGGGCAGAAAGGGAATGCCGGGTACCGCGCCCTCGGCCGGCGTATCGGTTCGGCGGAGCAGCAACTCGCGGGTGTTGCGGCCGCGATTCTGAGCGAAACCTTCCGCGGCGGCGGGCCAGCCCCACGCCGCCAGCACGAGGGCGAGCGCGAGCACAGCGGCGGCGACGGATCGGCGGGCGCGACCGAACGGGGCCAGCCAGTTCTCCAAGGCGAGGGCGAGGAAGGGCAGGAAACAGAGCAGCGAGGTGTAATAGTAGCGCTCGCTGTTGGCCGCGGGCAGTCCGGTGTGGTGGCGTCCGATGCCGAGTAGCGCGGCGTTGCCGAGGTCGAGCAGGAGCAGCAGGACGAGCAGCCGGCGTTGCGGCGTGGTGGCGGCGCGCAGGACGGCCACGATCACGGCGAGTTTCACGACGCCGAGCGTCACGATCAGCGGCCAATGCCAGGTCACGGCGCCGAGCAGCCGGTGCAGCGGGGCGACGGACCAATGGCAGAACGCGAACGCGGCGACGTCTCCCACGTGCCCGCCCAGCGCGCGATGGTTGCCGGCCGCTGCGAAAAAGATCGTCGCCCCGATCGCGAACGCGGGCAGGGCGGCCGCGAGGGCATCGCTCCAGCGTTCACGCCACGGGCGATCGTTCGCCACCCACGGGAACAGCACCGCGGCGGCGAGCGCCAGGCCGGTGAGCACGCCACGCGAGAATGCCAGCGCGCTCGCGGCGGAAAACGCCGCCAGCAGGAGCCGGCGACGCGAGGAGGAGAAAGCGGACTGGGTGTGAATCCCGGCGGCGGCCAGAAAGAACGATGTCGCGAGCAGCGCCGACCATTGCACGGACCATCCGAGCGACTCGATGTTGGCCGAAGATACGGCGAATAGCGCCGCGGCGAAAGCGACCGGTAGTGGGGCGAAGCCGGCCGCGAGGAGAGTGCGGGCGAGCAGCGCGGCGTTGAGCGCGTGCGTGAGCCAGAGTGCCGCGATCATCGGCCGGTAGTCGCCGCCGCCCGCGAAAACCAATCCGCCCCACAGCGCCTTGAACAGGGGCACGAAGTTTTCCGCGAACGGCAGCACCATCCAGCGCGCGAAGCCGATCCGCTGGATCTGGTCGAGGAGGTCCCAGTCGTCGCCGAACCACCAAAGATCCCCGAGGGCGCGGGCGCAGACGATGCCCGGCAGCAGAGCCAGGCCTGCGGCGATCCAAGGCAGAGCCGGACGCCAGGAGCTTTTCTCCTTCTCGATTCCGCGTGCCGGCTCCGAATCCGCCATCCGGGTGTCGCTTGCCGGCTCGCGCCAGCCACGCGCGACAAAGGCGATCAACCCGGCGCCGCCGAGGACGGCGAGGATCGCCGCCGCCGCGGAGATTTCTCCGCCGACCATCCCGCTGGCCGGGGTCCACGTCGTGAGAAGGGTGAAGACCTGCGCGGCCGCCACCACCGGGAGCCAATGGCGCGCCGTGAGATGGAACCACGCGGAGAGCAGCGCGAACGCGCCCAGCATCATCGCGTACGAACCCTGGTGGATGACGGTCTGGTTGCCGTCGAACATCAGCAGGCACCACACGGGTACGGTCAGCGCGGTCCATCCGAGCAGGGCGAGGTGCAGCCGGCGTCCGGGGCGATTTTCGTCCCGCCGCAGCGAACGCCAGACGAAGGGCAGCAACAGCAGGCCGAACAGCCACCAGGTGAGCGCGCGGCCCGCGATGAAGAACTCCTGGTTCCGGCGGTCCATCGCGGCGGCGGGCGCCGTTTCCAGCAGGGCGGCGACGCGGCCGTCGTTCTGCAGGGCGAGGTTCCGGACCTTGTTCGCGAGGATCTGCTCCCAAGTCAGTTTGGCGTAGTTTTCACGAATCGTCTGCACCACGCCGCGGTCGTCCTTGGCGATCTGTCCGCCGAGGTGCCATTTGAGCAGACGATTGCCCGGCGGATCGTAGAAGCGCTGGTACGCGACCCACGGGGCGGCGATCAGCACGAAAAGCAGCGTCGCTTTCAGCCAGTCGCGCCACTCGCCGCGGACGCAGCGCCAGAGTGCCCACGGCGCCAGCGCGAGAAACGAGAATGCCACGCCGCCGTGCGAGAGCCACGCGGCGCCGGCGAGTGCGGCGCCGAGCAGCATACGACGTCCGCGGTCGGTTGCGCCACACGGTGCGAGCCAGACGGCGAAGGCTCCGGCCGCGAATGCGGCCGCGGAGAGTTTGGGCCAGGTGAAGACCGTGTTCTGCAGGAAGAAGCCGCAGAATCCGAGGGCCGCGGTCCACCCCGCGGCGGCGCGGGATCCGAGCCCAAGCGTGCGCAGCAGCGCGAAGGCGGCGGCGACCCACGTGAGCTGGAACCACACCGCCGCCGTGCCGCTGGCCGCCCGCGGGTCGAGACCCGTGGCCTCGAGCGTCCGCCACGTGATCAATTGCCAGCCGGTCTGCAGCGGAGGCCGGTCGCTCGACAGCCAATCGGTGTCGGTCTGCTTCAGCGGCTGCGCCGCGAGGAGCCGGGTGCCGGCCTCGTAGGGCAATTGATTGTCCGTCGGCAGCTCCTGCCGGAAGCGATTCGCGGCGAGCTGGTAGAAATCCAGCGACGAGGGGAACAGGTGCAGCAGCGAAAGGTGGAGCAAGCCCGTCGCGAGCGTGAGCAGCACGATGGGGCGGATCTCTCGCTCGGTCTCTGCAGTCAGGTCGACGCCACGACGCCCGATCCACGCCGCGGCCGCGAGCACGGCGAGCGAGGTCGCGAAGCCCACGCCGGGGCCGATGAAGTACGCCCAGAAGACGAGATAGCCCGCGCCCGCGACGACCGCCGCGGCGGTGACCGGGAGCCATGGGGCTGGAATCCAGCTTTGACGCGCGAGCCCGCGCAGCGCGGCGCAACCGACGAGTCCCAACAGAAACCCGTTGGCTGCCCACGCCGCGAGGGCTTGCCAAAGTCCGGCGGGGCCGTCGCCGATCCCGCCGCGCAAGGGTTCGGTGACGGCGATCCAGCCGCCGATCGCCTTGGCCTCGTCGATCGCGACCAGCGTGACCGGCCGTCCACGCCAAGCCGCGGGCAGATCCTGGTCGATGATCCGCCACCGCTCGCCCACGGCCGGCGGTTTCAGCGGCAACGTCTCCTTGGTGCCGGCGAGTTCGAGGCGCAGGGTGTTGCCCGGGTAAGGCGGATAGCCGCCCACGGCGAGACGGAGACGCGCCTGCGCGGGGAACGGACCGAGGCGCAGCGAGCCGGTGTTCTCATCGGAGCCGTTCCACGAACCCCACGCGCGCACCGGTGCGTGCGTGACCAGCGGCTCGCCTTGGAACCAGCCGCCGCCCTCGGTGAAACGGCCGGTCGTCTGGGCCGCGAGTCCCGTGAATTGCGGGCCGGTGCGCAGCGAGAAACGCGCGACCGCCGCGAGGACGGCACACACCGCGAGCGCGAGCAGGACGAAACGCGGGCGCATCCGCTAGACGCGTTGAAAACGGAACTTCGCCAGCGCCCAGAGCCACGTCACGGGATCGCGGAACATGGAGATTTTCTTCCCCTCCTTGAAGGAGCGCGACTTGTAGCTGACGGGAATCTCGATCGGCCGATGACCCCGGCGGATGAGCTTGATGAGGAGCTCCCAGTCGAAATCGAAGCGGTTGCACTCGAAGGTGAGGCTGTCGAGGCACTCGCGGCGGAACACCTTGTACATGGTGAACGGGTCGCGGAGCCAGACACCGAGCGAGACGTTGATGAGCGACGTGAAGGCCCAATGCGCGCAGTTGAGCACCAGCGCCTGCACGGGTTGGTCGGAAAACGTGCGGATCGCCCAGCCGCCCTGACCGTGGCGCGAGCCCAGCACGAACGACTGGCGGCCGGCCGCCAGCGGCGCGAGCAGCACGTCGTAATCGTTCAGATCGTACTCGAGGTCCGCGTCCTGGATCAGGACGACGTCACCCGTCGCGGCGGCGAGTCCGGTGCGGACCGCGAAGCCCTTGCCGCGCGGGCGGTCCTCCAGGATCAGCCGGACCCGCGGATGGCCGCGATAACCCTCGACGATCGCCCGCGTGCCGTCGGTCGAGTTGCTCTCCACGATGATGATCTCGAGCGCCCAGCCGGGGACCTGTTTGGCGAGAATGGCGTCGAGCGCCACGCGCGCCGTCGCCACCTCGTTGTAGACGGGCACGACGACCGATAGTCTTCCGTCGGTGATCGGGGGAAAGGGGCGAGGATGCATCGGCGGGTGGCGCGGGGCGTCACGCTGGCGGGCGCGGTTTCACGGCGCAAGGCATCGCCGAGACGCCGTACAGGCGGTCGATCGCCGCGACGACCGTGGGCAAACGGAGGGCGATTGCCGCCAGACCGCGCAGCAGCCGTCGGTGACGGAGCGTCTTCAGCACCTTGAACCGAACGGCGCCGTCGAAGCGAACGGGTACCGGCTCCAGCCCTGAGCGCGCGTAGAGACGGGCGAGGCACGACGGGTTGAAGAGGCTGACGTGGATCTCAGGAGCGCAGTAGTGGTAGCCGATACCCGCGCGGCGCGCGACGGGCGATGCCAGGTTACCGGTCGTCAATAGCAGCAGTCCGCCCGGGCGCAGGAGGCGCGCGGCGAGCGCCACGGGTTCCGCCGGGGACGGCAGGTGCTCGATGACCTCGATCATGCTGACCACGTCGAACGAGCCATCGGGCAGTGCGGAAAGTTCCTCCGGGCTCAGAATCCGCAGGCCATCCTTCGTGCGGAGACGGTCGGCCCAGGAGCCGACGTCATGACCGGACAACTCCAGTCGCCGGCCTGCCACCGATCCAGTGTCGCGGAGGCATTTCAGCAGCGCGCCCGCGCCGCAGCCGAAATCGAGCCAACGCAGGGGCTCGCCCATCCGATCACGTTTGCCGCTCGCCTGCACGTGCCGGGTGGCGATGCGGACGAGATCCGACAGTTCGTGCCGGCGATCGCTGGCGCGCCAATCGCGGTATTCGGTCTCGTAGTCGACGTAGGGATCGGGTCCCGCGCCGCGGTAGTAAGCGTCGTCGTAGACGCCGAAACCGGAGAATGGCTCGACGAAGAGCAGGCCGCAGTCGTCGCAATCGTGAAACGTGAATGTGCGGCGGAGATAGGTTCCGTTTTTCTCGCCGCGGGTCCGGGTCGCGGGGGAGCCGCACGCGCGGCAGACCGGCGTGCTCATGGGGTTCGCTCCCGGCGCAGCGCCAGGAACAGGGAAGCGGCCAGCAGCGCGAGGCCGAGGCCGGCCAACGTGAGGTCGCGGGACAAGTCGCGCGGCCAGTAGCGCAGGGTCACGCGATGCTCGCCGGCGTCCTTGACCACGATCCCGTTGAAGGCGTGGTTGACGCGGATCACGTCCGCTTCACGGCCGTTGATGGTGGCGCGGAAATCGCCCGGCCAATGGGCCTCGAGGATGGCGATTACCCCCGGGCCGTTGGCCCGCACGGTGAAGGAGGTGGAGTTGGCGGTAAGGCGGTACTCGCTGGCGGGAGTTACGGTGGCTCCGGTGTCGGCGCGCGGCACGGCGGAGAGCGCGCCCTGGGCGGGATGGTCATCGGTCTGGATCGCCGCGAAAGGGTTTCCCGCTGACGCGCGGAAACGCGCCGCGAGCTCGGCCGGGGTGGCGTAGGTGGCGACGCGGTCGGCGAAGAAAGCGCGCGGCCATGCGGTCGGGCTTTCGTAGACGTCGAGGTCGGCGGTGCGCACGAGGCGAAGGGCGCGGCCGAGCACTCCCTGGTCGCTCGCGAGGTCGAAATAGTGGCGCACGTTGAGGGCGTCGAAAAACGGCCGGACGTTCCCCGCCTCGCGCGCTTCGGCGTAGAAGCGCCAGTCCCACATGCGGGTGACGCCCGAGGCACCCATGAGTTCACGCACGAACGGATTCACCAGCGCATCGGGTCCGTGCACGCCTTCCAGCCCGTAGACGCCCGTCCAGCCGGGGAAGAAATTGCCATGCAGGCCGTAGCCGCGCGCCGGGTTGGCGGCCTGCGAGGTGCGCGCGGTCTCCATCGCTTCGGAACGGGCGTGGAAATCGGCGCGCCGGGTCGGACGGTTCACGAAGTCCTCGAAGCCCAGCGCGGAGTCGTGCGCGCCGTGGCGCCACAGGAGGAGAATCGTGCAGCCGGCGATCGCGAGGCCGGTGGCCGCGGTCAGGCGTTGGCGGCGCAGGGCGAAGTGGACGGCAACCGCGAGTCCGGACGTCGCGGCGAGCAGGACGATCAGGTAATCGAGGATGAACGGATCGATCAGCAGCGTCCGTCCCGGCTGGTTGACGGTGAAAACCGGTCCATAGATCGGGCGGTGCGCGGCGTGACCGAAAGCGAGCCACGCGAAGACCAATCCGAACAGGAGGAGCCCGGCGATGATCAGGTCGTCGCGACCCTCGCGGGTGCCGAGTCGCCCGGCGGCTTCCGAGAAACCAACTCCCGCGAGCACGGCCCAGAGCACGATCAGCACGCAGGAGAACGTGTTGTCGAGGTGGGCGATGTTGCTGAGGAACGGGATCGTCACGACCCACTCGGGCGAGAGAAACCCGAACGCGAGGGACAGCGGCAGAAGGGAACTCGCGGCGAGTGCCATCACGGCCGGCCGGTTGAACTGGCGGCGCAGCGTGGCGAGAAACAGGAGCAGCCCGCCGAGGAGCAGGAAATTGAGCGACGGCGCGTAGACCTGGTTCCGCGAAAGCAGCGGGCGGTGGAAAATTTCGTCGAAGAGACCGAGCAACAGCGACGGTTGCAGCTGGTAGGCGCTGGCGGCGTTGTAGCCCGTGTAGGCTTGGCGCAGGGTGTTCAGGAACGTGTTCCACACCGGCGCGGTGATGAGGACGAAGAGGAGGCCGAACCACGCGAGCGTGCCGACTCTCGATAGTTTTTCGCGCCAGCCGCCGGGTCCCGCCAGCAGCACGCAAAGGCCGGAGAAGTTCACGCTGAGCAGCAGCATGTACGCCTCCTTCACCGTGCCGCTGTTCATCAGGGCCAGGTTCGCCACGAGCAACCCGGCCGACCCCAGCGTGACACCGCGGCGATCCGGCGCGTTGGCCACCCGCAGCAAACA
>JBJTCH010000348.1:0-13770 GCA_046091745.1 Opitutaceae bacterium
CGCCGGCTCGCTGGCCTCGGCCACCCCGAGTTTCACCAGCCCCGCGAGCACCCCGACCGGCGGTGCGTTCAATGCGAACGTCGCCGGCACCTACGAGGCGCAGCGCCTCGTGCCGCAGGGCAACCCGTCCAATCTCTACAATTTCCAGGAGTTCGTCTGGCTCACGCCCTCCACCGAGCGCAACGGCATCAACACCACGTTCCGTTACGACCTGACGCCGACGGTGACCGCGTACGCCGAGACCGCCTACCAGGCGAACAAGTCGCACATCGAGCTCGCGCCTTCGCCGATCTCCACCGCGGGCGACAACAACATCATCGTCCCGAAGACCAATTACTGGAACCCGTTCGGCGTGGATGTCTCGTTCAACTTCCGCCCGGTCGACATCGGCGCCCGCATGGCCGACATCTCCAACGATTCCTACCGCCTCGTCTTCGGCCTCAAGGGATCCCTCGACGGCAACTGGCAGTGGGATGCGTACTATTCCTACGACAACGACAAGGTCGTCGATCAGACCAAGAACGCCATCTCCGAGAGCCGCCTCCGCGCCTCGCTCGCCAAGAGCACGCCGGACGCCCTGAACATCTTCGGCGGCGCCAACTACAAGAACCCGTCCTCGGTCCTCGACGCGATCCGCGTCACGACCCAGAAGGGCGGCTATTCCACGCAGGACCTCTGGCACGCGCAGGTCTCGGGCGATCTCGCCAAGCTGCCCACCGGCACGCTCGGCACCGCGCTCCTCGTCGAGGCCCGCAAGGAGACGTTCGGCGAGGCGAACGACGCCATCTCCACCACGCTCGATGACATCATCGGCCAGGTGAAGCTCGCCAACTCGACCGACGCCCGCCGCACGGTGAAGTCCGTCGCCGTCGAGTTCAACGCCCCGCTCGTGAAGGCCGACTCGATGAAGTTCGTCCGCCGCCTCGAGCTCACCGCCGCCGGCCGCTTCGAGGACTTCAGCGACGGTTACAACTCCGGTGTGAAGCCGTACGTCGGCCTGCGTTACCAGCCGGTGCGCAGCCTGGTGCTCCGCGCGACCTACAACGAGGCCTTCCGCAGCCCCACGCTGCCCCAGCTCTACGGTGGCGTGCGCGAGTCGCTCCCGAACGGCCTCGCCGACCTGCGTCGTCCGCAGGCCCTTACCGGTGATCCGTTCGACGGCGCCGCGACCCAGCGCCTCGTGAAGGCGGGTGGCAATCCGAACCTCACCCCCGAGCTCGCGAAGGGCTGGCAGTACGGTTTCGTGTGGGAAGTGCCGTTCAAGGCCCTGCAAGGCCTCTCGGTCGGCAGCTCGTTCTACCACATCGAGCAGACCAACATCATCACCTCGGTCGGCACCGCGTTCATCCGTCAGAACGAGGTCGGCGGCGGCACGGGTGATCTCGTGGTGCGCGACGCCGCTTCCGAGACCTACACCAACCGCACGACCGCCCCGATCAACGTGCTCTCCGGCCCGAACGGCGCCACCACGCCGGTCGCCCCCGGCCAGACCGTCACGGTGCCCGGCCGCATCCAGTACATCTCGGACAGCGTCGTGAACCTGGCTTTCCAGAAGGTCGAGGGCTACGACTTCGAGCTCAACTACCGCAAGCGCACGACCGACTTCGGCCAGTTCAGCCTGCGCGGCAACGCGACCTACCTGAAGTTCTACGGCTTCACCCGCACGGTGAACCCCGCGAACCTCGCCGGCCGCGACGGCTTCCCGCGCCTGCGCATCCAGTCCAGCATCCTCTGGACCCGCAAGGAGCACAGCGCCGGTCTGACCAACAACTACATCAAGGGCTACGGCGACATCGTGCGCGACGGCTACGAGGTCGACAGCTACTACACGCTGAACGCCTTCTACGGCTGGGACATCCCCGCCGGCCTGATCCCGTTCGCCAACAACACCCGCCTCACGTTCGGCGCGGACAACGTCCTCGATAGGCGGCCGCCGCTCTACTACGACGGCGTCGGTTACGAGAACGGCTACGTCTCCCGTCCGGCGGGCCGTTTCTTCTACGTCTCGCTGCGCAAGACCTTCTGAGGTCTTCCTGACGCCTCTCTCGGAAGGCGGCCCCTCACCGGGCCGCCTTCTTTTTTTCTCGCGACGGCTGGTTTCCCGCCTGTCGCCTCTGGCCCGTCTTCTGCTTTCCGAAAATCATCCGCCCATGCACGCCTCCGCCCGCCGTTCCCGCGGTCTCAACCGTCCGCTTTTCGCCGCCGTCCTGCTCGCCGCCGGTTCCGCCGCGCCGCTGCGCGCCGCCGAGCCCGCCACCGAGGCTCCCGCCAAGCTCGAGGCCTTCGAGGTCACCGGTTCGCGGGTGAAGCGCGTCGATTACGAGACCCCCGTGCCGGTCATCACGTTCACCGCGGAGCGGATGGACGAGAAGGGCTACGCCACGCTCGGCGAGTTCGTGCAGAGTCTCCCGTACAACAGCGCCACCGCGAACTCCGAGTTCACGACCGCGAGCTTCATCACCGGCGCCGCCACCGTGAACCCGCGCGGCCTCGGCTCCAACCGCGTGCTCACGCTCGTCAACGGCCGCCGCGCCGTCCCCTACGCGCTCACCAACAGCGCCAGCGGCACGCCGCAGACCGTCTTCAACTTCAACAGCATCCCCGCGTCCGCGATCGACCGGATCGAGTTCCTCAAGGACGGCGCCTCCGCGCTCTACGGCTCCGACGCCATCACGGGCGTTTACAACCTGATCCTGAAGAAAAACTACCAGGGATCGTCGGTCGACCTGTCGCTCTCCAACACCATCCGGCACGACTCGCTCAGCCGCCGGCTCAGCGTGTTCACCGGGCTCGCGCGTGACGGCTGGGACATCACCGCCGGCTTCAATTACCAGAGCCGGCACTCGAATTTCCTTTCCGATTTCGGCGTCACGACGACGGACTTCCGCTACCTCGGCGTGAAGGGCGCCAACCAGAACAGCACCATCTTCCGTCCCAGCTATCTCGCGCTCACCGCCGCGCAGGCCACCGCCGCCGGCCTCGGCACCGCCTCCGGCTACTACATCATCAACGGCGGCCAGCAGACGGCCAACCCCACCAAGGCGAGCTTCACCTACGTCGGTTCCTCGACCGCCGGGATCCCGAACTTGAACCGGCTCGATTTCGTCAACGACACGATGATCTACCCCGAGAGCGAGAGCTTCGGCGGCTACGTCGGCATCAACCGCACCCTTCGCGGGGGTGTCACGGTGTTCAGCCAGTTCCTGCTCAACCGCGGCAACACGTTCTACCAGTTCACGCCCTACGGCTACACGACGTCGCTCGCCGGCATCACCTTGCCCGCGACGAATCCGTACAACCCCACGGGCCTGGCGCTCACGGGCACGTCCACCTCGGCGCCGTGGACCTTCCGCGGCACCGTCCGCCCGGTGCGCGAGGTGAAGACCGCCACCGGAACCGCGCTCGCGGGACTGCGCGGAACCCTCGGCCGCGGCTGGAACTGGGAGACCGGATTGAGCTACGGCGTCAACGAGACCACCCGCGACACCGATCTCATCCGCGCCGCCGATCTCCAGGCCGCCCTCAACGGCGCCACGCGCGCCACCGCCTTCAATCCTTTCGGGCCTTCCGATGATCCCAACCTCGAGGCCCGCCTCTACACGCGTTCCCGCGGGCTCGACGGCCGGATCGCCTCGCTGAGCTGGGACGGCAACGTCACCGGTTCCCTCGCGCGGCTGCCGTTCGCCGGCGCGGGCGACCTCGGCTTCGCCGTCGGCGCCGAGCATCGCCGCGACCACCTTCGCTCCAACCCGGAGCCCAACACCTTCCTCGGTTTCACCGCCACCACGCCGTACGAGGGCCGCCGGCGGATCAGCGCCGCGTTTCTCGAGGCCTCGCTGCCGCTGCAGAAGTGGCTCGAATTCCAGCTCGCCGTGCGGCACGAGCGCTACAGCGACTTCGGCGAGACCACCAAGCCCAAGTACAGCGGCAAGTTGCGCCTGCCCGCGAACCGCTTCGTCAACGTCCTCCTCCGCGGCTCGTGGTCGCAATCGTTCAAGGCGCCCGACATCGGCCAGCTCTACCAGCCGCAGTCGTTTGCCGTCACTTCCGCCAGCATCAGCGACCCGCTGCGCCCGCAGGATGGCGCGCGCCAGCTCCGCGTGCTCGTCGGCGGCAACCCGTCCCTCAAGCCCGAGGAGGGCACGGTGCAGTACGGTGGCGCGGTGTTCGAGCTGCCCGCGGTCAAGGGCCTCAGCTTCAGCGTCGACTACTTCGACATCAAGGTGCGCAACGTCATCACCACGCTGGGCGCGAGCTACCTCCTGAGCGCCGAGGGCACGCGCCTCTTCCCCAACGCCGTCGTGCGCGACAACTCCACCCAGAACCCGGGCCCGATCTCGTTCCTCTACGGCATCTCGAACAACCTCGGCCTGCAGTTGTTCCGCGGACTCGACTACGGCGCCCGCTACTCTCTCCGCACCGCGCGGCTCGGCAGCTTCACCTTCACCGCCGACGCCACCCAGATCCTCAAGCGCGGGTCCGACGCGGGGCAGGGCGCCGGCTTCTTCGACAACACCGGCCTCTATTTCGACGTCGAGTGGCGCTACAACTACGGCATCTCGTGGCGCCGCAACAACTGGGCCGCGAGCGTCTCGGCCGACGTCATCGGCAAGTTCTTCAACGACCGCCAGGCCACCGCCACCTTCCCGGGTTGGGGCGAGAATGTGTACACGGTCATCACGCCGTCGCTCACCTACCGCGGCTTCAAGCGCACCACGATTACCATCGGCTCCGGCAACGTGCTCGACAAGCGGCCCCCGCCCAACGGCTTTTTGGTGCTCGGCTTCGACGACCGCGCCTACGGCGCCGGTGCCCTCGGGCGCACGGTGTCGATGCGCATCCGCCGGGAATTCTGAGCCCGCCCGGGCGGAGTTCTCGCCCCGGAGAAATTCCCCGTTGCCCCGCGGCTTTTCGCCGCGCAAGGCTGCGCCGTATCCGAAAAGCCGCCGTCCCCGGGCAACCGCCCGGACCGCCGTTCCCTTTCCCATGAATACCCGCCCCGTGTCGCTGCGCCTCCTCCCCGGTCTGGTTCTTCTCCCGCTGCTCGCGGCCGTCCCCGCCGCCGCGCAGTCGGCCCCCGCGTCCGGCCCCACCCAACTCGAGAAATTCGAGGTCACCGGGTCCCTCATCAAGCAGGCCGAGATGGAGGGGCCGTCGCCGCTCCGCCTCATCACCCGCGAGGAGATCGCGCTCTCGGGCATGGACAACCTCACCGACATCATGCGCGACATGCCCGAGGCCACCAACCTCGGCATCAACGAGGGCGGCACCACGACTGCCGTGCGCGGCGCGTCGGCGATCGACCTGCGTTTCCTCGGGCCCAACAACACGCTCGTGCTCGTCGACGGGCGTCGCGTCGCACCCAACGGCATCAGCAGCGGCGGCACCGTCTTCGTCGACCTCAACCGCATCCCCGTCTCGACGATCGAGCGCGTCGAGGTGCTGAAGGACGGCGCTTCGGCCGTCTACGGGTCCGACGCCACCGCGGGCGTGATCAACATCATCACCCGCAAGGACCACGTCGGCCTCGAGGTCACCGCGCGCTACGGGAATTACTTCAACACTGACGGCGGCGAGCAGTCCTACTCCCTCTTCGCCGGCACCCGCGCCAAGGGTCTCCGCGTCAACGTCAACGCGTCCTACACGTCGCGCCACGCCAACGCCGCGATCGACCAGCCTTTCTCGGCCGACGCCGACCAGACCGAGCGCTGGCGCGCCTACGACGCGGTGAAGTACGCCTCGCCGCTGCGGCCGACCGCCACCGCGACGAGCTCCTTCGACGGACGCTCCGGCACCGGCCCGTACGCGACCGTCGGCATCCCCACCGCGTCCCAATTGGCCAGCAACGGGCTCACCGCCACCGCGATCCGCAATCCGCTGACCGGCGCCACCGCCACCTTCCTGCCCGGCACCGGCGGTGTCGCGGCCGGCACGCTCGGCAGCTCCGGCAATTACGCCTCCGTGCCGCGCGGCAACAATCCCGCCCGGCCGACCGCGGAGCAATTCGTCGCGCGCGCCTATCCGGCGGGTGAGTTCAGCAACTCGTACAATTTCCAACCGTTCGTCTGGAACGTGCCCGAGCGCACGACGCGCAACCTCAGCGTGGGCTTCGGCTACGACCTGCCGTGGAACATCAGCTTCGAGGCCGCCGCGATGGCCGGCCGCATCCAGTCCGAGACCCACCTCGCGCCGTCCCCCGCCTCGACCGCGGGTGACAACGACATCCTCGTGCCGGCCTCCAACTACTACAACCCGTTCGGCATCCCGGTGGCGTTCACCTACCGCGCCCTCGAGGTGGGCCCGCGCATCGCGCGCATCACCAGCGAGTCCCAGGGTTACCGCGCCGGTCTCCGCGGTCTCGTGCTCGGCCGCTTCGACTGGGACCTCGGCTGGTCCTACACCAAGAACTCCTCGATCGACTACACGTCCAACGCGATCAGCGAGAGCAAGCTGCGCGCGGCCCTGGCCAAAGCGACGCCCGACGCGCTCAACATCTTCGGCGGGCCTTCGTTCAAGAATGACCCCGCGACCATCAACAGCATCAAGACCGTGACCTCCGCGGCGGGCAACGCCGACACCACGTTGATCGACGGCCGTGTGACCACGACGGAGCTGTTCGCGCTGCCGTGGGGCCGCGTCGGCGCCGCGGCGGGCCTGCAGCACCGCGTCGAGCACTTCAATTCCACCAACGATCCGCAGTCGACCTACCTCAACGACATCATCGGCCAGGTGCGCCTCGCCGACCCCACCAACGCCGGCCGCACGGTCGACGCGGCCTCGCTCGAGCTGCGTCTGCCGCTGGTGAAGCAGGGCCGCTACAAATTCCTGTACAGCGTCGAGCTCGGCGGCGCCGCCCGCTACGAGAAGTTCAGCGACGGTTACGACAGCGGCATCAAGCCCGGCGCGCGGCTCGCTTTCCGCCCGACGCGCAGCCTCCTGCTCCGCGGTTCCTACAGCGAGACGTTCCGCTCGCCCACGCTGCCGCAGCTCTACGGCGGCGTGCGCGAGAGCCTCGTTTCCAGTCTGCCCGACCTTCGCCGGCCGCAGGCGCTCACCGGCGATCCCGTCGACGCCAGCACCTACCAGCGGCTCGTGCGCACCGCGGGCAACCGCAACCTCAAGCCCGAGGACGGCGTGACGAAGCAGACCGGCTTCGTGTTCGACGTGCCCGGCCGCTGGTTCCGCGGGCTCTCGCTCGAGTTCACCCACGGCGTGATCGAGCAGAGGAACCTCATCACCTCCGGTCTCGGCACCACGTTCATCCGGCAGAACGAGCTCACCAGCACCGGCGACCTCGTCGTCCGCGATCCGCAGTCCGAGACCTACCGCAACAACACCACCGCCGGCATCGCCATCCTCGCGGGCGCGGGCGGCGTCACGCGGCTGGTGCAGCCCGGCGAGTCCGTCACCGTCCCCGGCCGCATCCGCTACATCACCGACTCCGCCGTCAACCTCGCCCAGCAGATGGTGCGTTACTACGACTACGGCATCCGCCACCGCGTGCGGACCGATCGTCTCGGCAGCTTCTCGTTCTCGAGCAACTGGACCTACATGGGATTCTACTCGGCGCGGCGCTTCCAGAACGACGCCGTGGTCAGCAGCGTCGGCCGCAGCCTGCCGCGCTACCGCGGCCAGTCGTCGCTCTTCTGGCAGCAGCGCGCGTGGGCCGCGAGTTTGTCGTCGACCTACATCCATCGCCACCGCGACCTCACGCGCGACGGCTGGGAGGTGAACCGCTACCACACGTTCGGCAGCAGCCTCAGCCACGGTTGGGACAAGCGTTCCAAGCTCGGCGATCTCCGCCTCACGTTCGGCCTCGACAACATGTTCAACCGCCAGCCGCCGCTCGATAACAGCAACGTGGGCTACAACCAGGGCCTCGTCGGACGCCCCGGCGGGCGTTTCGCCTACCTCAGCGCGCGGCGTTCGTTCTGAGCGAAATATCCGGGCCCGCGTTCAGGCGGACGGGGTTTCCAACCGGCGGCGCGCCCACGCCAGCGCGCCGTCCTCGTCGCCAAACGCCCCGTCGAGCTGCGCCTCGAACGCCGCGTCGAGGATGCCCTTCATCGCCGGTCCGGGTTGCACGCCGAGCTTGATCAGGTGCCGGCCGAGCAAAATAGGCCGCGGGGCGAGCCGCTCCAACTCAAGCGCGCGGGCCTTGGCGACCAAGGCGTCGATCCGGCAGTGCACGTCGGGGGTCGAAAGGGGCGGCCGTCCGTCCGCGTCGGCCCGCATCAGCGTGGCGAGCTCCTCGATCGTCGCCGGTTCGAGGCGCCGCGCGAGGCGGCGCACGGCCGTCGCGGACAGTTCCTCCTGCCCGCTGAAATGCGCGAGGTGGTTCACGACGAGCCCACGCACGGGCGCGTCGAGCCGCAGCGGCGCCCCGATCCGGCGGAGAAACGCGACCGCCGGGTCACCTCCCGCCGGCTCGTGCCCCGGGCTCACCCAGCGCGGCCGGCCTTTTTTCTCCGCGAGCACCGTCGTCGCGGGCTTGCCGAAGTCGTGCGCCAGCACCGCGAACATCAGCCGCTCACGACGCGGGGCGTCCGCTTCCCGCCACGCGGGGGACGCCGTCAGCGCATCAAGGCAATGCCCGGTGTGGGTGAAAACATCTCCCTCCGGATGCCACTCGGGATCCTGCGGCGTGCCGCGCAGCGCCGCGATCTCGGGAAAATGCGCGAGCCAGCCGGTCTCCTCGAGCACCTGCAGGCCGCGCGAGGGGCGCATCGCCTTCACCGCCCATTTCTCCCACTCGCCCCAGACGCGCTCGAGCGGGAGTTCCGCGTAGGAGCCCGCGATGCCGCGGCAGAGCGCGGCCGTTTCCGGCGCGAGCGTGAGATCGAAACGCGCCGCGAGCTGGAAGCCGCGCAGGACGCGCAGGGGATCCTCGACGAAGGCCGCGCTGGTGTGCCGCAGCACCCGCGCGCGCAGGTCGGCCTGTCCGCCGTGCGGGTCGATCAGGGCGCCGGTGAACGGATCGACCGCGATCGCGTTGAGCGTGAAATCCCGCCGCGCCGCCGCGGCGGCGTCGTCGAGCCCGGGATCCGGCGCCACCGCGAACCCGCGATGACCCGCGCCGGTCTTCGACTCCCGGCGCGGCAACGAGAAGTCGTATTCCTCGCCGGTCGCGCGGCTCCGCACTTTGATCACGCCGAAGCTCCGGCCCACGATGTCCGTCGCGCCGAAGGGCTCGAGGTCGCGGTGCAGCGTCTCGAAGTCGATCCCGCCCACCTCGACGTCGAGGTCCTTGGGCGCCAGCCCGAGCAGCCAGTCGCGCACGCCGCCGCCGACGATCCGCGGCCGGCCGTGGCGGCGCACCGCCTCCAGCATCGCGCGCAGGTCCTCCGGCAGCGCCAGGGCGGAAGTCATGCGGGGTCGCGGCGCAACGCCCGCTTCACGACGAGAATCCAACCGGCGATGAACGCGATGCCCCCGAGGGGCGTGACCGGACCGAGCCAGCGCGGCCCGCCCGCCGCGAGCCCGTAAAGTGATCCCGAAAACAACACCACTCCCGCCACCCAGAGCCGCATCACCCAGTCCCGAGCCGGCGTTTCCGCACCGGCTTTCTGCCGCTGCCAAGCCGCCCAGCCGAGCAGCGCGACCGCATGGAGCAGGTGGTACTTGGCCGCCGTGTCCCATGCGTCGGCCATGCCGCGTTCCAGCAGGGTCGCCTTGAGCGCGTGCGCGCCGAGCGCGCCGAGGGTGACGCCCGTGGCGCCCAGGATGCCGGCGGCGACGAGGGCGGCGCGGGAGGAGGAGAGGACCGCGGAAGCCATGCCGTACTTTTCGCGCGGGCCTCGCGGGAAACAAGCGCGCAGCGCGTTCAAGGCGCGACTTGAAGATTCGCGCGGCGGCTGGTTACTTCGTCCTCTTTTTCCCATGCCTGAGTCCGAAAACAAAGAGAACGCTTCCGTCCCCGCGGCCGAGCCGACGCCCGCCGCCGGCGCCGGCCAGCCCTCGCCGGACCTCGCCGCGCAGCTGGCCGCCGCCAAGGCGGAGTCCGCCGCCCATTACGACCGGTTCCTTCGCACCGCCGCCGATCTGGAGAATTTCCGCCGCCGGGCGTTGCGCGAGAAGGACGAGCTGCGCACCGCCGCCACCGGCCGCGTGCTCGAGGATATTTTCCCCGTGCTCGACACGCTCGGGCTGGCCGTGGCCGCCGCGCGCCAGCCGGGCGCCGACCTCAAGGGCGTCGCCGATGGCGTCGACATGGTCCTCACCCAGATGCGCAGCGCGCTCGCCGGCCATGGTCTCAAGGAGATCAATCCCGCCGGCCAGGCGTTCGACCCGCATCAGCACCAGGCGATCTCCCACCAGCCCTCGGCCGAGGTGAAGGAGGAGCACGTGCTCCAGGTCGTTCGCGTCGGCTACTCGCTCAACGGGCGCCTGCTGCGTCCCGCCTCGGTGATCATCTCCAGCGGCCCGGCCAAGCCGGCGGTCGTTTAACCGGACCCGCCGCCCACCACCATGGCCAAGGAGGACTATTACGAGCTGCTCGGGGTTGAGAAATCGGTCACCGCCGAGGAACTGAAGAAGGCGTACCGCAAGAAGGCGGTGCAGTACCACCCCGACAAAAACCCCGGCGACAAGGCCGCCGAGGAGATGTTCAAGAAGGTGTCGCACGCCTACGAGGTGCTGAGCGACGCGGAGAAGCGGGCCGCCTACGACCGTTACGGTCCGGCCGCCTTCGAGGGTGGCGCCGGCGCGGCGGGTCCTCGCGGTGGCGGCGGCATGGGCGGCGGCGGGTTCCACGATCCGTTCGATATTTTCCGCGAGGTCTTCGGCCAGCTGGGCGGGCGCGGCGGCGGCGGGATCTTCGAGGAAATGTTCGGCGGCGGGGGCGGGGGAGGCGGGCGCGATGGCGCCGATCTCCGTTACGACCTCGAGATCACACTCGAGGATGCCGCCCGCGGGGTGGAGAAGGAGATCTCGTTCCGGAAGCAGATGGCGTGCGAGCGCTGCGACGGCTCCGGAGCCGAGCCGGGTTCGAAACGCGTCACCTGCTCGACCTGCCGCGGTGCCGGCCAGGTGCGTCGCTCCGGCGGCATCATCACCTTCACGCAGACCTGCCCTTCGTGCGGCGGCGCCGGCACGCGCATCGAGAAACCTTGCTCCGGTTGCCGCGGCGAGGGTCGCGTGGCCCGCAACACCAAGCTCAACGTCCGCATCCCGCCCGGGGTCGACACCGGCTCCCGCCTCCGCTCGAGCGGCAACGGCGAGGCCGGTCTCGCGGGCGGCCAGCCGGGTGACCTCTACATCGTGCTCTCCGTCAAGGAGCACGAGCTGTTCGAGCGGCAGGGCGACGATCTCTTCTGCGAGATCCCGATCAAGTTCACCCTCGCCGCGCTCGGCGGTTCCATCGAGGTGCCGACCCTCTCGGGCAAGGCCGCGCTCAAGATCCCGCACGGCACGCAGAGCGGCACGACCTTCCGGCTCCGCGGCCGCGGCATGCCCAGCCTGCGCGGCGGCGCGCAGGGCGACCAGCTGGTGCGCGTGCAGGTCGAGGTGCCCACCGTGCTCTCCGGCGAACAACGTCGTCTCCTCGAGGAATTCGGTCGGGTGAGCGGCGACGCCGCCGAACCGACCTCGCGCTCCTTCTTCGAGAAGGCGAAGAAGTTCTTCTAGCCGCGGGCGCGGCCGAGGGCCGCACTCGACTCGGGACGGGCCGCGCGCTAGCGAGGAAGCGAAGTTGCTTTGCTCCCCATGAAATTGTTCGCGCGTCTGCTCCCCGCGTTGCTCCTCTGTTCGGTCGCCTGCGTGGCGGCCGACGCCCCCGCCGCCGGCCAGGCGTCCCCGCCCGCGGCGGAAAAAACCGACGCGGCGAAACGCAAGGGCAAGGGCGGCAAGGCCGCCGCCAAGCAGGCTGATGCCAAGCCGGTCGTCGGCGCCCACGCCGACTTCCCGCTGCCGGGCGCCGCGACGACCTCGCGCCCGCAGGGCGTCGCCGCGCCCGACGACGGCGAGCGCGTCGTGCTGCTCGGCAACGGCCTCGCCGAGCGCGATGTCTACTACGGCCGCATCGAGACCGAGCTGCACCTGCGGTTCCCCGGCAAGAAACTCATCGTCCGCAACCTGGGCCGGCCCGGTGACACGCCCGCCTTCCGCCCGCACCCCGCGCGGGTCTCGCAGTGGGCGTTTCCCGGCGCCGAGAAATTCCGCCCGGAGTACGCCATGCACAACGGCAAGGGATTCTTCCCGACGCCCGACCAGTGGCTCACCCACCTCAAGGCCGACACCATCGTCGCCTTCTTCGGCTACAACGAGTCGTTCGACGGGCCGTCGCGGGTGGGAAATTTCGAGGCTGAGATGGAGGCCTGGGTGCGCCACACGCTCGCGCAGGCCTACAACGGCCGCGGCGCGCCGCGCCTCGTGCTCGTGTCACCGATCGCCTTCGAGGACCTGTCCGCCACGCGCGACCTGCCCGACGGTCGCAAGGAGAACACGAACCTCGCGCTTTACGCCGCCGCCATCGGTCGCGTCGCCGCGCGGAACCAGCTCACCTTCATCGACCTTTTCGCGCCCACCAAGGCCCGCTACGACCGGCCCGGCCGGCCGCTTACGATCAACGGCTTCGCGCCCACCGAGGCCGGCTACCGCGAGCTCGCCACGATCCTCGCCGACGGGATGTACGGCGCCGCGCCGGCGGGTCGATCGGAGGCCGACGCCGCCCTCGTGCACGCGGCGGTGAAGGAGAAGGACTGGCTCTGGAACAACGACTACAACCTCGTCAACGGGGTCCACACCCACGGCCAGCGTTTCCAACCCTACGGTCCGCAGAATTATCCCGACGAGGTCCGCAAGACCCGCGAGATGATGACGCTGCGCGACACCCTCATTCACGACGTCGCGTCGGGTCGGAAGCGCGACCTCGCGGTCGACGACAGCCGCACGCACGCGCTGCCGCCCGTGCCGACCAACTTCAAGCCCGGCGGCGCCATGGGCACCATCGAGTACCGCGGCGGCCGCGAGGTGATGGCCGATCTCAAGCTGATGGAGGGCTTCAAGCTCGAGCTGTTCGCGTCTGAGCAGGAATTCCCCGACCTCGCCAACCCGGTGCAGATGTCGTTCGACAACCGCGGGCGCCTCTGGGTGGCGGTTATGCCGAGCTACCCGCATTGGCGGCCGGGCGACCCGAAGCCCAATGACAAGCTGCTGATCCTGGAGGACACCGACGGCGACGGCCGCGCCGACAAGCAGACCGTCTTCGCCGACGGCCTCCACCTGCCCATCGGCTTCGAGTTCGCGCCCGAGGGCGTGTACGTCGCGCAGGAGCCCAACCTCGTGCTGCTCGTCGACGAGAACGGAGACGACCGCGCGGACCGGATGGAGCTGCTGTTGCACGGGTTCGACACCCACGACACGCACCACGCGATCTCGGCCTTCACGTCCGACGCCTCGGGCGCGTTCTACTTGTGCGAGGGACGCTTCCTGCACTCGCAGGTCGAGACTCCGTACGGTCCCCGGCGTTGCAACGACGGCGGCGTCTGGCGCTTCGACCCGAAGAACTTCCGCCTCGAGCGCTACAGCCAGGCCGATTACAGCAACCCCTGGGGCGTGGCTTTCGATTACTGGGAGCAATGCTTCATCTCCGACGCCTCCGACGGCCTCAACTGGTGGGGGCTGCCGCTTTCGGCGAAGATGCCCTACGGCATCGAGATCACGAAGACGCGGACCTTCGTCCCGAAGCGTTCGCGCCCGACCTCCGGCTCGGAGTTCGTCTCGTCGCGCCACTTTCCCGACCACCTGCAGGGGCAGTTCATGATCTGCAAC
>JBJTCH010000349.1:0-4405 GCA_046091745.1 Opitutaceae bacterium
AAATTGTGCACTGCCGAAGCCGCGATGAGGACGAGCCCGACTTTGACGAGCTGATCGCGGAAGTGGGCTACAACGATGGTCACGACGAGGATGATCGCGAGCATCGAGCAGACCGGTTGCCCGAAGCCAGCATTCGATCCCAACCCCAGGACTACGGCGAAAAGAAGACGTAGGCGCATCCCCGTAACCTGCGGTCGCGCATCCGGAGGGCGAGACGTTTGCATGGGCTCAGGGCGTTCGTTGTTTCGCGGCGTTTTGAACATGGAACGCCCTGACCCCGTGGGCGGGGCCGCGCCGGTTCAGAACGAGGCTTTGGCGCCGAGGGTGTAGTTGGCGCCGAAGGCGGACGCCTGTTGCAGACGCGCCCAGTGCGGGAGGCGGGCGGACTCACGGGCCGTGATGCGGCCGGCGTTGAACAGGTTGGTGCCGGACGCGAAGAGCGAAAGGCGCCGCGTGAGCCGGTACTCCGCGGTGGCGTCGAAGAGGCTACGCTCCTCGATGAAGGACTGCCCGGGTTCGCCGCCGAGGGTGGTGAGCGCGCCGTCGATAGGCGCACGGTTCCGTCCGGACGAAAGGAACGCCGCGAGGTCTTGGCCGCCGCATGCACAGGAACCGGGCCGAGGCTGGGCGGAATGAGTGCCTCGTTGCGGCTCGGCCTTGCCCGCGCTGCCGTTCGTCGAAAGAACGTTTTCATCTACCCCATGAAACTTCTGCAACGCCTCCTGTTGCCGGCGCTCGCGTCGGCTTTGCTGTCGTCCTCTTCCTTCTCCGCCGAGCCGGGCTCCGGCTGGCGCGCGGGTTTCGCGTCAGCGAGGGTCACGCCGGCGGAGCCGCTGATGCTGGCGGGCTACTCAGGCCGGACGCAGCCGGCGCGCGAGGTGGACGATGAGTTGTTCCTCAAGGTGCTCGCGCTGGAGGACGCGGGAGGGGCGCGGGCGCTGGTTGTCACCGCCGACCTCATCGGGTTTCGCGCTGATTTTTCCGCTCCGGTGCTCGCGCGGATCACGGCCGAGACCAAAGTCCCGCGGGAGCGCATCCTTTTCAACGCGTCGCACACCCACGCGGGGCCGGCGGTCATGCTCGGCACGCAGTCGCACTACACGATCGCGCGCGACCAGGCCGAGCGCCTCATCGCCTACACGATCCGGCTGCAGGACGAGTGTGTGCGGCTCGCGCGCGAGGCGGTGGCGCGACTGGAGCCGGCGCGGCTGCGCTGGGGCACAGGGCAGGTGAATTTCCCGATGAACCGCCGCGAGTTCACCGATCGCGGGGTCATCCTCGGGGCGAATCCGCGCGGGCCGGTCGACCGCTCGGTGCCGGTGCTGCGGATCGACGGCGCGGGAGGGCAATTGCGCGGCGTCCTCTTCGGGGCGGCCTGCCACAACACCACCTACGGCACGCGCGACAACCGGGTGAGCGGCGACTACGCGGGCGTGGCGCAGGTGATCCTCGAGCGCGAGAACCCGGGGGTGCAGGCGATGTTCGTGCAGGGGTTGGCCGGGGACACGAATCCGTATCCGAACAGTCTCAATGATCCCGCCAAGCGTCCCGCGGTGGAAATTGCTCGGGCGCACGGCGCCGAGCTGGCGCGCGAAGTGCGTCGCGTCGTGGATGTCACCCTGAAGCCGGTGAACGGACCGCTGCGGACCGCGCTCGGCGAGGTGGCGCTGCCGTTGCAGCGTCCGCCGGCTCGGGCCGAGATTGAACGGACCGCGGCCAAGGGCGCCTCGACGCAAAAGTGGGTGGCGGAGCAAATGCTGCAGAAACTCAACGACGGCGGCGCGCTCCCGACCGAGTACCGCGTTCCGGTCGCGGTCTGGCAATTCGGCGCGGACCTCACGTTGGTCGGCCTGCCGGGCGAGGTGGTGGTGGATTACGTGCGGCTGATCGAGGACGCGCTCGGGCCGATGCGGCTTTGGTTGGCCGCGTACTGCCACGACACCTTCGGGTACGTGCCGTCGGCCCGCGTGCTGCGCGAAGGCGGCTACGAGACCCGCGGGCTGTATCACGGGGGCATCGGTTACTTCGCGCCCGAAGTGCAGGAAGTGCTCGTCGGCAAAGTGCGCGAGCTCGCGGCCGCGGTTGGGCGGCCGTGAGCGGAATGCCCGCGCGATTTACCGCAACGTCTGCAGGTAGGCCTCGAGGTCGGAGATTTCCTGCGGGCTGAAGATATCGCCCATCGGCGGCATCGGGGAGACGCCGTAGTGCTCGTAGCCTTTGGCGAGGACCTTGCTCGGTTCGAGCAGGCTCTCTCGGATGTAGGCCGGCGTGGCGCGCGCGGCGATGCCGTCGAGCGCGGGTCCGACCGTGCTGCCTTGGCCCTTCAGCGCATGGCAGAGCACGCAGGCTGCCGGGTGTTTATGAAACAAGGCTGCGCCGCGGACGGCGTCGCCCGGCACGAGGTTTGCGGCCTCGTCGGCGGGCGTGAGCTCCGCGAGGCTGACGTCGTCAAATATCGCCTCCCCGCGCGCGACGTGGAGGACGTTGACCGACGCGGTCGTGCGCTCGCCGCTGTTGAACTCAACCTCGACCTCCGTCCAGTCGGTGTCGCGCCGGCGCAGGGTTTCGGTTTCGACGCGGATGTTGTGCACGTTGAGGCTGGCCTTGCCCTGAAGGGCGCCGGTGCGGATCCAGCCGGCGAGGCGGTAATAGGTGTTGGGTTTCACCGCGACATCGGCGTGCAGGCTGGTGTCGGCGTTGCCGTCGGTCACCACGCGGAGCCCGCGCTGGCCGGAGCGGGAGCGTCCTTCGCCCGGCGATGAGCTCCAAGCCGCGGTGCGGTTGGCCTCGCGGTTGCCGTAGTCGCGGCGGCTCCATCCCGCCGGCAGGCCGTCGGCGGCGATTTCCTCGAAGCCGGGGTTGGGCAGCAGGTTCGGGCCCTCCTTGTAGAGCGACGCGCCGTGCACGCGGCCGACAACGCGCGCGGCCTCGCGGAGCCACTCGTCCTTCTGGTTGATGGGATTGCGCACGAGACTGGCGGCGACGCTTTTGATTTGGGGAGACGTCGGGAAGCCGCCCACTTTCGTAAACGCGGCGAGGCGCGTGAGCAGGTCGGGATCGCTCATCACGGCGGAGGAGAAGAACAGGGATACGGCTGCGGCGTCGGCACCGAGCGCGCGCGTGGCGTTGCGCCGGACGGCAGCGTCGGCGTGGACGAGGGCCGCGCGATGCGTGGCCTCGTCAAGCTGGCCGAGTCCGTGCAACGACCAGAGCGCATGGACGGCGGGCACGGCGGCGCCGCCGAGGGCGATTTTGCGCAGCGCCGGGACTGCCACGGTGCGCTTGCCCTCGACCAGCAGCCGCTGCGCGGTGAGGCGCCAGAATTGGTTCCCGCTGGAAAGAGCGGAGACGAGTTGCGCTTCGGAGGCTCCGTGCAGCGTGCGGATCGCCGGCGCCTTGGCCTGATCCCAGACGACGCGGTAGATGCGGCCGCGCACGTGGTCGCGCAACGGGTTCTCGTGGGCGCCGCCGACTCCGGTCTTCGCCGCGTAGCCGCCGCGCTCGAGGCTCGGGGTGGGGTTGTGCTGGATGATGTAGTTCTGCCAATCGGAGAACCAGACGGCGCCGTCGGGGCCGACCTCGGAAAAGACGGGTGACATCCATTCGTCGGAACTCGCGACGAGGTTGAAGGCGTCGTCCGCGGCGTAGCCGGCGCCGTCGCGGCGGAGGTCGAACAGCGCGACCACTTTCATCGTGGGCTCGCAGACCATGGCCTTGCCCTGGAGGCGGGCGGGCAGGTTGTCGGAATGGATGATGGCGCTGCCGGCCGCGGCGGTGTAGCCGCCGAAGACGTCGACCTGCCGGAAGTTGGGCGTGATGGTGTGGGCGCGGTCCTCGGTGTTGATGCGCTTCGCGGTCATGGCGCGCATGCCCTTGGGGGTGATGGTGGCGGGCAGCCCTCCGAAGAAGATCGGCGCGTTGTTGGCGGTGCCACCGAAGTCGTCGCCGAATTCGTTGATGCTCTGTCCCCACGAGTTGTTGGTGAACTGGTGGAGGAACTCGAGCGCCGACCCATCCGCCCGGAAGCGGTAGGTGCCCTGCGCGAACTGCAGCTCGCGGCCGCCGACCACGCCACGGAAGCCGGAATACCCGACGCACCCGTGGATCCAGTTGTCGATGCCGTAGTGCAGGTTGTTCGCCTGCGCGTGGGTGTCGCTCACGCCCCAGCCGGTCATGATCTCCTCGCGCACATCGGCGCGGTCGTCGCCGTCGGTGTCCTTGAGGAAGAGGAAGCGCGGGGGTTGCGCGATGATCACGCCGCCGCGCGCGAAGGTGAAGCTGGTCGGGATGTTCAGCCGGTCGGCGAACACTGTGAACTTGTCGGCGCTGGAGTAGCGCGCCCAGTGCACCCTCAACTCGTGGGGTAAGAGGAGCAGCGACGTCGGGTCGCCGAGAGGGGGCTGAC
>JBJTCH010000350.1:0-6584 GCA_046091745.1 Opitutaceae bacterium
TGGGTCTCTTCGCGGTCTGGATGCTCCCCCGGGAGGAGGAGCCGCAGATCAAGGTGCCCATCGTGGATGTGTTCGTGGGCATGCCCGGCGCCGAACCGGCGGAGGTGGAGAACCGCGTGACGCGGCCGTTGGAAAAGCTGCTCTGGGAAATTCCCGACGTGGAGTACCTCTACTCCACCTCCAGCCCCGGCGCCGCGCTGGTGATCGTCCGCTTCAAGGTCGGTACCGACGTCGAGGCCGCGCTCGTGCGCCTCAACCAGAAACTCCAGGGCAACGCCGACCGCATCCCGGCCGGGGTGAGCCCGCCGCTCGCCAAGGCCCGCGCGATCGACGACGTGCCGGTGCTGGCGCTCACGCTGCATAGCGCGCGGCTCGACCATCTCGGCCTCCGCCGGCTCGCCGCGCAGGTCGACGACGTCCTCAAGTCGGTGCCGCAGGTGGCGGAGACGAACGTCATCGGCGGCACGCGACGCTCCGTCCGCGTACAACTCGATCCCGCCGCCCTCGCCTCGCGCCAGCTAGACCCCGCTCAAATCGCCGGCGCGCTGCGGGGCGCCAACCGGAGGCTGCAGGCCGGTTCACGGCCGTTCGCCAACACCGAGGTCCTGCTTGAGACCGGCGCCTTCCTCCGCGACGCCGCGGACGTCGGCCACGTGGTGGTCGGCGTCCATGAAAACCGGCCCGTACGCTTGCGCGACGTGGCGGTGATCAACGACACCGCCGAGGAACCCTCAACCTACGTCCTGCATGGCGCGGGACTGGGCGGCGGGGGGTCCGTCTCGACCTCCTTCGAGGAAGCGGCGGTTACCGTGAGCGTCGCGAAGCGCCCCGGCGCCAACGCGATCGACGTGGTCAACGCGGTCCTCGCGAAAGTCGACGGCCTGAAGGGCACGTTGATCCCGGCCGACGTGGGCCTCGCGATCACCCGCGACTACGGCCACACCGCGGCGGAGAAGAGCAACGAGCTGCTGCTCCACATGGGCATCGCGGTGTTCGGCGTGGCGATCCTGATCCTGCTGTTCCTCGGCTGGCGCGAGTCGCTCGTCGTGATGCTGGCGATCCCGTCGACCTTGGCGCTGACCCTGTTCATCTTTTACCTCTACGGCTACACGCTGAACCGGATCACGCTGTTCGCGCTGATCTTCTCGATCGGCATCCTGGTCGATGACGCGATCGTGGTGGTGGAGAACATCGTGCGCCACGTGCGGCTGCCCGGCGCGGCCCGGAAGCCGCTCGGCCAGGTGGCGCTGGAGGCGGTCGACGAGGTCGGCAACCCGACGATTCTCGCGACCTGGGCGGTGATCGCGGCGATCCTGCCGATGGCGTTCGTCGGCGGTCTGATGGGGCCCTACATGCGACCGATCCCGATCGGCTCCACCGCGGCCATGCTGTTCTCGCTGGCGATCGCGTTCACGATCACCCCGTGGGCGGCGATCCGCGTGCTGCGCCGGCGAGCGGTCTGCGAGGAGAAGCTGCCCGAGGCGGAGCGCGCGGCGCTCACCTTTGAGCACGACCACGCCCCGCAGGATTGGTCCACGCGCCTCTACCACCGCGTGATGGGGCCGCTGCTGGGCCGGTCGCTGTGGCGCTGGCTGTTTCTCGGCGGCATCGTCGCCCTCCTCCTCGGCTCCGCCGCGCTCGTCGGCCTCGGACGCGTGCAGGTGAAAATGCTGCCTTTCGACAACAAGTCGGAGTTCCAGATCATCATCGACGCCCCCGAGGGCACCACGCTCGAGCAGACGACGCGGATCGCCCGCGAGATGGCCGCCGCGATCCGCTCGGAACCCGAGGTGCGCGATTACCAGGTGTACGCGGGCACCGCGGCGCCGTTCAATTTCAACGGCCTCGTGCGCCACTATTACCTGCGGCGCGGTCCGAACGTGGCTGACATCCAGGTGAACCTCGTCGGCAAGGAGCTCCGTTCGCGGCAAAGCCACGACATCGCGAAACGGATCCGGCCGGCCGTCGCCGCCATCGCTCGCCGGCACGGCGTGGCGGTGGCCGTCGCCGAGGTTCCGCCCGGCCCGCCCGTGCTGCAATCGATCGTCGCCGAGATCTACGGCCCCGACGAAGCCCAGCGCATCGAGCTAGCCCGCGAGGTGCGAAACATCATGGAGCGCACGGCCGGGGTGGTGGATATCGATTGGTACGTCGAGGACCCGCAGCCACGGGTGCGTTACGTGGTCGACCGGGAGAAGGCCTCGCTGCACGGCGTCAGCGCGGCGGCGGTCGCCGCGGCGCTGCAACTCGCGGCGCAGGGCCGCGCGGCGGACCTCCTGCATGTTCCCGCCGAACGCGAGGACGTGCCGATCGTGCTCGAACTGCCGGCCGCCGCCCGCGGCCACCCCGGCGCGCTGCTCGACCTGCGCGTGCGGTCCGACCGCGATCCGACGGCGCCGCTGGTGCCGCTTTCCGAACTGGTGCGGATGGAGCGCGCGACCGCCGGTCCGAACCTGTACCGCAAGAACCTCAAGCCGGTGACGTACGTGACGGCCGACGTCGCCGGCGCGGTCGAGAGCCCGGCCTACGCGATGTTCACCATCGACTCCGAGTTAAGGAAACTCGACGCGCGGAGATTCGGCGGAACGAACGAGCGGCTGCCCATCTATCACCTCAATCTCCCCGCGGACGACCTGAACCCCGCGCTCAAATGGGACGGCGAGTGGCACATCACGCTCGAGGTCTTCCGCGACCTCGGCATCGCGTTCGCCGCGGTGCTGGTGCTGATCGCGATGCTCATGGTCGGCTGGTTCAACAGCTTCGTCACCCCGCTGGTGGTGATGGCGGCGATCCCCTTCTCGCTCATCGGCATCCTGCCGGCGCACTGGGCGATGGGTGCGTTCTTCACGGCGACGTCGATGATCGGCTTCATGGCCGGCGCCGGCATCGTGGTGCGGAACTCGATCATCCTCGTCGACTTCATCGAGCTGCGCCGCGCGCACGGCCTGCCGCTGCGGGAGGCTGTGATCGAGGCGGGGGCGGTGCGCTTCCGGCCCATGCTCCTCACCGCGCTGGCGGTCGTCGTCGGCGCCAGCGTCATCCTGGCCGACCCGATTTTCCAGGGACTCGCCATCAGTCTGATGTTCGGGGAAATCGCCTCGCTGCTGATCAGCCGCATGGCCGTGCCCGTGCTCTACTACATGGCCAACGCCGGCCGCGAGGCGTCGAACCCGGCGGCCTCGCAGCTCGGCTGAACCGGCACCCGATTCCCCTGGCATGAATCCGTTCAAGTTTCTCAAGTCATTGTTCACCCCCGCGCCCCGCCTGCGGCCGCGGGAATGCGCCCCTCGGGTGCGCGCCGGGCAGGCGGTGCTGATCGACGTCCGCGAACCGGGGGAATGGCGCTCCGGCGTGGCGGAAGGCGCGGTACTGCTGCCCTTGAGCGACCTCGGCGGCGCGCGGGAAAGCTGGCGGCCGTTTTTGGAGAAAAACCCCGAAAGCGAACTCCTCTGCTACTGCGCGGCGGGCGGGCGTTCCGCGATCGCGGCCCGCACCCTCGTCGCCGAGGGCTTCCGCGCGGCCAACGCCGGCAGCCTCGCCGACTGGCGGCAATCCGGTTGGCCGGTGGTGCCGCCCCGCGATTGACCAGCCTGGCCGACGAGGCGTCGGCCTACGTCGCGGTCTCGGTGAAGCGCGCCTCACGGATCACCGTGATGCGGATCGTGCTGGGGTACTGCAGCTCGGTCTCGATGCGCTTGCGGAGCTCGCGCGCGATCTCCCGGGCGCGGTCGTCGGTGACCTCGGTCGGCGAGACGACCACGCGGATCTCACGACCGGCCTGGATCGCGAAGGCCTGCTGCACCCCCTCGAGGGACAGGGCGAGTTTCTCGAGGCGCCCCAATCGCTGGATGTAGCCGGTCATCGACTCCGCCCGCGCCCCGGGTCGCGTGGCCGAGACGGTGTCGGCCAGGATGAGCAGGCCCGCGTAGATGGTCTCCGGCTTCACCTCCTCGTGGTGGGCGGCGACGGCGTTCACGACGATGGGCGTCTCGCCGTAACGACGGATGAATTCGGCGCCGATCGTGGCGTGGCTGCCCTCCAGCTCGCCCGGCAGGGCCTTGCCGATGTCGTGCAACAGGCCGGTTCGCTTGGCGACGTTGGGGTCGAGCCCGATCTCGCTCGCGATGAGTGACGCGAGGGTCGCGGTCTCCACCGAGTGATCGAGCACGTTCTGGTTGTAGGAGAAGCGGTACCGCAGCCGGCCGAGGAGCCGGATGATCTCGGGATGAAGGCCGTTGATGTTGAGCCGCGCGACCGCCTCCTCGCCGGCCTGCGTGGTGACGAGGTCGATTTCGTCCTGCGCGCGTTTCACGTGCTCCTCGATCGAGGCCGGATGGATGCGGCCGTCCTTCACCAAACCGTCGAGCGCCACGCGTGCGATCTCGCGGCGCACCGGATCGAAGGAGGAGAGCAGCACCATCTGCGGTGACTCATCGACGAGGAGCGTGACGCCCGTGGCAGACTCGAACGATTTGATGTTCCGGCCCTCGCGGCCGATGATCCGCCCCTTCATCTCCTCGCTGGGCAGCTGCACGATCGTGGACGTGAGATCGTTGTTGGGCCGGCTGGCCAGACGCTGCATCGCGGAGATGAGCGCGCGCCGGGCCTCGTTCTGCAGCTCCTGGTCGGACTTCTCGAGCGTCGAGCGGCGGAGCGCGCGGAACTCGTCCTGGCACTCCAGTAAAATCTCCTCGCGCAGCTGCCGGCGGATTTCCTCGCCGTCGAGCTGGGAAACGCCCTCGAGGCGCTTCCGCACGCCCTTGGACAGGGCCCGGATGGCGTCACGCGCCTGGCGCACCGCGACGTTCTCGCGGTTCAACCGCTCCTGCCGTTGCTCCAATTGGTAATCGAGCAGCGCGAGCGACTCCTCGTGCGCGCGGATCTCGCGCAGGCGGATATCGCTCTCGATCTCCCGGCGGTCGAACTCGCGGTTCATCTCCGCGCGCTTGTCCTGGATCTCGGACTCCGCCTTCTGCTTGAGCTCCTCGGCCGCGACGGCCGCCTCACGCCGCGCCAACTCGATCAGCTCCGCCGCCTGCTCGTGCGCCGCCCGCCGGATGTGGCGCGTGAGCGCCCAGACGATGAGGAAGCCGATGCCGCTCCCCACCACCACGACAAGGATGGCGAGCCCCCAATCGAGCAACTGCTCGCCGTCGGCCGAGATGAAGGCCAAAGCCGCTGCGCCTGCTGAATTCAAGAGGCGGGAACCGTAGGTGCCGTCATTCACACCGCAAGAGCAAGCTTCGCCTGGCGCGGGCGCTCGCGTCGATGGCACCAGTGACGGCCAGACCCCGCGCAGCACCTCGTCCATCCGGGCCAGGGCCGCCGCGTCCCCGTCACGGGCGTCGGTCTGCATCAGCACGTAGGCCCAGCGGTCGGCACGGCCGTGCCGCACGCGGTTCCACGCGTCGCGCCGGATCAGGTCGGTATGCCCGCCCACGGCCCCCTCGGGGCCCGCAAAGAAATACGCCACGAGCTGCGGACGCACCTCGCGCCCGCGCGGCGTGGCGACTTCGCGCCTTACGTGCAGCAGGGTGACGGGAATTCCGCCGGCGGCGGGATTTCCTTCGCGACCGGCGGCCCCCAACGAGCGCCGCTCCGAGTCCGCGATCGTCCAACCCTGGCCCACGAGGCAGAGCTCGGGCCGATGAATCGAGGTCCGGTCGCGACCGCTGAGCACGACCGAGAAAAAAACCTGCCGCTGCGGATCGGCCACGGCGATGTAGGTCTTGCGCGAGTAACCGGTGTCGGCCGGGAGGATCTCCCGCTCCACCGCGCTCACCGCCGCGCTCCGGCCGATCCACTCGGTGCCGAGGAACGCGGGCAACTCAACCGGACCGATTCCGCCCGCGGACAGCGCCAGGCCCGCCGCCCCGCCAGCCGGCCGCGCCGCCACCCCGTGAAGAAACGCCGCCGTTCCCGCGGCGAGGACGAGGAAACCCGCCGCCACCAACCAGGCTTTCGCGACCGGTCGGCCGGCCAGCTCTCCGAGTTCTTCCGGTGATGCGTCACGCGGAATGGCAGCTCCTGTCCCGGGCGCGCGGCGCTCGGGAAACAGGCGCCCCAGGAGCGAGGCCCAGCCGAGGACTCCGCCGAGCACGATCGCAAAGACCCCGTAGCCCATCACCTCGTGGGCCAAATCACCCCAGCGCGGACCGCCGGCCTGCGCGGCAAAGACGATCGCGACGATTCGCGCGACATTGCCGAGATAGACCAACGGGAGGCACGCGGCGAAAACGAGCACCCGCCGGCCCGCGCCGCGGAAACTCAGGTAGCCGGCGAGGAGCGAGAGCGCCGCCAACGCGGTGAGCGAACGTACGCCGGAGCAGGCCGCGGCGACGTCGTAATTGTAGGAACCATCGGGCGCGAGGAGCTGCGTGCCATTGCGCAGCACCGCGATGCCGGCGCCGCGGGCGATGGCTGCGCTCGCGTCGACTACCCAGACGCGCAGCCAGAAGCCGACCGAGTCCAGGACGTTGTCCGGGATGGCGAAGACGAGGAACGCGAGCGGGAACGCGGCGGCCCGCCCCCAGCGCCGCCCTCCGCCCAGCCGCAGGACGCCCCAGAGGATGACAAGAAAACCC
>JBJTCH010000351.1:0-3450 GCA_046091745.1 Opitutaceae bacterium
CCCCCCCGGGCGCCCCCCCCGGCCGGACCCGGTGCGCCCCGGCTGATCTCCCTCCCAACGCGCCCCCCCCGGGGGGCTCCCCCGCTATTTTGTCGCCCCATCACACCCTCCTGCAACCTCCACCCCAATTCCCCGCGTCTATCCCGCACCCCATGAAATCCCGCCCCACCTTCGCCCTGCTCGCACTCGTGATCTGCTCCGCGCCCGCGACTGCCGCGCCGGCGGCCGCGAACCGCCCGAATATCGTCCTGATGATGGCCGACGACCAGGCGTGGGGAGAAACCGGCTACAACGGCCACCCGCACGTGAAGACCCCGGTGCTGGACGAGATGGCCCGCACCGCGCTCCGGCTCGATCGCTTTTATGCCGGCTCGCCGGTTTGCAGTCCGACGCGCGCGAGCGTCATGACCGGCCGCCACGCCAACCGCTCCGGCGCCTTCGCGCCCAATTACTCCACCCGCCCCGAGGAGATCACGATCGCGCAGATCCTGCGCGCGGGCGGCTACCGCACCGGCCACTTCGGCAAGTGGCACCTGGGAGCCGTGAAGCGTGAATCGCCCGTCAACCCGGCGCGCATGGGTTTCGACGAGTACCTGTCCCACGACAACTTCTTCGAGATGGACCCGCCGCTGAGTCGGAACGGCGCCACGCCGGAGATCATCAAGGGTGAAAGTTCCGAGCTGGTCGTCGCCGAGGCCGCCCGCTTCGCGCGTAAGGTCGCGGCCGAGGGAAAGCCGTTCTTCATCGTGGTCTGGTTCGGTTCCCCGCACGGCCCCTACTCCGGCACACCCGCCGACTTGGCGTTGTATTCCAAGGTCCAAAAAGAGGAGCTCCGCCACCGCTTCGCCGAGATCACCGCGATGGACCGCGCGATCGGGCGATTCCGCGCGGCGCTCCGCGAGGCCGGAGTCGCGGATAACACGCTCGTCTGGTTCAACTCCGACAACGGCCTGCCGGGGGAACACCAGGGTGAGTCGTTCGACGGCGACTGGCGGGGCGCCAAGGGAACCGTTTTCGAGGGCGGACTGCGCGTGCCATGCCTCATTGAGTGGCCCGCGGTCATCCGCGCGCCGCGGGTCAGCGCGGTCCCTGCCGTCACCTCCGACATTTTTCCGACGCTGCTTGCCCTCACCGGGCTCGCGTCGCCGCGGCCCGCCCGCCCGATCGACGGCATCAATCTCCGGCCGCTGATCGTGGACGGCACGATGAAGGAACGTCCGTCCCCGATCGGATTCTGGCAGTACGACGCCGCGGGCGAACGCACCAACGGACGCTGGATCGACGTGGAGCTCGCGCGCGGCACCACGCCGACGCCGCGCAACCCCGCGATCGATTTCCTGAACTACAAGCACCCCGTGGCGAAGACCTCTAATTTCGGAGGGGTAGCCGCTTGGACGGACAACCGCTACAAGCTCATCCTCTCCGATCGCGCCGTCGCGAAGTCGGCGAAGAAAGCGGGCAAGCGCGCCGCGCCCGACGCCGTGGAGCTGTTCGACCTGCTCTCAGATCCCAAGGAGGAGCGGAACCTGGCGGAAAAGCATCCCGAGATCGTCGCCCGCATGACGGCGGAGCTTCACGCGTGGCAGCGCTCCGTGGAGCGCAGTTTGAGCGGCGCGGATTACTGAACTCCAAAGCCGGGGCACTGCGGGGAGACCGCGCGGAAACGTTGCCCGTCAGCGGGCGCCCGGAGCCGCGCGCTCGTAGGCCCGCGGGCCGGACGGCACGGGGGCGCGGAAACGGGCGCGGATGACCGCGAGCGCCTTTTCCTGGAAATCGAACCCGCGCTCGAACACCGCGCCCTCGCGGAGCAACGTCGCCTGCAGGCGGGGGACGTCGGTCTCCTGCACGCTCCGGCCTGACTTCGCGGCGTCGGCGGCGGCTATCCCGGCGGCGTGACCGAGGATCATGTACTGCGGCTCCATGCGCAGGCTCGAGTAGGCGATGTGGCTCGCGGAAAAGCATACCGGCACGAGCAGGTTGGCGACCTCGGCGCGGCGCGGCAGCATCACGCGAAACGGGATCTGGTAGGGCTGCACCGGCACCTGCACGTCGCCCTCGTTCTCGACGAAGCCCTTCTCGTTCACGAACCGCTGCACGTTGTGGGAATCGGAGTTGTAGCTGCCCATGCCGATGGCGTCGGGCTTCACGCGGTCGGTCTGCAGATCGCGCTGGGTAGCCACGAAATCGCCGACCATCCGGCGGGCCTCGCGCACGTAGAGCTGGTCGGGCCAGTTCCCGTTGCCGGTGAACTCGTCGCGCGCGAGCCCGTACTCGTTGATCTCCGCGCGCAGCGCCGCCGGCACCCGCGGATCGCTGGCGAGGAAGTAGTAAAACCCTTTTTGATAGTCCTCGTGCTCGCGCCAGATGCGGGCACGCGTCGCGTACGAGCCGTCGGGATAGTCGTAATTGCGACCGATGAAATCCGTGGAGAAACCGCCGCGGTTGTTGAGGTCGACCTTCCCGTTGGGAATCACGCGCAGCAGGCTGACCTCGTTGAGCTTCATCGGCCGGCCGAGGTGGGCGGTCATCGCGGTGAGGTATCGCGCCAGCAATTCGTAACGCGCCGGATCGTAACTCTCCGGGCGCGGCCACGGCAGCCGGTTCTCCGGCACGTTGGTGCCGATCACGCGGAAATTGTACGCCTGGATCCGCTGGTCGGCCGAACCCGGCTCGCCGCGCGGTTCCGCCGAAACCTCCGGTAGCAAACGGCTGCTTCCATCGCGCGCCGCGATGTCGACCGCGAACTGATGGCTGGGCGTCACCGCGCGGACCCCCGCGAGCGACTCCCCGTACTGCGCCACGCCCTCGCGTCCGAAGGTGTACGCGACACCCGCCTGCGCCATGAGATCGCCCTCGTAGGTGGCGTCCGCGAAAACCCTGCCCGCGACCCGCGCGCCATTCTCCAGCACCACCGTGGTGATGCGATTCCCCTCGCGCGCGACGCCGCCTTTCTCCCGCAGCCGGTGGTTCTCCAGCAGCGTCACGCCCGACTCGCGCAGCATCTCACGAAAAACCCGCGCCGCGACCTTCGGCTCCGGCATCCACGCCACTTCCTGCAGGTGACGTTCGAGCCCGTACGCACGGCCCGCGCGGAAATAAAACTCGAGGGCCAGCCCTCCGATCACCTCGCGTTTGCCGACATCCGTGCCCGAAAGTCCGCCCGCGACCATGCCCCCGACCTGGTTCCGCGGCTCGAGCAAAACCACCTTCGCGCCCGAGCGGGCCGCGGACACCGCGGTCGCCACACCGCCGGCCGTGGCCCCGTAGACGACCACATCGTAGGCCGTCTGGGCGAAGACGACGCAGGAAGAAGACGTGAGGGCGCAAAGCAGGGTGAAAGTTCTCATGGGATTGGAAAGCGAGACCGTCGCACGAAACACGCGAGATGAGCCCGCGGGCGAAGCGGGCCGCAACAGGAAATCCTCCGCGCCCGCCTCCGAGAAACCGAGG
>JBJTCH010000352.1:0-2680 GCA_046091745.1 Opitutaceae bacterium
CTCCACCCTCTCGCGCTCATCGCCGCCGGTGTATTCGCCGCCGCGTCGCCCTCGCTCCACGCCGCGGCGTCCCTCGCCGGGTCGCGGCCCAACATCATCTTCATCCTCACGGACGACCAAGGGTACGGCGATATCTCGGCCCACGGTAATCCGATCCTGAAGACGCCCAACCTCGATCGCCTGCACCGCGAAGGCGTGCGGTTCACCGATTTCCACGTCAGCCCGACCTGTTCCCCCACCCGCTCCGCGCTCATCTCGGGCCGGCACGAGTTCAAGAACGGCATCAGCCACACGATCTACGAGCGCGAGCGTCTCGCGCCGGGCACCGTCACGCTCCCCGAGATCCTCCGCGGCGCAGGCTACCGCACCGGCATCTTCGGCAAGTGGCACCTCGGCGACGAGGCCGCCTACCGCCCCGACCAGCGCGGGTTCGACGAGGTCTTCATCCACGGCGCCGGCGGCATCGGCCAGACCTACCCCGGCTCCTGCGGCGACGCCCCGGGCAACACCTACTTCGACCCCGCGATCCTGCACAACGGACGCTTCGTGAAGACGAAGGGCTACTGCACCGACATCTTCTTCAACCAGGCGCTGAGCTGGATCGAGGGACGGAAGAAAGACGCGCCCTTCCTCGTGTGGCTCGCCACCAATGCGCCCCACGGCCCCCTGCAGGTGCGGCCCGAGGACGAGGCCCGCTACACCGGCAAGGTTCCCGAGGCCAACACCGCGAAGTACTTCGGCATGATCGCCAATATCGACGACAACGTCGGCCGGATGCTCGCGCGCCTGAAGGAGCTCGGCCTCGAGGAGAACACCCTCGTGATCTTCATGAACGACAACGGCGGCACCGGCGGCGTGCGCGTGTTCAACGCCGGCATGCGCGGCAGCAAGGGCAGCCCTTGGCTGGGCGGCACCCGCGCGTCCTCGTTCTGGCGCTGGCCGGGCCGGCTGAAACCGGCCGACGTGGGCGCGCTGGCCGCCCACATCGATTTCCTCCCGACGCTGGCGGAGCTGGCCGGCGCGACGCTTTCCCCGAAGGCGAAGACCCAGGTCGACGGCCGCAGCCTCGTCCCGCTGCTGGCGGATCCGAAGGCCGCCTGGTCCGACCGCACGCTTGTCACGCATGTCGGACGCTGGACACCCGGCACGAGCCCGGACGCATGGCGCTACCGCAATTGCAGCATCCGCAACACCGGCTGGCAGCTCGTCTCGATCGACGGCGGCGAGAAACCCGCCTGGCAGCTCTTCGATCTGCGTCAGGATTACGGCGAAACGACCGACGTGGCGGCGGCTAACCCAAAGGTCGTCGCCGAGCTGGCGGCCGCCTACGACCGCTGGTGGGGAGAAGCCCGCCCGCTGCTGGTGAACGAGGGCGCCACCGGCCCGAAGATCAATCCCTTCAAGGCGATGTACTGGGAGCAATTCGGCGGCGGACCTTCGCCGGAGGATCTTCGCAAGATGGACCCCGCGGCCCGCATCGAGGGCGAAGGCGCGACGAAGAAGAACCGCAAGAAGACCGGCTGAGGCCGGCCGGCGCCTCGCGCCTGAATCAGGCGCTGAGGCTCTTGATCAGTTCCACCATCGGCAGGAACATCGCGATGACGATGACTCCGACGCCGACGGCCATGAACACGATCATGACGGGCTCGATGATGGAGGTCAGCGCGGCCACCGCGTTGTCGACCTCCTCGTCGTAGTTATCGGCGATGCGCACGAGCATGTCGGGCAGAGCGCCCGTTTCCTCGCCGACCTCGATCATGCTGGTGACCATCCCGGGGAAGATGCGGGTGGCCTCGAGCGGTTTCGCGACGCTGTCGCCCTCCTTCACGCGGTCGTGGACGACGTTGATGGCGTTCGCGACGTGCACGTTGCCGCTGGTGTCGCGCGTGATGATGAGCGCCTGCAGGATGGGCACGCCCGAGGCGAGCAGCGTGCCGAGCGTGCGGGTGAAACGCGCGATGGCGGCCTTGAGGAAAAGGTCGCCGATGACGGGCACCTTGAGGAGGAGCCAGTGCAGGACTTTGGTCCCGAACACCGAGCGCTTGAAGAGCCAGCCCAGCACGCCGACCACCGAGAGCGCGCCGATGACCATGAGCAGGTTGTCGCGCATGGCGTTGGCGATGGCGACGACGACCGATGTCAGCCACGGCAGAGGCTTCCCCTTCAGCATCGTGAAGAACACCTCCTGGAACTTCGGCACCACGAAGACCATGAGGACGATCATGATGCCGCCGGCGACGCAGCTGATGATGGCCGGATAGACCATCGCCGACGTCACCTTGCCGCGGATCTTCATCGCCTTCTCCATGAACACGGAGAGGCGCTCGAGCACCGTGTCGAGAACGCCGCCCGCCTCGCCGGCCTTGACCATGTTGATGTAGAGCCGATCGAACGTCTTCGGGTGCGCGCCAAGCCCGTCGGAGAAGTTGCCGCCGGAGCGGATGGTGTCGGCGCAATCCCCGATCACTTGTTGGAAGGATTTCCGCTTCTCCTGGCGGGCAAGCACCTCCAAGCCGCGCATGATGGGCATGCCGGCCTTGACGAGCGTGGCGAGCTGGCGGGTGAAGACCGTGAGCCCCTTCTCGTTCACGGCGCGGCCGAACGAGAAACCGCGGCGCCGCGGCGCGGGTTGACCGGCGGCGGGGACGGAAATGGTGGGACCGCGGCCGGCGGGGCGCGC
>JBJTCH010000353.1:0-16115 GCA_046091745.1 Opitutaceae bacterium
GGTGGTCACGGAGGTGGCGGCGAGGACGGCGATCGTGACGTGGAGGCGGCGCGACATCCCCTAACAAGGGCCCGAGATCGGGCCCGCCGCAATCCCGCGCACGAATCAGCGCGGCGGGAACTCGAAGTCGGCCTTCGCTCCGGTGGGGGATAGTTTCAGGTACGCCGAGAAGGAGCGGCCGCTTTTGCCGACCAATCCCTCGATCAAGCCGGTGCGGCCATCCTCGCAGAGCCGCTTCACTTCCTCGACGGGGATATCGATTCCGCAGAGGTGGCGCTTCAAGGTGAAGACCACGCGGTTGTCCTGATCGGGCCGGCGGACGTAGTAGGCCTCCGGAGTCTCGACCAGTTCTCCGCCCCGGTGGCTCTTGCTGGGTCCGACGACGACTGCCTTCGAGAGGTCTGGTGGCGTCTTCGATTTCCGGGCGACCGGGTTGCCGTCCTTGTCGAGCTTGGGCTTCCGCGGCGGGAACTCCCAGGCGATCTTCGCGCCCTCGCGTTTGAGAAACGCGTCGAAGGGGCGGCCCTTCTTCGAGATGAAGCCCTGGATAATATCGGTTTTACCGGCGGTCACCAGCTGCACGGCCGCTTCCCGCGGAATGGACTTCTGGCACATCAGCCGGCCCACGCGGAACGACTGCTTCCAGCCTTCGCCCTCGCGCTCGCGGAGAATGTAGCTGTTGCCCGATTCGCACAGCTCGGCGCCCGAGCCCGGATCCCTCCAGAACGAGTCGAGCGCTCCGATGTCCTGCTGTTCGCCGAAGTCGTACTTCGCCTGCCACTTTCCTTTCTCCTCGTCGCGCACGAGCCGCAGGATGGCGGCGAAGCGCGAGCGGGTGCGGGCAGAGATGAAGCCGTCGAGCGGACCGACCTGGCGCTTCTCGACGAGCTCGGCGACCTCGGTTTCCTCCATGCGGCGGCCGCCGATGACCTTGTAGATCATCAGTTCGCCGTCCTGCGACTTGTAGCCGCGCAGCGTCTCGCGCATCGGCTTACCGTCCGTGGGGGAAAGGATCTCGGTTTCACGCGCGACGGAGTCGTCCTCCTCGAAGCCTTTCACGCGCTCCACGATGCCGCGCGTCATCGACACGATCTCCTCCATGAACCGCTCGCGGGAGAACTTGTTGTGCTCCATCTGCCGGAGCTTGAATTCCCACTCGCCGGTGAGGTCGGGCTTCGTGAGCTCCTCGGCCTTAACCGCGCCGAGGAACTGGATCAGCTGCTCGGCTTTGGCGGTCGGGATCAATTCCCGCTGGGGGCGATCCAGGTACTTCTGGTTGATGAGACCCTCGATGGTGTCGGCGCGGGTGGCGGGAGTGCCGAGCCCGCGTTCCTTCATCGCCTCGGCGAGCTCGTCGTCGTCGACCAACTTGCCGGCGCCTTCCATCGCGGAGAGCAGCGTCGCCTCGGTGTAGCGGGGCGGCGGCTTGGTGGACTCGGAATGGAGTTCGGCCGCGACGGTCGCGGCCTTGGTGGGATTGCCATCCGCGGCGGACAGCGCGGGCAGCGCGCGGGAGTCGGGTGACTCGTCGACGCTCGTCTTGCCGTAAACCGCCAGCCAGCCGGGGAAGGTGAGCACCTTGCCCTCCGTGCGGAAATCGTGTCCCGGGGCGACCGTCGAGACGCGCGTGGTGACGTCGAACTCCGCCGCCGGATGGAAGGCTGCGACGAAGCGGCGCGCGATCATATCGAACACCTTGGCCTCCATGTCCTCGAGCTGCTTCGGCTCGTGAACGGTGGGGATGATCGCGAAGTGGTCGGAGATCTGCTCGTTGTTGAAGATGCGCTTGTTCGGGCGCACCCAGCCCTCGTCGAGCACCCGTTGCGCGTGCGGCGCGAGGTTGCCACCGAGACTGCGCAGCGTCTCACGGCACGTCGGGATGTAATCCTCCGGCAGCGCGCGCGAGTCGGTGCGGGGGTAGGTGATCATCTTGTGCCGCTCGTAGAGCGCCTGCGCGATCTGCAGCGTGCGGCGGGCCGGGAGACCGAAACGCGAGTTGGCCTCCCGCTGGAGGGTGGTCAGATCGTAGAGCCGCGGGGCGGCCTGCGTGCTCGCCTTGCGCTCCTCGCTGACGGCGGCCGGCGGGCGGCCCTGGCAGGCGGCAAGCACCGCCTCGGCGGCGGCGCGATTCCAGACGCGGTCGGCGCGGTCGTGCTCGTCGCCCTCGGCGCGTCGAAAATTCGGCCGCTGGTAGGTCGCCTCGTAGCGGCCCTGCGCGACCTCGAACGTCGCGGTGACCCGCCAGTAGTCGCGCGGGATGAAGTTCCGGATCTCCAGCTCCCGTGCGTAAACGATCGCGAGGGTGGGGGTCTGCACGCGGCCCACCGAGGCCACGTTGCCGGCGCGCGAACCGAACATGCGCTTGGTGAGCGCTCGCGTGCCGTTGATGCCGATCAACCAGTCGCTTTCGCTGCGGCAGCGTGCGGCGTCCTCGAGACCGCGCATCCGCTCACCTTCGCGGAGGTCCTTGAACGCGGTGCGGATGCCCTCGGCGGTCATCGTCTGCATCCAGGCGCGCTTCACCGGCAGGCGGCACTTGGTGAGCTGGTAGAGATAAGCGAAGATCAGCTCGCCCTCGCGCCCGGCGTCGCAGGCATTGATGACGGAACCGACGTCCTTCCGCGAAAGCAGCTTCTTCACCGCGGTGAACCGCTCCTTGCTGTCCTCGATCGGCTTCAGGCCGAACTTCTCCGGCAGGATCGGCAACGTCTCGAGGCGCCAGAAACCGTACTTCTTCCGGTCGATGTCCTCCGGCATCTCGAGTTCCACCAGATGCCCGAGCGCGTAGCTGATGACATACTCGTCGTTCTCGTAGTGGTCGCCCTTTTTCGGGACCTTGCCGAGGGCGCGCGCGAGATCCGCCGCGACGGACGGTTTCTCGGCGATGACGAGGATCTTCATGCGGCGGCGAGGCGTTAGTGCCGCCCGCGTGAAGTGCAAGAACTTGTTTCGTCCGCGCGGGTTTCGCCGCGCGCGCGGACGCGCGCCGCGCTCAGGCGGCGGGAACGCGCGGCGTCTCGGCGAGCGCGGAGTCGAACGCCGCGAGCAGGGCGGCGATCGTCTCGTCGGTCTCGTCACCCATGTTCGAGATGCGGAAGGTCTTTCCCTTGAGCTTGCCGTAGCCGCCGTCGATCACGAGGCGGTGCTTCGACTTCAGCGTCTTGTTCAGCGCGGCGAGGTCGTAGCCGAGGTTGTTGGCGAAGCAGTTCAGCGTGACCGAGCCGTAGCCGGCCGGCGGGAACATGGTGAAGCCCTTCGCGAGGACGTGGTCGCGCACGGTGCGGTTGAGCCGCGCGTGGCGGGCGTGGCGGTTGGCGACGCCTTCGGCGCGGATATCCTCGAGCTTCGAATGCAGCGCGTAGATGAGCGAGATCGCCGGCGTGCTGGGCGTCATGCCCTGCTCGTGGTTCTTCTGGAACTCGACGAAGTCGAAGTAGTAGCCGCGGCCCTCGGTGCCGGCGGCTCGCTCGAGGGCGCGGGCCGAAACGGAGACGAGCGATAGGCCCGGGGGCAGGGCGAGGGCCTTCTGCGAGCCGGTGACGAGCACATCGATCCCGAGCTCGTCCTTCGGCAGTGGCATCGCGCTGAAGGAGCTCACGGTGTCGACGATCGAGATGACCTCGGGGAACTCGCGCACGACCTTCATGATGGCCGCGAGGTCGCTCATGCAGCCGCAGGAAGTCTCGTTATGGATGAGGGTGAGGGCGTCGTAGCCGCCGGTGGCGAGCTCGCGGCGCACGGCCTCGGGATCGACGGGCTTGCCCCAGTCGAAGCGGAGCGCGGTCGCCTGTTTCCCGTCGCGGAGGGCGACGTCGTACCACTTGTCGGAGAAGGCGCCGTTCATGCAGTTCAGCACCTTCTTGCGGACGACGTTGCGGATCGCGCCCTCCATCACGCCCCAGGCGCTGCTGGTGGAGAGGTAGACCGGGTCCTTGGTGCCCATCAGCGACTGCAGGTCGGGCTGGATCGACTGGTACAGCGCGACGAAGTCGGTGCTCCGGTGCCCGATCATCGGGCGCGCCATGGCGCGGAGCGTCTTTTCGGAGACGGCGATCGGACCGGGAATGAACAATTTGTAGCTCATGAGAGGCGTCGGCGGCCCGGGTCCCGTCGCGTCCCGCGGGCGCGGCACGCGGGTCGTTGCCCCGACCGCGCAGTTGGTTTTGAAATGGAAGCCGGCGCTGGGCCGGGCGGCGGAAAACAGTTTACGCCGGCGGCGGCGTCAACCTTAGGTTTTCCCCGCGGGAATTTCATGGCGAAACTTTGGCTTCGACGGCGGCTGAACGAGCTCGAGCTCTTCACGGTGGACGTGATCTACGGCCGCCGCGCGGGCGCGGGCACCGCCGTGTACGGGGCGTTCCTGCAGGCGCTCTCGTGGCTGTTCAGCGGTATCACGCAGGCGAGGCTCTGGCTCTACCAGCGCCGGATCTTCCACGACCAGCCGCTCGGCTGCCTCGTCGTCGTGGTGGGTAACCTCACCGTGGGCGGTACCGGCAAGACCCCCGTCGTGGAAAAGTTCGCCCGCGCCCTCCGCGATCGCGGCCGCAAGGTCGCCATCCTGAGCCGTGGCTACAAGAGCAAGTCCCCGCCGCTCTGGCGCCGCGCGTGGTGGGCGCTCACCCACGCCGAACCGCCGCCGCCGCGGGTCGTCAGCGACGGCGAACGCGTGCTCCTCGACAGCGAGCAGGCCGGCGATGAGCCGTACATGCTCGCGCGCAATCTCCCGGGTGTGGTCGTGCTGGTGGACAAGAATCGCGTGAAGGCGGGCGAGCACGCCATCCGCCGCTTCGGCTGCGACACGCTCCTGCTCGACGACGGCTTCCAGTACCTGCCCCTGAAGGGCAGCCTGAATCTCCTGCTGGTCGACAAGACGAACCCGTTCGGCAACGGCCACCTGCTGCCCCGCGGCATCCTGCGCGAGCCGATCAAGCACCTGCGGCGCGCCAATTACGTCTTCCTCACGAAGTCCGACGGACGTCGCGACCCGGAGCTCGAGCGTCTGATCGCCGAGCACAACCCCGGGGCCGACGTCATCGAGTGCGCGCACCGTCCCCAATATCTCCGGCGCCTCGGCGCGGCCGCGGACGCGCCCGATGGGCGGCGGCCGCTGGAATACCTGCGGGGACGGCGGGTGCTCGCGTTCAGCGGCATCGCGACGCCGGAAAGTTTCGAAAAATTCCTGCGCGACCTCGGGGCCACGCTGGTCGCGCGCGAGCGGTACCTCGATCATTACCGGTTCGTGGACGACGATTTCGCCGAGCTCTTCGCGCTCGCGCAGCGGGACGGCGCGGAGTGCCTGGTGACCACGGAGAAGGACGCGGTGCGCATCAGCGAACGGGTGGCCTGTCCGCTGCCGATCTACTACCTCCGGCTCGAGATCGAGATCCTGCGCGGCGCCGGCGATTTCGAGGAGGCGGTGGCGCGGATCTGTTTCCCGGCCGCGCGCGCGGCGCGGGTCGTCTCCTGACGCGTGCGCGAGGGATTTCCCCTTGCGGACGAATCGGCGCGCGCCGTTAGTCTGCGCGCATGATCATCGACCCCCGCTACATGCAGCTGGCGGCCGGACTCACCGGCTTCTCCACCTCGCTCGCGAAGGGCGAGCGCGTGCTCATCGACGCGTTCGACATCCCCGACGCCATGGTCATCGCGCTCATCCGGGCGGTGCGGGCCCGCGGGGCGCATCCCTACGTGCAGATCCACCGGGCCCGGGTCACTCGCGAGCTCTCGGTCGGTGCCGAGGAGGCGCAGTTCTCGGTGCACGCGGACGTGGAGCTCGCGCGCATGCAACGGATGGACGCGTACATCGCGATCCGCGGTTCCGACAACATCTTCGAGTCCTCCGACGTGCCGGCGAGCAAGGTCCAGCTGGTGTCGCGCCTGATGAAACCGGTGCTGGATCATCGCGTGGGCCGCACCAAGTGGGTCGTGTTGCGCTGGCCGAGCTCGGCGATGGCGCAGCAGGCGGGCATGAGCACGGAGGCGTTCGAGGATTTTTACTTCAAGGTCTGCACCCTCGATTACTCGCGGATGACGCCCGGCATGAAGGCGCTGTCCGACCTGATGCGCCGCACCGACCGCGTGCACATCAAGGGGCCCGGCACCGATCTCCGCTTCTCGATCAAGGGCATAGGCGCGCAGCCGTGCGGCGGCCTGCGCAACATCCCGGATGGCGAGGTGTTCACCTGCCCGGTGAAGGACAGCGTCGAGGGCCACGTGCAGTACAACGCCCCGACCGTTTACCTCGGCACCTCGTTCGACCACATCCGCCTCGCGTTCCGCGGCGGCCGCATCGTCGAGGCTACCTCGAGCAACACCCGCCGCCTGAACGAGATCCTCGACAGCGACGCCGGCGCGCGGTTCATCGGCGAATTCGCGATCGGCTTCAATCCGCACATCCGCGAGCCGATGCGCGACATCCTCTTCGACGAGAAGATCGCCGGCTCGTTCCACTTCACGCCGGGCCAGGCCTACGACAACCCGGGCAACGGCAACAAGTCGCAGGTCCACTGGGACATGGTGTGCATCCAGCGTCCGGAGTACGGCGGCGGCGAGATCTGGTTTGACGGCAAACTGATCCGCAAGGACGGGATCTTCGTCCCCAAGCCGCTCCACAAACTCAATCCCGACTACCTGCTGGGCAAGGCGGCCTGATGCGGGATTTCATTCAGGCGCTGCCCAAGACCGAGACGCATCTGCACGTCGAGGGGGCGCTGCCCTACGAGCTGCTGGTGCAGCTCGATCCCGCGCGCTGGCGGCCGGATCCGGATTTCCGCGCGCGCTCGCATCGCTACGCGACGTTCCCGGAATTCGAGCGCATCCTGCTCGAGCACGCCCTGCCGTGGTTCACATCGGCGGAGCGCTACCACGAGGCCGCGCGGCTGATGTTCGCGAAGCACGCCGCGCAGAACGTCCGCTACGTCGAGACGAGTTTCCACCTGCCGGTCACCCGGTTCATCAACGTGCCGGGGCCGGAGATCATCGCGGCCATCCGCTCGGCGGCGCCGGCGGGCCTCGAGGTGCGCGTGTTCGCCGGGATGCTGCGCACCGATTTCGACGGCGAACTGCGGCCGGTCATCGACCGGCTCCACGAGTGGGACGGTTTGAGCGGGGTGGATCTCCACGGTCACGAGGTGCAGGCGACGCCGCGCGACGCCGCGGCGGTCTGGGCGCGACTTCGCGCGGCCGGCAAAGTGACCAAGTGTCACGCGGGTGAATTCGACGGCGCGGAACGGGTGCGCGAGGCGATCGAGGTGCTCGGGGTGCGGCGTATCCAGCACGGCGTGCGTGCGATCGAGGATCCTGCGGTGGTGCGGCTCGCGGCCGAGCGTGGCGTCACCTTCGACGTGTGTCCGCTCAGCAACGTCGGCCTGCGGGTCGTGCCGTCGCTGCGCGAGCATCCGCTCCGGCGGCTGATGGCGGCGGGCGTGCGCTGCACGGTCAGCACCGATGATCCGCTCTGTTTCGCGAACTCGCTGCACGAGGAGTACGCGGCGCTGGCGGACGAGCTGTCCTTCTCGCGGGCCGAACTGGCCGCCGTCGCGCGCGCCGGCTGGGAGGTCGCGGACGTTCCCGCGGCGACGCGGAATGCGATGGTGGCGTCGATCAACCGGATCGCCGCTGCCGCCTGACATGGAAGCACCGCAGGAATTTATCATCGCCGAGGGCGCGCGACCGGCCCGCGCCGATCGCGTGCTCGCCGCGGCGTTTCCCGAGCACAGCCGCACCGCGCTGCAACGCGCCTTCGACGCGGGGCTCGTTCGCCGGGGAGACGTCGTGCTCTCCCGCGACACCGCCGTCGCGGGTGGCGACCGGCTCCGGTTCTCGCTTCCCGCCGTCGCCGCCGCCGGTCTCAAGCCCGCCGATATACCGCTCGATGTGCTGTTCGAGGACCGCCACCTGCTCGCGGTCAACAAGGCCTCCGGGATGATCGTCCATCCCGGCGCCGCGACCGGGGATGACACCCTGGTGCACGCGTTGCTGGCGCATTGCGCCGGCTCGTTGAGCGGCATCGGCGGCGTCGAGCGTCCCGGCATCGTCCATCGGCTCGACAAGGAGACGACCGGGGTGATCGTCGTCGCGAAGAACGACCAGGCTCACCGCGCGTTGGCCGACCAGTTCGCCACGCGCACGCTGACGAAGGAATACGTGGCGCTGGTCGCCGGCGTGCCGCAGCTGCTGAGCGGCACTATCGACCGGGCGATCGGGCGCCACCCCGTTCACCGTCACCGCATGACGATCGGGGAGGGCGGAAAACCCGCGCGGACGGATTGGGAGCGCGTCGAGGCGTTCGGGGACACCGCCGCACTGCTCCGTTGCCGCATCTTCACGGGGCGCACGCACCAGATCCGCGTGCACCTGAAATCGCTCGGTCACCCGATCCTCGGCGACCCGCTCTACGGCTGGAAACCCGACCCGCGCCTGAAGGAACAGCCGGCCCGGGTGATGCTGCACGCGGAGCACCTGGTGCTCGCGCATCCGGTGACCGGCAAGGAGCTCGACCTGCGCGCGCCGTTGCCGCCCGACTTCACGAGGCTCATCCGCGCCCTCCGCAAGGCGGCGCGTTGAACGGTCAAAGGTCGGGCGAGGGACGGTAACGCCGTCCGGAAATCCCGCCGGGTCCCTCGTTTTCGCTGAGGCTCCGGATCTCCTCGAATTGCTTCTTGGTGATCAGCCGCCGCGGCAGGCGCCGTTCCGCCTCGGCGACGAGGCGCGCGCGATCGTCGTCGTTCGGCTCGTAGGGTTCCCACGGGGTGTGATGGCCCTGATGGCGCGTCCATTCGATGTTTCCACCGTGCACGATGGCGCTCACCTCGAACTTGCGCCCCTCCTCGTCCCGGTTCCACCAGCCGAACTCGATGCTCATGTCCCTAGTGTCTTCGCGCCATTCGCCGGTGCGGCGAGCGGAAACGTTCCCAGCGTGCGGCCAAAGCGGAACTCACCGGAGCGCAAAACGATCTCGCGGACTGTCACACCGCTGTCGCTCACATCCACCGCCGCGGGGTCGAGGGGCATGGTGAAGGAGCCGGTGTTGATGACGATGCGTCCGTCGGCCCGCCGCCAAATCCCGCGGCGGTGCGTGTGGCCCGTGACGATGAAACGCGCCGCGGGCCGGTGTCGGCGGGCGAGGGCGGCCGCGCGCTCCGGCAACGCCCGCCAGGCGGCGAGGACGAGAAACGAGCGGTGGGGCGGCCACAGGGTGTCGGCGAGGTAGCGCGTGAGGAAGCGCAGGCGGTTCCGCTCGGATTGGTGCCGCTGCGGAATGCCACGGGCGGCGCGGCGGTGGATCTCGAGCCAGCGCTCGAGGTTTCCCTGCGTCGCGACGGGTTCGCGGGCCCGTTCGGCGGCGATGCGCCGGCCGGCTTCCGCGGCGTCCCGGCTCCAAGGCACGATGTTGTCAAATAGGATGTCGCCGTGCGTGACGAACACCGCCCCGTGCGCCAGCTCGAGGTGATGACAGGCGCTGATGTCGGCGTCGTGATTGCCGGTGATGAAGGTCGCCGTCGGAGCCTGATCGCGGACGAAGTTTTCCACCTCGGCCCGGCAGGCGGCCGAGTGGGACTCGTTCCGGCTGGGTCGCGTGTCGAGCGTGTCGCCGTTAAAGACCAACCGGTCGGCGCCCGTGAGCAGCGGACGCAACCGATCGAGGCGAGACACGCGGCTCGCGTGCTCACCGTAGTGCAGATCGGACAGGATGCGGGTGACGGCAGCGGGCACGCGTTGCGATGAGCGAAGGAGCAATGGGACGGCGGGCGTGTCGATGCCGTTTCCCGATGGCGCGCGGGCTTGTGCCGGATTCGTGGCGGGGGCAGTCTCCCCGTCATGTTTCGCCCGATCTTCCTCTCGCTCGTCCTCGCGCTCCTGCCCTCGTTGCGAGCGGATCGGGCGGCGGAGGTAACGGAAATTCACGTGGCTGTGTTGGGAGGTCGCGAGCGCATCGACGCCCTGAAGGCCTTCCGCGCCGAGGGTCACGTCCTGGTGGCCTCGGGTGCGCAGGTGAAATTCACGATGATGGCCGCGCGGCCCAATCAGATCCGGCTGGAGACCGAGAAAGGCGGGCGGACCTTGGTCCAGGGGTGGGATGGAACCTCGGCGCCGTGGGAATTCGACACGGCGTCGTGGCCGCCGCGCTACCGCGACATGGCGGTGGGTACGGCGCGAACCTTCATGGCGGACGCGGAGTTCGACGATCCGCTCGTGGCGGGGGAGGGGCGAGGCTTCACGCTGGAGTTCGCCGGTGAGTTCGAGGCTGACGGACGCAAGATGCTGCGGTTGCTGGTGACCCGGCGGCTGGTGGAGACCTATTCTCTCATCGTGGATGAGGAAACGTGCCTCATTCAGATGCGGGTGGAGCAGCGGGAAAGCGCCGGCGGCCGTGGTATTCGGGTGGCAACCCACTATGCGGATTACCGTGCCGTCGAAGGCGTGCTCCTGCCGCACACGATCACGCTGTCGATCGACGGAAAGGTCACGCAGCAGACCAAAATCGCCCGCATCGAGGGGAACCCTAAGTTGGAGGACGCTTCTTTCAGCAGGCCGGCGCCGGCTCCCGCGGTGGAAACGCCGACGGATTCCGAAGCCAAGAAGCCCGTGGATCCCGTTCCCGGCGACAAACGCTAGTTTGGGGTTGCGCCGCCCGCCGCCGCCGGTTTCCTCCGCACCTTCACCTTTTCAAAACCATGCAAGAGCAAGTCATCCTGGAGTGCACCGAGGCCAAGAAGGAGGGGAAACCCGTTTCCCGTTACCTGACCTTCCGTAACAAGAAGACGGTCACCGAGCGCATCGAGAAAAAGAAGTACAATCCGCACCTCAAGCGCCACACTCTCCACAAGGAGATCAAGTAAGCATAAGCCTGTTAATCAGGTTCTTATGAACGAGCCGGGCTTCCCGCCCGGCTCGTTTGTTTTTCCGGGAATTGCCCCGCGCCCTACGTGCGCGGGTGGCGACTACCGGGGTCCTATTGCTCAGCGGAGCACGGCCCAGTTCAGGCCGCTGAGCCGCTGCTGGTGTTTTCCGCCGACGTGAAAGGGGAGGCGGATTGACCGGAGGAGATCGGATTTTGCTGCCGGCGAGCCGCCCGCCATCCTTCGCGGTGTTTGCGGATCCAATCCAAAAGCGCGCGCTCGAAGCCGATGTCGTAGCCGAGGCGCTCTGATTCCAGCCATTTGTGCCTCAGGATTTCCTCCCGCTCCGCCAGGAATTCCTGGTAGAGGCTCGACTGCTTCACGAACTCTCGTGACGTCGGCGGCTCTGGAGCGCGTTGAGACATGCTTCGGCGAAAAGGAGGAGCACGATTCCCCGACTGTCAATTCCCGCGCCGGACTTCAGTTTGCCGGAACTTTGCGGGTTTCGAGCTGCTGCAGAAGGGTGTCCGCGATTTCGCGGAAGACGTTGCCCGCCTCGCTGCCCGGGTGCTCGACCACGACCGGGGCGCCCCGATCGCCGCCCGAGCGGATTTCCGGGATCAACGGAACTTGGCCAAGCAGCTGGGTGCCGAGCTTTTCCGCCGTGACGAGACCGCCCCCGGTCCCGAAGAGCGCGTGCCGGTTTCCGGCGGGATCCGTGAAGTGGCTCATGTTTTCCGCCACGCCGAGCAGGGGGACATTCACCTTCTGAAACATCAGGCCGCCCTTGCGCGCGACGTTGGTCGCGGCCGCCTGCGGAGTCGTCACAAGCACCGCGCCGTCGAGGGGCAGGGTTTGCACGAGGGAAAGTTGGGCATCCCCCGTGCCCGGAGGCAGGTCGATGAGGAGGAGGTCGAGTTCACCCCATTTCACGTTCTGCACGAATTGTTGCACCGTCTTCATGATCATCGGTCCGCGCCAGATGACCGGGGTGTTGTCGTCGACCAGAAATCCCATGCTCATGACCTTCACCCCGTGGGCCTCCATCGGGATGAGCATGGCCTCCGCTCCGTCGCCCTCCACCTCGGGCCTTCCGCTCAGGCCCATCATCAGCGGCACGCTTGGTCCGTAGATGTCGCAATCCATCAGCCCGACGCGACCCGCGCGGTCCCGGGCGGTGAGCAGCTGCGCCGCGGCGCACGCCAGATTCACGGCGAACGTGCTCTTGCCCACGCCGCCCTTGCCCGATGCGACCGCGACCGAGTGGCGGATGCCTTTCGGGGCCCCGCCGTTGCCGCCGAGATTCCCGCCGGAAGGAGCCGCGGGCGCGGCCGCCGGACGCGCCGCGGAGACCGCGATCTCGACGACGATGTCCTTCACTCCCGGCTGTCCGCGCAGCACGCGTTCCACGTCGGCCTTGATCTGCAGCGGGGCCTTGGTGTCGGTCGTTGTGAGACTCAGCGCGACCTTGACGGTGCCGTCGAGGAACCCCGCGGAACGAACGAGGCCGAACGACACGATGTCGCGGCTGAAGCCCGGATACTTCACTTGCTTGAGGAGTTCCTTGATCTGTTCGGAGGTCACGATTGGGACGAAAGAAATTAAGGGTTGTTATGCCGTGATGCGGCGCAAATAGAAATGCCCGTTCCATCAAGCGCCGCTGTCTCCATGAGAAATTTCCTCCGTCTGCTGCTTCCTTTCGTCGTCGTCGCCGCCTTCACGTCCGCCGCGCGGGCCCAGGGCGCCCGCAACATCGGGGAGGTGCGGGTCGACGTGAACAACGCGGCGATCGCGGTGCGTATCGTCGGTGCGACGCCTGAGCTGCAGGGGCTCGCCCAGGCGGCCTTCAACGCCCACGGCCGCTACCGGGTGGTGCCGTCGGGCCACGCGTTCGAGCTGCGCTTTTCCCCGGCGGGCGCAAACCAGGTGAAGGTCGACATCGCCCGCGCTTCCGGCGCGGCGGTGCATTCGCAGGTCGTTTCCGGCTCGTCGGCGCGTCAGGCGCTGCTGAAGGCCGCCGACGTGGCGGTGGAAAAGACCAACGGCCTCGGCCTGCGCGGCTTCTTCACCGCGCGCCTCGCCTTCGTTTCCCGGCGCAGCGGACGCAGCGAACTCTACACCTCCGATCTTTTCCTCTGGGAGGCCAAGCAATTGACGCGCGACGGCGCGCACGTGCTCACGCCCCGCTGGGCGCCCGACGGCGGCCGCGTCGTTTACACCAGTTACTTCCGTTCCAACGCGCCCGATGTGTTCGCCTCCAACGTCACCACCGGCGCCCGCGAGACTCTCATCAGCTTCCGCGGCACCAACAGCGGCGCGCGTTTCAGCCCGGACGGCCGCCAACTGGCCTTGATCATGACCGGCGAGGGCGCTCCCGATTTGTACATCACGAACTCCCAAGGCCGCGCGCCCTCGCGCAAGACGCGCTCCGACGCCGTGAAGTCGTCGCCGTGCTGGTCGCCCGACGGCAGCCAGATCGTGTTCGCCATGGAGCCGGGGCCGCAGCTCTACGTCATGTCGGCCGCGGGTGGCGCGCCGCGCCGGCTTTCCATCGGCGTGAGCACCTACGCGGCCGAGCCGGATTGGAGCCGAACCGACCGCAACAAGATCGCCTGCACGGTCCGTGTCGGACGCCAGTATCAGATCGCCGTGTACGATCTCGCGGCCGGCGCCGGCAAGGTGGTCTCCAAGGCCAGTTTTGACGGCGTCGAGCCCAGCTGGCTGGCCGACGGTCGCCACCTCGTTTACACCGCGCGCGACCGCAACTCGAGCTACCTCTGCATCCTCGACACGGAGACCGGCAACAGCACGCGTCTCAGTGGCGTCGACTCCCAGGCGATGCAGGCCAGCGTCTGGACGCCCTGAGGGCGGAACAGCGGGAAACAAAAAGGCCGCGCGGTGGGCGCGGCCTTTTGGAGAGCGAGTGCCGGTCGGCTCAGGCGAGCGCCGCCTTGTAGTTGGCCTCGGCGGCGTCCCAGTCGACGACGTTCCACCAGGCGGTGACGTAGTCGGGGCGGCGGTTCTGGTAATTGAGGTAGTAGGCGTGCTCCCAGACATCGAGGCCGAGGACGGGTTTGCCCTCGATGCCGGCTACTGCCTTGCCCATCAGCGGGCTGTCTTGGTTAGCCGTGGAGCCGATCGCGAGCTTCTTGTCCGCGCCGACGTAAAGCCAGGCCCAGCCGGAGCCGAAGCGGGTGGCGGCGGCCTGGGCGAAGGCGGCCTTGAATTTGTCGAAGTCGCCGAACGTGCCGCTGATGGCGGTGGCGAGGGAGCCCTTGGGGGTGCCGCCCTTGCCGGGGCCCATGATCGTCCAGAAAAACGCGTGGTTGCTATGGCCGCCGGCGTTGTTGCGCACGCCGCCGCGGATGGCCTCGGGGACCTTGGAGAGGTCGGCGATCAGCGCGTTGACGTCCAAGGCGGCGAGGGCCGCGTGATCCTTCAGAAGGTTGTTCGCGTTGGTGACGTACGCGTTGTGGTGCTTGCCGTGGTGGATCTCCATCGTCCGCGCGTCGATGTGCGGCTCGAGGGCGGTCGGAGCGTAGGGCAACTTCGGGAGTTCGTAGGCCATGGTGGTTTTGTCGTTGATGATCGTGTCGGTGGAAAAGAAGGGCGGAACATGCACCCGCCCAGTTGGGCGTCAACTTTGCCCGGGGGCGCCGGGATCGCCGTCGCCGCGCTTCAGCCGGAAGAAAGCCTGCAGGAGTTCGCGGCACTCTTCCTCCAGCACACCGCCGGCGGTGAGCTCGAGGTGATGGTTCACGCGCGGCAGGTCGTTGAGGTTGGTGGCGCCGCCGAGGCAGCCCATCTTCGGGTCGCGAACGGCGTAGCAGACGCGGCGCACGCGTGACATCAGCATCGCGCCGGAACACATCGGGCACGGCTCCTTGGTCACGTAGACGGTCGCGCCCTCCAGGCGCCAGTCACCGAGGTGCCGCGCGGCCTGCGTCAGCGCGAGCATCTCGGCGTGGGCGGTGGGATCGCGGACGCCCTCGACGGTGTTATGCGCGGAGGCCACGACTTCGCCGCCGATCTCGATCACGGCGCCGATCGGGACCTCGTCGCGGCGCCAGGCGTCGATCGCCTGGTTGTAGGCGAGCGCCATGAAGAACGTGTCGTCGCGGACCAGCTGCGACGGGAACCGTTTCTCAAACGGGCAGGGGAGGTCGGGCTGGGCTTCGGACATCGGCTCCGCGGAGGGAATCCTTGACTAGAGAGGCGGCTCTCTGGCTTACAAGGGCTTTTGCCAAGCTCACCTATGCCGAACACCTTTTCCCGTACCGCCGCCCATGGCCTCTGATGCGAATGCGATAGAAGTGGAGGGCAAGGTGGTGGCGGTCCTCCCGGGAACCATGTTCAAGGTGCAGCTGGCCAACGGCCACGTCGTCCTCGCCCACATCTCGGGCAAGCTGCGGAAGAACTTCATCAAGATCGCCGCCGGCGACATGGTGAAGATGGAGATGAGCCCCTACGATTTGGAGAAGGCCCGGATCACCTTCCGCATGAAGGAGTCCACGCCGCCGCCCCCGCCCATGCCGCGGCGGCGCCACTACTGATTCGCGCCCGAATCGCGTCGACGCCCCCTCCGCGGGGCGTCTTTTTTTCGCCCATGCGGTCCGACCACAGCCGCGCGCCGGCGGCCTTCGCGGCCGACACCGAATCCTTTCTCGCCTACCTCGGCCTGGAACGCGGGCTCTCGGCCAACACGCTCGCCGCCTACCGGCGCGACCTCGATCAGGCCGCGGATTTCCTCCACGGACGAGGCGCTGCCGGTTGGCTCGCGGTCACGCCCGCGCTCGCCTCGGAGTGGATCGGTTCCCTGGGCGCGGCGGAGTACCGTGCGACGAGCCTCGCGCGTAAACTCTCCGCGCTGCGCATGCTTTCGCGCCACCTCGTGCGCGAACGCCGCCGCGACGAGGATTTCACGGCGCTGCTGGCCGGCCCGAAGCCCGGTCGGCGCATCCCGCGCACGTTGCCGCCGGCGGATATCGCGCGACTGGTCGAGGCGCCGTCGGGCGGCGGCCCGTTCGCCCTGCGTGACCGCGCGATCCTCGAGCTGTTTTATTCCAGCGGCCTGCGCGTTTCGGAGTTGGTCGCCTTGCGGATCCAGGAGGTCGACCCGACCGGGGGGTTGGTGCGCGTGCTCGGCAAGGGCTCGAAGGAGCGCGTCGTACCCGTCGGCGGACGCGCCTGCGACGCGCTCACGACCTATTTGTCGGCCGGGCGCCCGGGGCTGGTCCGGACGCATACCGGCAGCCATGTCTTCCTGAACCACCG
>JBJTCH010000354.1:0-12854 GCA_046091745.1 Opitutaceae bacterium
GCGCCGCCTGCACCGACGGGATAGGCCGGCTTCCACGGCCACGGCACGGCGTGCGTGCGCACCGCCCATTTTTCCCACGACGCCACCATCTCGCGGAGTTTCTCGGGATGCGCCGCCGCTAGGTTGCGCATCTCGGTGCGATCCCGGGCGAGGTCGTAAAGCTCCCACGGGCCCGCGGTGTCCTTCGCGACCAGCTTCCAGTCGCCGATCCGTAGCGCGCGGTTGCCCTCGTGTTCCCAGAACAGCGCCTCGCGCCCGACCGGACGCCCCGCGAAGGCCGGCACCAGGCTGCGCCCCTCCATCGGCTGCACGCGGCGCCCATCGCGTTCCTTCGGATACGCCGCGCGGCCGACGTCGGCGCACGTCGCCATGATGTCGATGAGGTGCCCCGGCGTCGGCTCCAGCGCGCCGCGCCGTATGATGCCGCGCGGCCAGTGCGCGATCAGCGGCGTGCTGATACCGCCCTCGTGCACCCAGTGCTTGTAGAGGCGGAAGGGTGTGTTGGACACGTTCGCCCACGCCTCGCCGTAACCGACGTTGCTCTCGGCCGGTCCGGGCATGGGCAGCGGCCCCTTGGCCTTCGCCTTGCCGCCTCCCCCGCCCCGGCCGTACGGCTCGGCGCAGGCTCCGTTGTCCTGCAGGTAAAGGATCAGGGTGTTTTCAAACTGAGCATTCGTCTTCAGCGCGGCGATCAACCGGCCGATGCCCTGGTCCATGTTGTCGAGCATCGCCGCGTACACCTCCATGCAGCGGGCCTCCCAGTCCTTGCGCTCCACCTTGTTCCAGTCGCCGACCGGCGCCGGGATCTCCCAACGCGGGTCGATCAGCCCGAGTTTCCGCATCCGCTCGAGCCGCGCCCGATACACCGGCTCGTAGCCCCCGTCGTACTTGCCGGCGTATTTCGCGATGTCGGCGGGGCGCGCGTGCATCGGCCAATGCGCCGCCGTGTAAGCAAGATAGAGGAAGAACGGACGTGCGGGCGTTTGGCGCGCATGATCAGTCACGAATCGGACCGCGTGGTCGCTGAACGCATCCGTGAGATAGAAATCCTTCGCCGGATATTCCGGATCCGTCTCAAACGGCACGCGCCGGTTGTCGCGCGTGATCTCCGGCGGTTTGAAGAAACTCGAGGCGCCGCGCAGGATGCCATAGTAGCGGTCAAAGCCGCGCTGCAGCGGCCAATTGTGCCGCGATGCGTCCTCCTCGATGTCCTTCGTCACGTGCCATTTCCCGACCGCATAGGTGCCGTAGCCCGCACCGCGCATCACCTCGGCGATCGTCGCGGTGTCGGCCCGCAGGTCGCCCGCGTACCACTCGTTGATCATCGCGTTCGCACTGTAGGCCGCCCGGTCGGTCATGTAACCCACGCCGGCCTGATGCGGGTAAAGTCCGGTGAGCAGCGAGGCCCGCGTGGGACAGCAGCGCGCGGTGTTGTAGAACTGCGTGAACCGCAGCCCGCCCGCTGCCAGCGCGTCGAGGTTCGGCGTCGCGACTTCGCCGCCGAAGCAGCCGAGGTCGGAATAGCCGACATCGTCGCTGAGGATCACGATCACATTGGGCCGGGAGTCGGCGGCGCCAACGTGGCAAACCACCACGAGCGTCAGTGCGGCGAGGAAGAGCGAGTTTTTCATGGGGCCTGAAACGTGAGCTTCACTTCTTCTTTCCCGCCTTCGTCGGCGGCTCCGCCCGACGCGGATCCGACAATAGCCGCGGCTCGCCGAATGTGCGGCCTTCATCGCCGTTCGCCCGCATCCAGGCGGTTACCTCGCCCCTCAACGCGGCCAGGCGCTCGGCCTGCGCCGGGTCGCCCGCGAGGTTTCTAAGCTCCAACGGATCGGCACCAAGGTCGTAAAGCTCCTCGGCCGGACGCTCGTGATACCGGCGCACCACCGCCGCGGCGGCTGCATCCGTCTTCGCCTTGTCCTGCCAACTGCCGAAGTACCCCGGGCCATCGCGCGCCTGCCCGAGATCCACGTGCGTCGAGTAGTAGTACTCGGGATGCAGGTTGCGGATGTATTTCCACCCGGTCGTCCGCACGCTGCGGATCGGATAGATGTTGAAACGCCCGTCGGCGCTATGGGTCGTGAAGATGCGATCCCGGTGCTGCGTCGTCTCGCCGCGCAGAACCCCGCCGAACGACCGGCCGTCGATTCCCTCGGGCGCCTTCCCGCCCGCGACGTCGACCAGCGTTGGCAGCACATCGATCCAGCTCACCATCGCGTCGGTGCGGGCGCCGGCCCGCGTGCGACCCGGCCAGACGGCGATCATCGGCGTGCGGATGCCGCCGTCGTAACAACTCCACTTGCCGAACGGCCATTGGGCACCGTGGTCCGAGCTCGTGAGAAAAAACGTGTCGGCCCCGAGCACCTCGCGAGCCGTGTCGTAGACCTCACCCAACTCACGGTCCATGCGGCCCACCGCCGCGTAGTACGTGGCGCGCGCCTCGCGGGTCTTGGGGGTATCGACGTGGTTCGCCGGCACCAGCACACCCTCCGGGGTGTAGCCCTCACCGGTGGCCGGCCACGGCACATGCGGCCAGTTCGTCCCTACAAAGAGACAGAGCGGGCGGCTGTCGCGCCGGGCACGCAACCACGCGATGGCCGCCGACACCGCGATGTCCTCGTGGAATTTGTCGTGCGCGAAGTGATCGAAGCCGTAGTCGCCCGTGTGCTGGTAGTGGGAGACCTTGCCGAATGACACGACCTCGTAGCCGAGCTCCTTCAGGTACGCGGGGAGCTTCTTGATTTCCGCGCGCGGCTTGGAGTGGTTGGCCTCGGCGCCGTTCCGCGCGGGCATGAGGCCGGTGAGCAGCGCCGCCCGGCTGGGCGCGCAACTGGGGGACGCCACAAACGCGCGATCAAAAGTGAGCCCGGCGGCCGCCAACCGTTCCATGTTCGGCGTCTTGATGTCCTTCGCGCCGTAGGCGGAGGAATCGCGGAGGCTATGGTCATCCGAGAGAAAGATCACCAGGTTGGGCCGCGCCGGCGCGGCGGCGGAGACCACGGACACGAGGACACTGAAGAACGCGACGACCAGGGGCGGGAGTGCGGGGCGCATGGCTGAAGCGTGCGAGTTACTCCGGACGCGTCACCCCCGAACTTCGGGCGCGGTCAAACGCGCGATGCCGGCCACCCGACCGATGGCGGGTTCACCGAAAGGTGCGAAGTTGTGGAGTGAAAGCGCGTTTCCCGAACGCGACCCGCCCGCGCACGGTGGCGACCCTCCTCGCCCTCGCGACGGCCGCGCTGTTGTGCCCAGCTCTGGCCCTCGCCTCCTCCGCGAAACCCGCCGCCCCCGACGCGGTTAATCTGATCCGTATCGACGGCGCGATCGGTCTGGCGACTGCCAGTTACGTCGAACGCGCTGTTCGGCGCGCCACCGAAACGTGGAATGGGCGGCCGCGGCGGTCCGCGAGAGCGCAAGCGTGACCGCGGAGAAGGCGCTCGAATTGAAGGTGATCGACCTGATCGCGCCCGACGTACCCTCGCTGCTGGCCCAACTGGAAGGCCGCGAGTCGGGTGGCGCGGTCCTGCGCACGGCGTCAGCCAACGTGGTGGAAATCCCGCTGCTCGCGCGCGAACGGGTCCTGCAGTCGCTCTGGCGGCCCGAGGTGATGTTCGTGCTGATGCTCATCGCGATCTACGGGATCATCGGCGAGCTCAGCAACCCGGGCGCCGTCCTGCCCGGCGTCGCCGGCGCGATCGCGCTCATCCTCGCGTTCTACATGGCGTCGATCCTGCCCGTGAGCACCGCCGGCCTCGGTCTCCTCGCCCTCGCGGTGCTGCTCTTCGTGGCCGATCTCTTCGCCCCGACACACGGCGTCCTCACCGTCGGCGGCATCCTTTCCTTCGTGCTCGGCGCGGGACTGCGCGCGCAGCGGCTGCCGGCCCGGGTCGGGCGCGAGGCGCTGCCAGGCGCCACCGGAGAGGCGCTCACGATGATAGGGCCCGACACCGGCTGGATCACGGTGGACGGCGAAACGTGGAACGCCCGCAGCGACGAGCCCGTGGAGCGAGGCCAGGAGGTCATCGTCACGGCCGTCGACGGTCTGATTCTGCGCGTGAAACCCGCCAATACGGAGGTCCCATGAACACCAAGGTCTGGATCGATATCCTCTCGTGGCTGCTGCCCGCGGCCATCATCGCCATCGTGGTGCTGCCGTCGGCGATCCGCATCCTGTGCGAGTACGAGCGCGGCGTCGTCTTCCGGCTGGGCAAGCTGCTCCGCGCGAAGGGCCCCGGGATCGTGCTGCCGATTCCCGTGGTCGACCGCATGGTGCGCATGGACCTGCGGGTCGTGACGATCGACGTGCCGAAACAGGAGATGATGACGCGCGACAACGTGCCCGTGACGGTCGACGCGGTCGTTTACTTCAGAGTGGTCGACCCCGAGGCGGCGGTCGTGAAGGTCGAGCATTACCTGAAGGCGAGTTCACTGATCGCGCAAACCACGCTGCGCAGTGTCATCGGCCAGGCGGAGCTCGACGATCTGTTGGCGCGCCGCGACAAGATCAACCAGACGCTGCAGGAAATCATCGACCGCCACACCGACCCCTGGGGCGTGAAAGTGACCGCGGTCGAGGTGAAGGACGTGATCCTGCCCGACGACATGAAACGCACCATGGCGCGCCAGGCGGAGAGCGAGCGCGAGCGCCGGTCGAAGATCATCAACGCCGAAGGCGAGTTCCAGGCCGCCGAGCGCATGGTGCAGGCCGCGGCGATGATCAGCCGCGAGCCGATCGCGCTTCAGCTCCGCTACCTGCAGACCATGCGGGAGATCTCCAGCGAACAGAATACCACCACGTTTCTGCCCCTGCCGATGGAACTGCTCACGCCGTTCCTCCGCGGCGGCACGCCCCGGCCATGAACACCAAAACCGGAATCTGGATCGACCAAAACCGCGCCGTGATCGTGGTGCTCAACGGCGCCCTCGAACACGTGCGCGCCATTTCCTCGGGAGTGGCCAGCCAGCCCCGCAGCGGCAGCGACTCCCTTCCCGGTTCGCGCTTCGATGCACGTCACATCCCCGCCGACGCCACCCGCACCCGGGCCCACGCGAGCGAGGTCCGCGCGTCCTTCGATCGCGTCTTTGCCACCAGTCCCGGGGCGGGCAGCCTGCTTCTGCTCGGCCCCGGCCACGCGAAGGTCGACTTCCGCAAGCACCTCCAGTCGGCAGGCTGGGCCGGACGTGTGGTGGGCGTGGAACCAGCCGACAAGATGACCGACCGGCAAGTGGGCGCGGTGGTCCGCGAGTACTTTCGCGGACCGCGGGAGCCGCTGACCGCCCCTTATGGCCCGCGGTACACTTCGGAGAGCGCGAGCAGTATCGTCTCCAGTTCCTTGAAGTAGGCGTCCTCGGCCAGCTTGGCCTTGCGCGCCCGGAGGTCGGCGAGGCCCCGCTCCAGTTCGTCACGCTTCGCGCGCGCTTCCGGAGTCAGGGCCTGTTCGGCGGCGCTGCGGACGAGGTGCAGCTGGTGCGCGCGCGTCCCGTCCGGCGCGGCGCCATCGGCGGAACGCTTCACCGCCAACACCCCGCGAAACCAGTCCGGCGGCGTGCCCAGGCCGTCGCCGTTGTCCTCGACGAGCGGATGCTCGGTGGCGAGACGCCCCTCGGTCTTGTAGAACTCCGCCGTGCGGTTCGCGGCGCTGAGGAACGATTCGAGCAGCGACACCTGGCCGTCGCGGTCGAGGTCGCTCGCCGGATCGGCCAGCGCCTCGGCGAAATATTTCCCGAACCGCGTGTAGTTCTGCTCGTTCCCGCTGCGGGTCGCGCTGACGACCACCCGGCCGGGCGCGGCGAGTTTCGCGATGAACGGTGCGCTGGAGGAAGTCGTGTGCACCACCGCCACCGGCCGGGAAAACGGTTTCAGCCACTCCCCGAGCTCCGCCGCCGAGACATCAGGTCCGCGCAGGTTGAGCTTCGCCTCGCGGCCGTCGAAAGTGCCGTGACCCAGCAGGACCAGCCAGAGCTCCGCGGCTCCCTCGCGCGGTTCCGCCGCGAGCGCCTCGCGCAAACGATCGCGATCCGCCGGCGTCACGCCTTCGCCCTCCCGCCCGACCACCAGGAGGCGGGCTCCGGCGGTCGTGCAGGTCTTCGTCCACGCCTCGAGCTGCGCCTCAAAATCCGGCGCGAACTCCGGATCGCCGACCGCCCCCGCGACGACAATCACTCGCGCCGGTGGGGACTCCGCGGCAATCAAAGCCCCGGTCAAACCAAGCCAGAGAGCAACGCCTCGGAGAAGCCGTCTCATGGCATCCCCCTCCAGCGCCGCAGGCCCCACTCCGCGAGCAGGCAGGCCACCGCGAGCGCGAACACCCACGGCGTGTGCCAGGCCGGCTGAGACCAAGTTTCCATGACGGGGGCCCGCAGGTCGGGCAGCCGTCGCACGAAAGCATCCAAATCCTCGGCGCGGACGACTTCGCCGCCGGTCTTGCGTGCGATCGCCTCGAGCAGCGCGACATTGGGAGCGAGCGAACGGAACTCTTCCGCGGCCAGGTCCGAGCTCCAGCCCGTCTCAGCCCGCCCGAGCTCCGCGCCGGCGTGATTCTTCACCTGCGCGACCGCGCGGAAACCACCGTCCTGACGCGGCACATAGGTGACCTGATACAGACCCGGTTCCGCCGGGTCGGCCTCGGCCTCGAGGCGAATCGGAGCGGCCGCGGCGGCTCCGGCAATCGCCACCGGCTCCACCGAGACTGTCACGATCGCGTCATCGACCGGCTGAAATTTCTCGTCGCGCACCCGCACCTGCAGACGCACCGCACCATTGGCGTCGGCGGCGACGGGCTCGGCGGTCGCCTGCACGCGCAGCGGAACATCCGTGATGAGCCAGCGCACGAGTTGACGCCACGCCCGTTCGAGATCCTCCCGCGCCGCCGGGTCACGCATGCCCCAGCGCCAGAAATCGCCCACCATGAGCGCGCCGGTGCGGCCGCGGCCGAAACGCTGCACCGCGAGCGCGGGATGCTCGCCGCCCTTCTCGTCGCGCACGGAAGCGATGACGCTCGCTCCGGGCTTGAGCGCGCGCACGCGATTGAGGACCTCGAAGGCCGGCATCGCGTCGAGCCGCGCACGCTCGTCACCCTCGTTGTCCCGCAACCGCGCCCACGGCTGCAGCCAGCCTTCGCGGGTGAGCTGGAAATGCACCTTGCCCGGCGGCGTCGCCCCGCCCTCCTCAAGGTCGAGATAGACCGGCAGCATGTCGCCGATCGGCGTCCGCAGGTAGCGCCCCTCGTGGAAGCACTCCATGCCGCCGAGCATCAGCAGTCCGCCGCCGCGCTCGGAGACGAACTTCTGCAATAGCACCGCCTGGTCGCGGGTGAAGAACTCGGCCTCGAGGTCGTCAAGGATCACCGCGTGGTAGCCGTACAACTCCTCCGGGGTGCGCGGGAACCCGGCGCGCAGCTCAATCTCATCCTTGGTGTTGAGGCGCACCAGCACCGGCTGGTCGTAACGCTGCACCTCGTCGGCGGCTTGGCTGCCAAAGCCGCGGAACAGCGGGTTGCTCGTCTCGCCCTCGCGGCCGCGGAAATCGAACTTCGGCTCGCGCTTCGCCACCCGGATCAGCCCCACCAGCTGCACCTGCTCGTCGCCCTGCACCGCGCGGTTGAGGAACTTGTACTCCCAGTTCGGCCGGCCCGAGACGTAAAGCACACGGAACGGGCCCTGACCGCGGTCCACCGCGAGCACCCGGGCGTTATTCGCGAGGGTCGCCTCCGTCGTGCGCGGTGGCGCGGCGGTTCCGGCAGCCGGGGGCGGCTCGTCGGCCGCCGCGACGCTGAATTGATAAAATGACACGCCGGGCTGGTCCGGCTTCACCCGGAAACGGAAGGCCACCGACTCTCCGTCCGCGCGGCCCGTGCCCTGCTGCTGCTCCACCACGCGCCCGTTGCGATCGGTCAGCCGCGCCGTGATCGCACGACCGCGGTACCCGGTCGTCGCCACATCCGCCTGCACCGTCACCGGGGCGTCCTCGAACGAGGTCTGCCCCACCGTGACCTGCTGCACGGCAATGTCGGGCGCGGAATTCCGGCTACCCACGACGATCGGATAAACCGGCGGCAAGCCGGTGAGATCGGGCGGCACGCCGCCGGGCAGATCCGTCGCGTTGCCGTCGGTGAAAAGCAGGACACCGGCGAGCGGACGCCCCTGGAACCGGGCGCCGAGCGCGCGCAACGAAGAGCCGAGCCCGGTTGCGCGGCCGTCGAACGTGAGCCCGGAGAAGTCCCGCACGGACTGCAGGCGGGTATCAAAGGCGTAGCGCCTGACGTCGAACGTCGCGGCGAGCGCGCCCTGCCAACCGGCGGCCTGCGGATCGAGCAACGAGACCATCCGTTCTCCGCGCGTGCGCTGTTCGCCGGGTTCGCGGACGCGGAGGCTCTGGCTGTTGTCCGCCGCGATCGCGATGAGGTTGGCGCCCGGCTTGGCTCGCTGTCCCAACCAGAGCGGCTCGAGCACGCAGAGCGCCAGCAACACGACGCCGGCGGCCTTGAGTCCGGCCAGCGTCCATCTCAGCGGGTGTCCGCGCGCGGAGCGGTAGCCCCAGAGGAGCGCGAGCCCGGCCACGAGCACAAAGGCGGCGACGGGCCACGCGAGCCCCGCGCCGGAGAACGTGAGCGAAGGCGTCATTTGTCCTTGCCGAGCTCCTCGTAATACCGGCGCACGGTCTCCGTGAAACGGTTCGGCACCGGATCGCGGTCGATCGGCGCGAGGGAATCCTTCGAGTCGCGGCGCGCCAACTCCTCGGCGAGGCGGTTTCGCACCTCGACCAGCGGCTTCACGATCTGCAAGTCCACCACCGTCCAGTCGGGCTTCTTCATCTCCATCCGCCAGTCGCGCCGGATGAGCCGTGCCCGCTCGCGCGCCGCGGCGATCGCGTTGCGCCACTCGGGCGTGTCGACGAGTTCCTCGACGTCACGCAGGCGCTCGGTCCAACGGTCGAATTCATCGCCGGTCAACGGCCCGCGGTAAACCGGACCAAACTCGCCGCCGCCCAAACCGCCGCCGCGTTCATCGCCGCCGCGCGTCAGAAGATCGACCGAAAGTCCGCCCGTGCGGTCGCGTCCGCCACCCCCCTGCCCGATCTCACGGGTACGGCGGCCTTCCGCCAATTCACCGCGACGCGTTTCGCCCGGTTGCGACGACTCCCGGCCACCCTGCCCCGCGCCTTGACCGCCACCCGGTTGCTGACCCGCGGAGGCCTGCCGGCCCTGCTCAGGTGAGCCGGGTTCGCCGGGTCGCGGCTGACCCTCGCCCGGCTGGCGTCCGCCCTCGGCCAAAGCTTCGCCCGGTCGGCCTTCGCGTCCGCCACGTTGTCCCGGTTCCCCACGCTCGCCACGCTCGCCGCCGGGCTGGCCGCGACCTTCGGGCGATTGCTCCCCGGGTTTGCCACCTTCACCCGGACGGGACTCCTGGCCGGCCTGGCGCTGATCACCGCCGCGGCCGGCCTGTCCGACCTCGCGCTGCAATTGCTCGGTGAGGGAATCGAGCTCCGAGCGCGCGAGTTTCAATTGTTCCGCGTCGTCCCCGAGGACACTTTCGGCCGCTCGCTCGACACCGCGACGGAGTTCCTCGACCTGCGCCTGGGCGCGTCGCCCGGTCTGGCGCGCCTGGGGCAGGAGGTTCTCGCGCAGCAATTCCCGCGTGGCGTCGAGCGCCCGGCCGCCCTCCTCGCGCTCCTGCGCCTGCTGGAGGCGGTTGTTCAGATCGCGACTCAGATTGCCCGTATTGAGCAGCTCCGACCGCATCTGTTTCACGGCACTGCCGTCCTCCTGGCTGGCCTTGCGGATGCTGTCGTAGAGCTGGCGTGAAAGCAGCGGCTCGGAACTCTCGGCCTGCTCGGAAAGCTGCGTGGCGCGATCGACGAGGCGGTTGAGCCGCTCCTTCTGGCCGGCGAGTTCCTCGGCGAGTTCCTGTTTTTCGCCGGAATCGGAAAGCGAGCGCCGCTTGGGTTGCTCGCCCGCGGCGAGCTCATCGAGCTTCTTGCCGACCTGCTCCTGCCGCTGCGCGAGATCGCGGGCTTCCGAGCGCATCTGCCGCAACTCCTCGGCGAAGCGGCCGGAATTCTGTTTGCGCATCTCGTCGCGCATCTCCTGCAGCTGGCGCTGGGCGCGTGTTCCCGAGGCGACGGCCTGCGCGACCGAACCGTCCGCGGCGGCGTCGGCCGCCTTCTGGATGTCCTCGCGCGTCTGGTCGAGTTGCTGGCGTTGCTGCGACATGCCGGACTGGTTCTCGGCGCGATCCATGCGCTGGCGCACCTCGTCGGCGTCGGCCAGCAACTGGCGCTGCTCCTCCTCGAGCCGCTTCAGACGTTTCCGGATCTCCTCGCGCTGGGTCTCGGTCCGCGCCTCCTGCAGCGCGGTCTGCAATTCCTTCAGGCGGTCGGTGATATCCTGCTGCCGCCGCGCCAGCTCCTGGAGACGATTCATGACCGCGAGCTGCTCGCGCCGCTCCTGGCTCTGCGGCGACTTCGCGACCCGCTGGGTCTCATAGCGGTTTTCCGATTGCTGCAATTCGAGCTGGTCGATCTGCCGCTGGTTGCCCTGCTGGCCGCCGCCTCCCCCGCCCTGGCGCCCACGCCGCGTGACGGCCACCTCGCGGGCCTGCATCCGCAACAGCCCCTGATAAGCGGCCTGTTCCGCGGCGAGCGCTTGATCCAGCGGCGCCGGCTTTTCCGCGGCGGCCTCGAGCGCCGTGATGGCCTTCTCCATCTCCTGCGTGACCGTCCGCCAGAGCGCCTGCTCGCGCGGTCCGCGGGCCTCCTCCGCCGCGGTCTCGGCCTGCGACAACGCCTGCCGTTGCGATTCCAGCACGACCTTCGCGTCGGCCGCGTAGCCCGCGCGCTCACCGTCCCGCCGCAATTTCCACGTGGCGCTGATGATCTGCTTCTGCAGCTCCGCCAGCCGGCGTCCCTGCTGGCCGCCCTGCGGCCGGTCTTCGCTCTCTCCGCCCTGGTTCTGGCGCTCACGGAACACCTCGTCGAACGGACGCACCTCGCCGAAAAACAAATCCCCGTTGGTGCGGCGCACTTTGCCGTCGGGCCCGATGTCCTCGGCCCAGGCGAACCATGAAACGAGGTCGTCCGGCTTCGCGCCCAGTGTCTCGAGGCTCAACAGGTGGCCGAACAGGCGCTTCTCGCGGGCGGCGGCGTCACGACCGAGCTCGACGTATTTCGTCTCCCCGCCGGCCAGCGAGTAGCCGATACCGTAGGCGGGGATGCCGAAATCATCCCACACCGTGCCGTCGAACGTCACCTCCTCCAGCGCCGACGGCCGGATGTCGCCGCGCGGCAGGGCCAGCTTGATCTCCGGCGGCCGGTTCGGCTGCACGTCGAAGACGAACGAAGCGGCGACCTTGTTCGCGCGATTGTCGGCATCGACCAGCTTCAGTTCATAAGTGGAGTTTTTCGCCAGCGTGAACCCTGCGAGCGCCGCGACCGCGCGATCCGGGGCAACCTTGAGCTCGATCGCCTCGCCGCCTTCTCCCCGCGCGACCAACCGCGCGGACTTCACCGGCTTGTTGAGTTGGAGCGCCAGATCCAGCCGCGTGCCCTCGACCGCGCTCACGCGGCGGGTGTCCTCGATGCGTTTCGGCGGCAGCCGCGTGTACTCCGGGTAATTCAGCACCACGTCGGCCCGCTCGAGCCGCGGGTGCTCAAACACCGTGACCTTGAACTCCCGCGTGCGCTCGCCGCGGTACTCGAGGTGATAGACGAGATCGGCGGCGACCTCGGTGACACTTCCGCCGAAAACGGGATCCGCGAGGCTCTTCACCAGCGGGATCGTGCGCGGCGCCGTGCCGGACGCGCGGACGACGAGATTCACCCCCGGCGGCAGCGCTCCGGAAAAACGCGCGAGGACGACCAGGCTTTCGCCCTTCTCGATCGCCGTGTCACCCGGCGTGACCGCCACGCCTTCACGACTCACCCACGCCGGCTTTTCTCCGAGCACCGGCGTGACGCGGAGACCGCCCAGCGCGAAGGTGAACATGACCAACGCCGCGAGATTCAGCCCGACCCACGACCACAGCCGCGCGCGCGGGACGATGTCGCGCCAATCCTGCTCCTGGCTGCGGGCGGTCGCTTCCTGTAGCAGACGCTGCTCGAGATAACCGGGATCCTTGCCAGCTTCGGCATCCCGCTGGACCGCGGTGATCAGAATGCCGTCGAGCTCTGGATGCCGGCGCTCGATCCGGCGGGCCAGCGCGCGGTAATCCGTGCGTCGCACGAGCCGGCGCAGCAGCAAAACCGCCGCCGTCAGGCCTGTCACGATGAGCACCAGCGGAAGCGCGAAGGCGGGCAGGCCTCCGGTGAAGCGCGATACTCCCGCCACGATGATCGCGAGCAGCGCGCCCCCGGCCCAACAGGCCGCGAGGGTCCGCCAGAGGGAGAGGGCCCGGGCACGACCTGCCGCGCGATCCAGACGGGATTTCAGGAAAAGGTGATTCATGACGTGGTTTCCCCGCTGGTTGCGCCGGCGCGCCGCAAAGCGCGTCCAGCGAACACCGTTTCAATCAACAACACCGCGAGCGCGGCCGCAATCAGCCAGCGCCAAAGCTTCTGGCGGCTCTCCGCCTCCAAGCCCTCGAGCACGGTCCGCCGCTCCGTTTCCGGCGGAGGCGCGCTCGCGGCGCGCGAGAACGGCACCCCCGCCTGCTCCAATTCCTCCGGGCTCAGCGGCGCGGTCCGGCTCTCGGACGGATCGAGGTTCACCGCAAAACGCCACTCCCGCCCCGCCGCGGCCGCGCGATAGACACCCGGTTCGGACGTCGCTGCGAAAGTCGCCTTACCCGCCTCCAGCGCCACGGTGCCGCCCGAGGGCGTGGTGACGATCGCACCCGCCGCCTCGGCGGGCAGC
>JBJTCH010000355.1:0-3986 GCA_046091745.1 Opitutaceae bacterium
AGCACCGCCTGCGCGACGGCAGTCCACGGCGCGAGTTCCCGCGGGTCAAGGTCCCGGCCGGCCGGAGCCGAACCCACGGCCGTGAAGCGCGCGGCTCCCTCCGGATCCGCGGCGTAGCGATCGCGCAACTTTCGATGCAACGCGCGCAGAACCTCGATCTCCCCGCTATCGGGGGCGCGTTGCGTCACGCGCTGGAACACTTCCCGGATAATCGCCGCCTCACCGTTTTTACGGGCGGACGTGAGGACCGCGGCGGCGAGGATGCGCGCGGCCTCGACCTGAGTCTCGTCGTTGAGGAGCAGGAGCGCTTGCAACGGAGTGTTGGTGCGCGGGCGCCGCAGGGTGCACGTCTCGCGGGTGGGGCCGTCGAGCATCTGGATGCCCGGGGGCGGGGCGGTGCGTTTCCAGTAGGAGTACACGGAGCGGCGCCACCGGCCCTCTCCGGTGTCGGGCTCGTAGGACAACTCACCGTTGTAGGAGACGGCCTCCCAAAGTCCCGGTGGTTGGAACGGTTTGACCGGTGGACCGCCGAGGCGATCGACGAGCAAACCGGAGACCGCGAGCGCCTGGTCGCGCAGCATCTCGCCCGCGAGCCGGAACCGCGGGCCGCGGGCGAGCAGGTGGTTCTCCGGGTCGCGCGAGAGGAGAGCCGAAGTGGCGGCGGAGTTTTGGCGGTAGGTGGCGCTCGTGACGATGAGCCGCAGCATCGCCTTCACGTCCCAGCCCGAGGCGACGAAACGCGTGGCCAGCCAATCCAGGAGTTCCGGGTGGTGCGGCGGCTGCCCCTGCGTGCCGAAATCGGCGGGCGTGGTGACGAGGCCTTCGCCAAAACAGTGCTGCCAGAGCCGGTTCACGGCGACGCGGGCGGTGAGGGGATGTCCGGGCGCGACGAGCCAGCGCGCGAGGGCGAGGCGATCGGCGGGGACACCGGCCGGCAACGGAGGCAGCCATGACGGGACGCCCGGGGAAACTTCCTCGCCGGGTTGATCATACTGGCCGCGCTTCAGGACGCGGGTGGTGCGAGGAGTGGAGGAATCCTGCATCACGAGGGTCTGCGGAATCCCGGCGCGGAACGCGGCTTCCTCCTCGGTCGTCTCACGGGCGCGGCCTTGGGCGGCGCGGACCGCGGGGTCGCCCTCGCGTTCGATATAGGCCTCGAGGATTTGCCGCTGCGCGCGCGCGTCGCGCCGGGCCGGCTCCTGCGCCAACGCTCCGTGGAGGCGTTCCGCCCAGTACCAGTCGCGCACTTCGGCGGGCGCGAGGGCGCGGGCGAGCACGCGGAACTCGTCCATGAGTCCGTGGTAACCGAGACCCGCGTCGCGTCGGCCGAGCAACAGCGGCTGATCGTTGTCGATCGGTCCGCGGAGGGTGTCGCGGGTGATCTGCACGGCTTGGCGCAGTCCGTCGACGTGGATGGCGACACCGGACGCGCGGGAGGAACCGTCGTAGCTCACGACCACGTGACGCCAATCGGAGCCGCGGAGCGCGGGGCGCGTCGTGACCTCGATCGCATCAACGACCCAGCGGTGGACGAGATTCACCTGCAGCTGCCCCTTGGCCCAGATGATCTCGACGCCGCGGCGATCGTGGTCGGGCGAGACCTTGGCGAGCACGCCGACGAGATTCGCGCTGGGCTTCACCCAGAGCCCGACGGTCCAAGGGCGGTCGGCCGCCAACGGGAGCGAAGCCGGAAACTCGAGGTGCTGCACGCCGCCGAAGACCGCCGCCTTTCCAATGACACCGTGATCGTTTGAGAACGCGCCGACGATCGCCGGCGCCGCGGCCGGGCCCGAGGTCGCGGTGACCTCGTAGTCGAGCGCCGCTTGGGTGATAAGGTCCTTCGTCGGAGGTTGCAGGTCTCGCGCGGCGCCAGCGGCCCATTTAGCCGCCGAATCCTGCAGGGCGTCGGTGAGTTTTTTGAGCTCCGCTTCCGCGGTTTTACGCGCGGTCTCCAGCGCCGCGAGGCGCGCCTTCTGGTCCGGCGTGGCGACGATCATCACGGGCGGCGGATCGTCGGGATTGACGAGTCCCTTTTCCACCGAGCGGTCGAAGAACGCGAAGAGGCGGTAGTAATCCGCTTGGGTGATCGGGTCGTACTTGTGGTCGTGGCAGCGCGCGCAGCCGAGGGTGAGTCCCATCCAGACCGACGCGGTGGTCTCGATCTGGTCGGCGACGTACTCGCTGCGGTACTCCTCGTCGATGACGCCGGTTTCGCCGGTGACCATGTGGTTGCGGTTGAAGCCGGTCGCGATGCGCTGCTCGTCGGTCGGCGCGGGAAGCAGGTCGCCCGCGAGTTGTTCGATCGTGAACTGGTCGAACGGCTGGTTGCGGTTGAAGGCGCGGATCACCCAGTCGCGCCACGGCCAGATCTGCCGCGTGTTGTCGCGGAAGTAGCCGTTGGAATCGGCGTAGCGCGCCGCGTCGAGCCAGTCGACGGCCATGCGCTCGCCGTACGCGGAGGAGGCGAGGAGCCGGTCGACCGCGCGTTCGTAGGCTTCAGACGAAGGGTCGGCGAGAAACGCGCGCAACTGCTCCGGCCGCGGAGGGAGTCCGGTGATGTCGAGGCTCACGCGGCGGAGCAACCGGGCGGGATCGGCGGCGGGAGAGGGCGCGAGGACCTCGCGTTCCAGCCGCGCGAGCACGAAGCGATCGAGCTCGTTCCGCGACCAGTGCGCGTCACGCACGGCCGGCACCGCCTGTGCGACAGGTGCCGCGAAGGCCCAATGCGGCTGGTACTCCGCGCCGGCGGCGATCCAGCGGCGAAGGATGTCGACTTCCCGCGGCGTGAGACTCTTGCCGGTCTCGGCGGGCGGCATCGGGTCGGCGGCATCGGTGATGCGCGCGAGGAGTTCGCTCGTTTCCGGATGGCCCGGCACGATGGCGCGGGCGCCGGACTTGGCGGGCAGCAGGGCGGCTTCGCGCTCGTCGAGCCGAAGCTGGGCCTTGCGCGCGCCGGCGTCGAATCCGTGGCAGTTGAAGCAATTCGCAGCGAGGATCGGGCGGACGTCGCGCCGGAAGTCCGGGACGTCCGCGGCGCGCCCGGCGGTGACGGCGGCCGCGAGGAGCAGCGGGAGGAGCCGGGCCGCGCGGCGCGTCACAGGCGACCGTTGAGGCCGAACATGAATTGCGGCCGCAGGAGGTGGGTGGTCTGGGGTCGGCCGTAGCCGAACTGGGTCTCGCGGTCGGGCTGCATGAGGACGTTGTTCACGTCGAGGTAGAGACTGTAGGAGCGGCTCAGGTTGTAGAGGGTTTTGATGTCGAGGACGGGCCGGCGCGCGAAATAGACGGCGCGGGACTCGTTGGCGTTGAAGGAAGAAAGGTAGCGGTGGCGGTAGCTGAAGCTGGCGCGGAGGTTGAGCTTCGAGCGGATGTAGGAGACGCCGGTGTTGGCGATGAACGGATTGAAGCCGGCGATGCGCGGATTGGGTGCGAGGGCGATCGCGGTGCCGGAGCCGTAGTTGCCGCGCGCGTTCATCCACGTGGCGTTGGCGAACGCGCCGAGTCCCTTCCAGATGCCGGGCAGGAAAGTGAATTGCTGGTTGTAGCCGAGCTCGAGGCCGCGGACGCGCGCGAAGCCGCCGTTGTACTGCGTGGTGAGCGCGTAGCCGGCGTAGTCGCCGTTGAAGCCGTTGTCGGTCCCGGTCGGGATCGTCGCACCGCCCGAGGTGTAGATGAACTTGCGGATCTGTTTCTCGAAGACGCCGAACGTGAACATGCCGGCGGGCTCGAAGTAGAGCTCGCCGGTGACATCGAAGTTCTTCGCCCATTGCGGGAGGAGCGAAGGGTTGCTGGTGGAGACGGTCTGGTTGTCGTAGTTGACCGTCGTGCGCGGGATCAGCTGCCCGATGCCGGGGCGGCCGATGTTCTCGGTGTAGCCGGCGCGCGCGAGCAGGTTGGGCGTGAAGCGGTATTTGAGATGCACGCCGGGAAATACGCTGCGGTAGTCGCCGGTGCGGGTCTGCCGGCGACTGAACTCCTCGCGCGTG
>JBJTCH010000356.1:0-5496 GCA_046091745.1 Opitutaceae bacterium
TCGGCCGTCTCGCCGCCGCCGGCAACGCCCGGCCCTCCCAGATCGAGCTCGACCAGGCTGTCGCCAAGCTGATGGGCGTCTCGCAGGAGTGGTACAACCGGCTGGTTTACTCCGGTCCCAGCCAGCCCCAGACCGTCGGCACGACCGACGTGAGTTCCAAGGGTTTTGAACTCGAGGCCACCTACAACCCGACGCGCAACTGGCGCATGAAGTTCACCGGTTCGCAGACCCGCGCGCAGGACGACCGCGTCTCGCCCGAGATCTATAATTGGTGGCAGCAGCGCCTGCCGATCTGGACGAGCGTCCGCACCGACATCGTGCCCGGCGACGGCAAGGGCCGCCTCTGGTGGGATACCACCCCCGGCACCTACTACGCCGGCGGCGAGACGCGCACGCCGCAGACCCGCTGGATCCAGGACCAGTGGGGCGCCTACTGGGCGGCCGCCACCAATGCCGGCCGCCCGCGTACCCAGATGCGCGAGTACCGCTTCGCCGGCATCTCGAGCTACGATATCACTGAGGGAACCTTCCGCAACGTGACCCTCGGCGGCGCGCTCCGCTGGGAGAGCCGGGCCTCGATCGGTTTCCTTGCGGGCCCCGCGGAGACGAGTGGCCCGTACCAGGGCGCGGTGCTGTTCCTCGACAACAACAAGCCCGTCTGGGACAAGGCGCGCGCCTACGTCGACCTCTCGGCCAGCTACCGTTTCAAGCTGCTCGGCGACAAGGTCCGCACCCGCGCCGCGCTCAACGTGAAGAACGTGACCGAGGGCGGCCGCCTGCAGCCGATCGCGATCAATCCCGACGGCGCGCCGTACGCCTACCGCATCGTCGATCCGCGCCAGTTCATCCTTTCGGTGAGCTTCGAGCTCTGATTCGGACTCCGGCTTCCGGTTATCGCCCGGTTATCGCCCGCGGCTTGCGCCGCGGGCTTTTTTTTTTAACGTGGGGCATCCATGAAACCAAAACCCAGCCGCCGGCTGAACATCCTCGCCGGCCTGTGAGTGGCTCTTGCCGCTGCGTTGCCGGTTCGTTCCCAACAGGTCGCCCCGGCCACACCCGCGCCCGAGACCGCCCGCAAACCCGCGCCGATCCCGGTCACGACCGGCGGCGACGAGACCGTCGTGCTTTCGCCGTTCACCGTGTCGTCGGGCAACGACCGCGGCTATCAGGCGCTCAACACGCTCTCCGGCACGCGCCTGAACTCGAAGCTGGAGGACCTCGGCGCCTCCATCTCCGTCATCACCAAGCAGCAGATGGAGGACCTCGCGATCCTCGATCTCAACGACGTGTTCCTCTACGAGGCCAGCACCGAGGGCACGGGCAATTACACCCAGTTCACCCCGAACCGTAACGGCGGCATGATCGACGGCACCGCCAACGATCCGGCGCGCGCCAACCGCATCCGCGGCGTCGGCAGCCCCATCAGCGGCAGCGGCGTGAACATCGCCGTCGGGAACTTCTCCTCGAACAACAAGATCCCGATGGACCCGTACAACATCGACGCCGTCGAGATCTCCCGCGGGCCTAACTCCAACCTCTTCGGCCTCGGCGCCGCCGCCGGCACCGTGAACCTCGTGCCGTCGAAGGCCAACCTCACCCGCCTGGCCACGTCGACGTCCATCCGCACCGACGACCGCGGCGGCCACCGGTTCTCGTTCGACGTCAACCGGCCGCTCATCACCGACAAGGCCGCGTTCCGTTTTTCCGCGGTCGACGAGTCCAAGGGTTTCACCCGCAAGCCCGCCGAGGAGAAGATCCGCCGCTACTACGGCTCCGTGCAGGTGCGGCCGTTCCGCTTCACCACGCTCAACGCCTCGTTCGAGCACTACACCAACTTCTACCGCCGCCCCAACTCGATCACACCGCGCGACACCACCTTCGAATGGCGCGCCTCCGGCAGCCCGACGTTCGACCCGACGACCCAGCTCGTCTCCTACGCCGGCGGCCGCACGGCCGGTCCGTTCCCGGTCACGAACGAAAACACGCTCCTGCCCCCGGGCCTCATGGCCGGCGGCACCTACGGCCGCCTGGTCGTGTTCATGGATGGCAGCTCGGCCTCGCCGTACATCTCCCAGATGCGCACCGCCCTGCCGGTGACCTCCGGCATCCCCTCGCCGGTCACCGCCAACAGCAACGTGCGCTATCTCCAGACCGGCACCGACATCTTCCGCCGCAAGTCCAACCCCTTCCCGCTCTTCTTCGCGCCCGCCATCAGCGACAAGTCCGTCTACGACTGGGAGAACGTGAACTTCGTCGCCGCCAACTTCGGCGAGGACACGTCGTCCACGCTGCGGATCGAGCTCGAGCAGATCCTGCTCAACACCGGCACCCACCTCCTCGCCGTGCGCGGCGGACACTTGTACCAGAAGTTCGACCGCTTCTCGCGCAGCGTGATCGATAACACCGACACCGTCCTCTACGTGGACGTGAACTCCAAGCTGCTCGACGGCCGCGCCAACCCGAACTTCCTGCGACCCTACGTCGAGGCCGTCGGTCCGTTCGACAACCGCAACCCCGAGGTCTTCGACACCCAGAACGCCGACCTCGCCTACCAGTTCACCCCCCGCAACCTGCCCCGCCTGCTCTCCTGGATCGGCACGCAGCGTCTCGCCGGCCACGCCGAGGTGAACCGCAACAGCAGCGCCACCTACACCTACGGTTACTGGCCCTCCGGCGACAACCCGTGGGTCAACCGCGCCAATCGCGTCAGCGGCAACCAGCTTGCCTACCGCTATTTCCTCGGCGACGCCAACGGCCAGAACGCCGAGTACGGTCCCTCCACCTACCGCGAGTTCGGCGGCACGTACGGCGTGAACTGGTTCAACAACCTCACCGGCCGCTGGACGACCGAGAACGTCGCTTTCGACAGCCTCGCCCGCGCCAGCACCGCCCGCCGCCGCGAGGAGCTCCGCACCCTGAGCGTCACCGCGCAGAGTTACTTCCTGAACGATCGCCTCATCACCACGGTCGGACTGCGCCGCGACCGCCGCCGCGAGCGCAACCCGCTCCAGGCCGCCGTTAACCCGGCCACCGGCCTCGTCAGCTACGACAATTACTCGGTCTGGCAGGCGTGGACCGACGACGCGACCGGCCCGCTCGGGGCCGCCACGCGCGAGTCCCAGCGCGGCGAGACCAAGACCTACGGCGCCGTCGTGCGGCCGCTGAGCTGGCTCAACCTGTTCTACAACCGCTCCGACAGCTTCTTCCCGCAGGTCGTGCGCTACGCCATGGACCTCAAGGGCGTGCTCCCCAACGCCAAGGGCGAGGGCAAGGACTACGGCGTCAGCTTCACCGCCCTGCAGGGCAAGCTGGCCGTGAAGATCAACCGCTACGAGACGATGGAACTCGGCAGCCGCGCCGGCGAGATCGGCACCATCGGCAACCGCACGTTCCGCCTCGAGGGCCGCCCCGAGAACAACGGCATCCGCGACGCCAACGGTTTCTACCCGTGGGCGCTTAACCTCGCCACCAGCCGTTTCGCCAAGCAGGGCGTCTCCCCCACGCAGGCCCAGCTCACCGCCGCCACCGCGCGCATCATGGGCGTGACTGACGACTGGATGGCCACCTTCCTCGCCGCCGGTCCCGGCCAGCCGCAGACCAACGGCCTCTCGGACGTCCTCTCCAAGGGCTACGAGGTGGAGGCCACCTACAACCCCACGCGCAACTGGCGCATCAAGTTCACCGGTGCTCAGCAGGTCGCCCTCGACGCCCGCATCGGCTCCGAGCAGTACGACTACTGGCAGTCGCGTCTGCCGGTCTGGACGAACGCCAAGGACGACGAGGGTCGCCTCTGGTGGAACACGATCCCCGCGCTCGGCGGCGACACCCCCGAGACCGCCTACTACAACGGTCTGTTGTCACCGTACCTGTTCGGCGTCGCCAACGTCGGCAAGCCCCGCACCCAGGTGCGCAAGTACCGCTGGAGCACCGTCACCAACTACTCGTTCACCGAGGGCAGGCTGAAGAACTTCAACGTCGGCGGCTCCATCCGCTGGGAGGACAAGGGCTCGATCGGCTTCTACGGCGCTGCGCCGTCGCAGCTGCCGGGCTCCTTCAAGGGCGTTGTCCTTGAGCTCGATCCTAACAAGCCGATCTACGATCCGTCGCGCTACTACTACGACTTCTCCGTCGGCTACCGCACCCGCATCCTCGGCGACAAGGTGCGCGCCAACGTGCAGCTCAACGTGAAGGACGTGTTCGAGAACGGCCGCCTGCAGGCCGTCGCCGCGAATCCGGACGGCTCGATCTACGCCTGGCGCATCAAGGAGCCCCGTCAGTTCATCCTCACGGTCGGCTTCGACCTCTGACGCCCCCGGGTCCTCGGTCCCTTCAGGCGCGCCCTTCCGGGCGCGCCTTTTTTTCGCCTCGCCATTTCCTCGGTCTCTTCACGGCCAACTTGGTGCTCAGCCCTCTTTCGTGAATTTGGCGTATTTCGTGGTTACCCACTCCGGGATACCTGCGTGGGGCGTTTCATTCCTTCCGTGCTTTTCCGCGTGTTCCGTGGGCAACTCCCCGCGGTTTTCCTTCAGAATCCCATCAACCTCACGCCAGCAATTCGTGGCGCAGGATCGCCAGCGCGCAGAGCGCGGCTGTCTCGCAGCGGAGCGTGAGCGGTCCGAGCGTCACGGGCTCGAAGCCGGCCGCGGTCACCCGGGTAAGTTCCGCCGGGGAAAAATCGCCCTCCGGGCCGATGAGCCAGATCGCGGTGCGCGGCGCGCCTAGTCCCGCGGCTTTCCGCGCGGCGAGTACGTCCTTCAACGAACGCGCCCCGGCGTGCAGGCTCGCGACGAGTTTCAACTCTTGATCGGCCGCCGCGACGCAGGTCTCGAGGTTTTGCACCGGCGCGATCTCCGGCAGGAAGGGGTTCCCGCATTGCTTCGCGGCCTCAAGCGCGGCCGTGCGCCACTTTTCCACTTTTCCCTCCGATCGTTCGCCCTCGAGATGCACCTGCGTGCGCTCCGTCTCCAGCGGGATGATGCGCGCCGCGCCGATCTCCGTCGCCTTGCGCACGATCCCGTCCATCGCCGCGCCTTTCGGCAGCGCCTGTGCGAGCGTGATGGCGCAGGGAAGGGCGGGGTGCCGCCGCGACGAAACCACCCGCAGCACCGCCCCTTGCCGCCGGTCCGTCACCAACTCGCAGCTCCATTCGGCGCCGCTGCCGTCAAAGGCCACCACGGGTGCTCCGACCCGCGCGCGGTTGACCGTCACCAGGTGATGGGTCTCCGCGGGCGAGAGGGTGATCTCGGCCGCGCCGGCCGCGGGCGGCGCGCAATGGACGCGGAAGTCAGGCATCGGCGCCGGAGTGTCCGCCGCGCCCCGCGCGCGTCGAGGGAAAACCCGGCCGCGCTCAGGATCGGGTACCACCTCCCGCGCAGTGATTTCTACGGCGAACCTCGCGGGGCCGCCGAGTGAGGGTTAGCACCCGGCCGTTTTTCCGGTGAGGCCGGGTGAGCGCGGAAAAAATCCCAAACGGTATCGGTCGCGTTGAGACGATCG
>JBJTCH010000357.1:0-6808 GCA_046091745.1 Opitutaceae bacterium
TCCTCATCCAGCTGCTTCGGGCTGCTTCGCGGTCGCCGGCTGTGCTCTCGCAGGCCCTTCAGCCCGTCATCCATCGCACGCAGCTTCCACTTGTAGCCCGTCTTGCGGCTCACGCCGTATTCCCGGCACAGCGCCGCAAAGCTCTGGCCGGCCTCCAGCGCCTTCATCCCGAACTCTTTTCGCACTTCGTTCATTTGGGTTTGTTGCCACGGCATCCTCGGTTCTTCGCAACCGCGCCCCTGCCTTGGCGATAGTGTCACCCATGTCCTGACACTGAACTGTCACCTATGTCCTGAAACCGTACCAATTCGGGTATTTCCAGACCTCGCTGACTCATGAGTCGCCGCACGACCCTTCCGAGGTGCGACGAAATCGAATCAAGATCGACCCCCAGGACGGAGAAGCGTGCTACCACTGCATTACGCGCACAGTAAACGGGGAGCGCCTCTTCAGTGAGTCCGACCAGGAAGTTTTGCGAAGAATGGTTTGGAAAGTCGCCGACTACTGCGGGCTGCAAATCATAACCTACGCGGTTCTCTCCAACCATCTGCACGTGCTGGTACGTGTGCCGGCGCATTCGGCGGTATCGGACGAGGAACTGCTGCGGCGCTACTCCGTACTTTTCCCCGAGAGGAACTGCTGCGGAGCCGACCGGATTTCCCATGTGCGCGAACTTCTCACCGAAAACACTCCCGAGGCAGAGCTATGGCGAAAGCGTCAATTGGCCCGTATGGGGGATGTCTCGCAATTCATGAAGCTCCTGAAGCAACGCTACAGCGTTTGGTACAATCGAACCCACGGACGATTCGGCACGCTCTGGGCCGAGCGGTTCAAAAGCATTCTCGTCGAAAACGTGGAGCACGTGCTGGCTACAATCGCGGCGTATATCGACCTGAATGGGGTGAGGGCCGGACTCGCATCAGATCCGAAGGATTACCGTTTCTGCGGCTATGCCGAGGCGGTGGCGGGCTCCGCAGTCGCCAGAACGGGACTACGATCCGTTTTCGGCTCATCCGATTGGTCCGAGGTTCAGCGTAGCTACCGGCTGCGGCTATTTGCGTCGGGATCCGAGCCTCGCGAGGGCAAGTCGGCAATATCACCAGGAGATTTCGCCGAAGTGGTCGCGAAGGGAGGAGCGCTTCCGTTGGCAGCGATCCTGAGATGTCGCGTGAAATACTTCAGCCACGGCGGAGCTCTGGGCGGAAAAGCATTTCTGCAAGAAGTGGCCGCCATGGCGCTCATTAAATCCGGAAACGGCGGCAGTTATCCTATACCAGCACTACCTCTAATTACCACGTGGGGCGAGTTGGCCACGTTGTTACCTGTCAGAAACTCCCGGTTCGAATGACGCCGAACAGGCTCAAAGGGAAAAGCTCCCCGCCCCGCCGCTGCAAGAGGCCGGATAGGTATTGAAATCTATCTTGGCGTCGATGCCCAACATAGAGAGCAAGTCGCCAGGAGCCGTCGCTTCGCGCCTGATGTTTTGTTCAACCGGCAAAAACTAACCTAACCTCGGCTGAGGCTAATCCGCCAGATCGCTACAGAACATAGTCTGTCCCTGGCGAACAATCTGTCCCAAGCACTGAGTCTGTCCCCAAGCACATTACCTGACCACCAGTCTGTCCCCAAGGATGGGCGAGGTGAGAGACTTTCCCTAGCGGTCTAGCGGAGGCGGAGAAAGAACCAGCCGGCGATTATGGCCATGCCAGCGTTGGGTAACCAGGCAGCCAACGCGGGCTCCACGGCGCCGCGCGTGGCCAGCGAGGTGGCCACCGTGCTAAGCACGTAATAAAGAAGAAAAAGGCCGATCGACTTCGATACGCCCACGGCAGGGTTAGCCCGCACCCCCGTCACCGCGAAGGGAATCGCAATCGCGATCACGATGAGGGGACCAATCACGCCAGCGATCAGCGCGTGGTACTCCACCGCGTAGGCCGCTAATTTCGGGCTGCCTTCCTTCTCCAACTGGGCGATCAGGTCCCGCAGTTCCCAAAGGGAAAGTCGCGTCGCCTTGCGGTCGATCAGGAGCATCAGCTCCGGATCCTCGCGGTAGCCCGACGCCAACTTCTCCACGAACGGCGTGGAACTGGTCTGCTCTCCCGACTCCGCGTCGAACGCCATCTCACGGCCGTTTCGGAAAATCCAGCCGCCCCGGGCAACATCAAGCCACGCCTCGGACGCCACGATCCGCAACCGCTCTCGGCGCAACGCATCCAACTCCGAAACCGAGACCCCGTGACCGCGCCTCGTGCCCCGGGCGAAACGGTTGAAGAACCAGACCCGGCGCGCATCGGGATTGTCAAAAGCCACGCTGTGGACGGCGCCGACCCGGTCCGCCGGTAAGGCGCGCGCAGTCTGTCCCCGGAACTCAAGATCCTCCTTGATCGCCCGCGATTCCTCCACCGACCAAGGAACGACCTCGGTGTTGAGCCACCACGAGAGCGCGCAGCAAACCACGCCCACCGCCCAGACCGGCGCCATCATCCGCCCGAAACCCACCCCCGCCGCGCGTAATGCGGTAAGCTCGTTCGACCGGTGTAGACGACCTAGCGCGTAGAGTAGCGAGACCAGCAGTGCCAACGGCAGCACCGACGCCAGAAAACTCGGCAGACGCACCGCCACATACCGCGCCAGCAGCGCCGACCCAGCGCCGAGCTCGCTGAGCGCACGGAAATCATCGTAGAGCACCTGCACCAGCAGCAGCCCCACGGTCGCCGCCAGCACCAGCGCGAGGATCTGCAGCCACTCGCGCAGGAGATAACGGTCAAAGGTGCTCACGCGCGGCGAATTGAACCGCCTGCCCCCGCCGCGGAAAGCACAAACCCCGCCGCGGAGCCCCCGCGTTTGCGGCGATCGGTTTGCCACCGGCCCTTTTCCTGCTCTCCTCACGCCATGCGCCTCCCCCGCTTCGCCCGCCTCTTAGCCGCTCTAGCACTTCTCGCCGCCGCCCTTCGCGCCGCCGAACCGCCGCCAATCAAAGTCGGCGAATTCGCCTCCCTTACCGGCAAGGAGGCCGCCTTCGGCCAATCATCCCACAAGGGCACCCTGCTCGCCGTAGAGGAGATCAACGCCGCCGGCGGAGTGCTCGGCCGGAAGATCCAGCTCATCACCGAGGACAACCAGTCCAAGGCCGGCGAGTCCGCCACCATCGCCAAGAAGCTCATCTCGCGCGACAAGGTCGTCGCCCTCATCGGCGAGGTCGCCTCCATGCGGTCCCTCGAGGCCGCCCCCATCGCCCAGCAGTCACGAATCCCGATGATCTCGCCGTCCTCGACCAACCCCAAGGTCACCGAGATCGGTAACTACGTGTTCCGCGTCTGCTTCATCGATCCGTTCCAAGGCGTGGTCATGGCCAAGTTCGCCCGCAACACGCTTAAGCTGAAGCGCGTCGCCGTCCTTACCTCAGTCTCTTCCGCCTACAGTGTCGGCCTCGCCAAGTACTTCAAAGAGCGCTTCGCCCAAGACGGCGGCGTCATTGCTCTCGAGCAACGCTTCACGGAGGGAGACAAGGACTTCAAGGCCCAGCTCACCGCCATCAAGGCCGCCAATGTCGACGGGGTCTTCCTGCCGGGTTATTACACGGAGGCCGCGCTCGTCTGCAAACAGGCCCGCGACCTCGGGCTCAGCCTTCCGCTCTTCGGCGGCGACGGCTGGGAGGCCCCGCAGCTCATCAGCATCGGCGGCGCCGCCGTCGAGGGGACATACTACTCGACCCACTACTCTCCCGAGAACAAATCCCCAGCGGTTTCCGGTTTTGTGGAGCGCTTCCGCAAGCGCTGGAACAACGAGGTGCCCGACGCCATGGCCGCGCTCGGCTACGACGCCGCGATGGTGCTCGCCGACGCCATCAAACGCGCCGGCACGACCGACAGCACCAAGCTGCGCGACGCCCTCGCCGCCACGAAAAACCTGGCTGGCGTCACGGGCGACACCACCCTCGACGCCCAGCGCAACGCCTCCAAGGCGGCCGTGGTGATCGCGGTCCGGGACGGGCAATTCAAGTTCCTCGAGACAGTCGCGCCTTAAGCCAGTTCACCGCGGCTCAGCGTAAACCGAAACTCCGGTTGCGTTGGAGCTTTCCGTAAGCGGTCAGGGCGGTCAGCTTTCAAGCCACGGCCGAATTGACTGACTATTGAAAACCCTGAGCCGTTACGGGCACAAGTTCAGGACTGAAGTTGAATGAACTTGGGCGGGGCCAGCTAGGGACAGGCTGTACGACCCGCAGGGACAGGCTAATCAACCCCCAGATTCAGGAGTTCAGTCGCCCCCCAATGGCTCCGTTAAACAACGGCTTGCCGATCTCTCCAGATGTGCGCTCTGACATCGGCAAGCCGGGGCAAATTCGCGGGGGCGTTATCGACGCATTTGGAAAAATGTTCCGCCGGAGGGAAGCCGGCCCCGGATGCGTAAGGGACAGGCTGCAGGACCCAGAACCGCAGCATGAGGGACAGGCTATGGGCGAAGGGAGGGACAGGCTGCACTGCCTGCACCGTGTGGGGCACAGGTTACGAGGTCGGAAGCGATTCAACCGATCCGCCTCACCCCGGGGTTGACCCCGAAGGGCGGGGTTTCAACCTCCCCCGATCCCTTTGGCCGAATTCCTCCAGCAGCTGCTCAACGGATTGTCGCTCGGCGCGATCTACGCGCTCATCGCGCTCGGCTACACGATGGTGTACGGCGTTCTGAGGTTCATTAACTTCGCCCACTCCGACGTCTTCATGGTCGGCGCGTTTCTCGGCTATTTCGCCGGCCGCATCGTCCCGGAGGGCACGGTCTGGGGCGGGATCGTCGTCCTCTTTGCGGCCATGGCCGGCTGCGCCGTGCTCGGAATGCTGATCGAGCGCCTCGCCTACCGCCCGCTCCGTGGCGCGCCCACGCTCAACGTCCTTATTACCGCCATCGGCGTCTCGTTGCTGCTCGAATACTCCGGCCAGGTGTTCTTCGGCGCCGCGCCGCGCACATTCCCGGCGATCCTGCCTTCCGCCAACTTCACGCTCGGCGGCCTCGTGCTCTCCTCCAACCAACTCGTTGTGATCGTCGTGGCCGTACTGCTGATGATCGGTCTCGAGCTCGTCGTGCACCGCACCAAGATCGGCATGGCGATGCGCGCGGTGTCGCTTAACCCGCGCGCCGCCCAGCTGGTCGGCGTGAACAACGACGTCGTGATCTCGGTCACCTTCGGACTCGGCTCCGCCCTCGCCGCCGCCGGCGGGGTGCTCTACGCGCTCAACTACCCGTCGATCGACCCGCTGATGGGCGTCATGCCCGGCCTCAAGGCCTTCGTCGCCGCGATCCTCGGAGGGATCGGCAACATCCCCGGCGCCGCGCTCGGCGGGCTGCTGCTCGGCGTGGTGGAGACGTTCGTCAACGGCAGCCAATGGTCGACCTACAAGGACGCCATCGCGTTCGCCATCCTCATCGTGATCCTGCTCTTCCGGCCCGCCGGTCTGCTCGGCCGCGCGACCGTGGAAAAAGTTTGAGCCATGCCGCGGCCGCACGTCGCCCTGCTCGTCGCCCTCGTCGCCGCCTACGGGGTCTCAAACTTCCCCGGCGGGCTCGACCCCTACCTGCTCGACGTGCTCACGGGCATCGGGATCAACATCATTCTCGCCGTCTCCCTCAACCTGGTGAACGGCTACACGGGCCAGTTCTCCCTCGGACACGCGGGTTTCATGTCGTTCGGCGCCTACCTGTCGTCCGCCGTCTCGCTGTTCGTCGCGCCCAAGCTCGTCGGCGAACTCTCCGCCGCCGGACCCGTGACACAGGGCGCGGTCTTTCTCGCCGCCCTGATCACCGGCGGGTTCTGCGCCGCCTTCGCCGGCCTGGTGGTTGGCGTGCCCTCGCTACGGCTGCGCGGTGACTACCTCGCCCTCGTCACCCTCGGCTTCGGCGAAATCATCCGCGTCATCTTTCAGAACGTGGAGGTCCTCGGCGGCGCCCTCGGACTCAATGCCATCCCCGCCAGCACCACGCTGACCTGGGTCCTCGCCGTCGCGGCGGTCGCCGTCTTCGTCGTTCATTGCCTCGTTAATTCCACCTACGGCCGCGGCTTCCTCGCCACGCGTGACGATGAGATCGCGGCCGCCGCCGTCGGCCTCAATCCCACGCGCTACAAGATCGTCGCGTTCGTCGTCGCCGCGTTCTTCGCCGGCGTCGCCGGCGGGCTCTACGCGCACTTCAAGCTCACCATCACCCCCACCGGCTTCGACTTCACCCGCAGCATCGAGATCGTCGTCATGGTCATCCTCGGGGGCATGGGTAACGCCGTCGGCGTCATCCTCGCCGCCGTGCTGCTCACGGTCCTGCCCGAGGTGCTCCGCCCCATCGCCGAGTACCGCATGATCCTGTACTCCCTGCTCCTCGTGCTGCTCATGCTCCTGCGGCCGCAGGGGTTGTTCAACTTCCCGGCCCGCCGTCCTCGCGGCTGACCCGCCATGGCCGAACTTCTCCGCCTCGAGCAGGCCACCATCCGCTTCGGCGGCCTCACCGCCGTCAACGCGGTCGACTTCGCCGTTAACGAGGGCGAACTCTGCGGGCTGATCGGGCCCAACGGCGCCGGCAAGACGACCGTCTTCAACCTCATCACGGGCGTCTACGCGCCCACCTCGGGCCGGATCCGTTTCGGCGACCGCGATCTCCGCGGACTCGGCGTCGACGGCATCGTGGGCCTCGGGATCGCCCGCACCTTCCAGAACATCCGCTTGTTCGGCTCGCTGTCGGTCCTCGATAACGTCCGCGCCGCCTGCAACCTGCACCGCGCCACCGCGCCGGGCCACGCGCTGCTCCGGCTCGGCGCCTTCCGCCGCGA
>JBJTCH010000358.1:0-18097 GCA_046091745.1 Opitutaceae bacterium
AGGGCGGCCACCAACGCGAGGCACGGGAGCGCGCGGAAGCCCCGCGCGGAGGAGATTTCAAGGGGCATGCGGCGAGAAAAAGTCTCCGCAGCGCGCCACGCCAGCCGCAACCGACGGCGGACTCCCTAAGGGGTCAGGGCGTTCAATGTTTCACTTACCCAGTCAGGTGAAACTCTCGCCGAAGATTCGGCGGTTCTCGTTATCCCTTGAAAACCAATCTGCTACGCAAATTGACCCCCATTCGCGCGCTGATTTCGCCCCCGCCCTAAACATTGAACGCCCTGACCCCTTAGGCGGGTTCTGGTGAATTCCGAAGGCCCAAACTCCGCGGCGAGACTCGTGCTCAGGAGCCTCCGAGCCAATCGAGGTCGACCTCGGCGCGGGCGCGTTTGCCGTTGGCGGAGACCAGCTCGATGCCGTTCTTCACCGTCCGAATGTCGGCCACGCGGTCGAAACCGGCCGGCAATGCCACGGCGCCCATGATGTAGTTCACTACGGTGGGCTGGCGCGGGCTCAGCTTCACCGTCGTCGGAATGCCCCGCCGGCTCAGCGGGTTGGCGCGAACCGACTCCGCCAGGCCGTGATGGAAATATCCGGTGATGTCCTCGATCCCCATGACGCCGGTGTGGCGGCCGTTCCACGGGGCGTAGTGGCGGCCCCCGTTGGAAATCCACAGCACCGTGTGCCGCAGGGCACGCGGATCGCGGAGCGCGAACCACGCGTAACGCTGCACCGGGAACGCGACCGCGTTCCACGCGAACGGCAACGCGGCGTCGGCCGTGAGCATGACCAGGTCCTCGAAGCCGCGCCGCGCGGGGTAAACCGAGAGGTCGGTGGTGCCGCCCGTCGCCAGCGGGACCTTGGTGAGCGACCGGAAGGTGGCGCCGCGTTTGAGCGCGTTGTACCCGCGGTTCTCCGGCGACTCGAACTCGCCGGGAAAAACCTGTGCGCTCGTGAACGGGCTCGTGCTCACCACTCCGGAACCGGGTTGGTCGGGGAACTTGATCATCGCGTGGTGCCCGAGCGTCATCGGCCCGCGCGCGCCGGAAATGACATGCCGCTGGTAGACCGCCGACTGGCCCTCGGGCAGGCGGACCATCTTCTCGACGCGCCCACGGCGGATGCGCAGGTCCATCCGCGCGCGCAGCGTCACGGCGTCGTCGGCATGCGCGATCCCGGCCAGACGCCAATTCGCCCCGGCGGGTTCACCGTGCGGCGGGTGCCGCTCGCCGCGCCACGGTGTGCCGTTGCCACCGAACGGCGCGCAGAAAAAATCGCCTCGCAACGCGCGCAGCAGCGGGATCGTTTTCCGCGCCTCCGCTTCCTCGGCCCACGGTGCGACCGAAAACGGACTGACCGTGCGGCTGCCGAGCCGGAATGATACGGGCCCGAGATGCCCCCCGAGCCGCGTCAGGCAGGCGTGGACATGGCTTGAACGCACGACCCAGGAGGGCTGGCCGTGCACCATCTGCAGGGAGGGCTTGGTCATGTGAAAACCATCGGCCCGCCCGCGGAGCGAGGCAAGTGCGCGGGGCGGAGGGACCGACCACCATGAAGAATGTGAAAACGTATTGCCAAACCAGAACGCGCACTCGCATCACCTCACCCGCATGCTGTCGCCCGAGACCGTCATCTACATCGTCAATCTCGTGATCGGTGCGATCCTCGCCGGGCTCATGACGCATCATTGGCGGCTGGCGGGCCGGGAACGGAGTCTGGGGCACTGGATGGTCGCGGCGTGGGTGATGACCTCGGCCGACATCCTGTTCGCGCTGCGACCGGAGTTGCCGAACTGGTTCGGCCGGTTTTTCCCGACGCTGCTGGTGACCGTCGGCCAAGGGGTGCTGCTGCTCGGCGCCCGCCGCACCGCCGGGCGGGATCCGCGGCCGCGCATCATCGCCGCGGTGGTGGCGGTGCACGCGGTGCTGCTCGCCACCTTTCTGCTGACGGGGGGTTCCTCCCCTTGGCGGATGGTGAGTAACGGGGTTATCTGGGCGGGCCTTTCCGTGGCGTCCTTCCTCGCGCTCCGCCGCGCGGCCGACGGCGACCATTTCCGCATCCCGGCGGCCGTATTCCTCATCCATGGCGTATTTCACTGCGTGCGTGTTTCGACGGCCGCTTCCTTCGCGCTAAGCGGCCTTTCCGGCGGCGTGCCCTGGCTGCAGGTGATCGGCGACCTGGAAGTCAGTTTCTTCATCACCGCCTTGTTCGTCAGCCTGCTGATCTCCCATCTGCAGCTCCGCAACGAGGAGTTGCGGCGCGCGGTTTCCGAGGTGCGCGAACTCAGCGCCATGCTGCCCATCTGCGCGTGGTGCCGGAAGGTCCGCGACGACTCCGGCTACTGGCAGAAGATCGAGGAGTATTTCAAGGTCCGGGGTCAGGTGAGGTTCACCCACGGCATCTGCGAACCTTGCCGGGAGAAAAACTTCGGCCCGGTGGCGACCCGGGTGAAGTGAGACCGCGGCCCGCGCGCGGTTATTTCACCGCCTCGAGGTAATCGCAGAGCACGCCGAGGTTGGCGATGAACGCGCTCGTGGTGATCTGCGGTTCGGGCTGGCGGCGCCCGGCCGGGGCCAGCCAGCGCCCCTGGGCGTCGAGGGCGGCGATGATCTCCCGGACCCTCGGCTCCAGCGCCTTCGCACGCGCGGCCCGACCCGCCGGCGTGCGCGCCTTCGCCGCCGCGGCCGCGCGGTCCGCCAGCACCCGCTCGCGGCCGGCGGAGACGACCTCCGCGTGGTGCTTTTCCACCGCGGGGAAGCCGTACGGCCCCTTCCACGAGTAGCCGGTCTGCCGCTCCGGGCTCAGGTCCTCCACGCGGTACTTTATCTTCCCGTCGCGATCCCCGTAAATCGGGGTGTTGGTGCGCAGCTCGTACATCCGCGCCCACCGGCCCGGGGCTATCTCCGAGCGGCGGAACCACGCGATCGCCCGTGGAATCGGCTCAAGGTACCGCGCCTCACCCGTCTCCAGGTGCAGGTCGATCAGCAACCGGATCGCGCCGACGCTTTCACCGGAAACCGCGCAGGGCGGTTCGAACGCGCGCGCCCACGCCGGCTCCAGCCGCGCGTTGTACTGCTGCGCCCAGACCGGCTGCGGCTCGGGCAGTTGCGCGAGGAGCAGGAAATCGCCGCCCCGCAGGGCCGCCTCCCGGTACTCGGACCGCCCGGTCCGGCGCGCGGCCTCCAGGAGCGTCATCACGCAGTCCCGCTGCGTGTTGTCGTTCAGCGTGTAGTGCCCCATGTAATTTTCCTTCGGATACTCGCGCGGGTAATCCGCCGGGAACCGCGCGGGCTGCACGGGATAATCGGCCGGCTTCACGACGGTTCCATTCCAACGCTGCGGCCAGCCGCCGTTGGGGCGCTGGGCCTCCAGCAGACGGCGCAGGGCGTGGTCGCGCGCCGTGAGGATGCGGGTGTCGCGCGCGTCTCCCGCCGGCGCCCGCGGGGCGTCGGCCACCGCCAGCAGCAGGCGCAACGCGCTCTGGGTGTTGTCGTCGTCGAAGGTCGTCACGTTGCGGCGCTTCGCCGCCTCGGCCGCCGGCACCCGGCCGACGTCGCTGCGCCGGTACCAGCGGGCCGCCTGCGTGGGATCGAAATCGACCAGGTAATCCCAGCCGCCCGACTCCAGCTGTCCCGTGGCCAGCGCGTCCGCCGCCGCCTTCGCCGCGTCAAGATAGGCCGGCTCGCCGGTCACCTCCCACGCGCGCAGAAACGCCTGCCCCATCGACGGTGTCCCGGGCGGCTGCACCCAGATCTGCGACGGCGTGGCGTCGTTCTCGCCGGCGCGTGCCCGCAGATCGGGCGAGTACCGCCAGAGGTAGCCGCCCTCCGTCGCGATCGAGCGCATGAAAGCCGTCGCCTTTGTCATCGTGGCCCGTGCGCGATCCGGCAGGGATTCGTCCGCGGCCCGCAGGGAGGGGACCAAAACGAGCGGCAGAAGAAAAGCGGGGACGATCCGGGAAAGGAGCACGCGGGGTTTCACGGCGAAAACTTGCGTCGCGCCGGCCGCCAAGGCGAGCCGGAGCGCCACGCCCGCTCTTGCCTCCGGCCGGCGCGCGAAGTTCGCTGGGACCACCCCATCCGCCACCCACCGCCATGAAGAAACTCCTCGTTCTCCTCGCCCTCGCCGTCGCCGCGCCGTTGTCCGCCCAGGACTGGGCCAAACCGCGCCTCGAAAAATCCCCGCGCCACCTCGAGTGGGTCACCATCCGCCACGGTAACCGCGACGTGAAGTGCTTCCTCGGCTTCCCCGAGGTGAAGGGCAAGGCCACCGCCGTCGTGCTCATCCACGAGATCTTCGGGCTCAGCGACTGGATGCGCGGCATGGTCGACCAATTCGCCGAGGCCGGCTACATCGCGATCGCGCCGGACTTCCTCTCGGGCGCGGGCCCCAACGGCGGCGGCACGGAGTCCCTCGGCGGGCCCGATGGCGCGCGCGCCAAGATCCAGGGTTTGGCGCAGACGCAGATCGACGCCGACCTCGACGCGGCCATCGCGCACGTGCGGAAGCTCGACGCCTGCAACGGCAAGGTCGTCGTGGGCGGTTTCTGCTGGGGCGGCGCCAAGACCTTTCTCCACGCCGTGCACAACCCCAACATCAAGGCGGGGCTCGTGTTCTACGGAACGGCGGCCGACGTGAAGGACATGCCGCGCATCCAGGCCCCGATCCACGGCTTCTACGCGAGCAACGACGCCCGCATCAACGCGGGGCTTCCCGCGGCGATCGAAGGCATGAAGGCCGCCGGAAAGTTCTTCGAGCCCGTCACCTACGAGGGCGCCGGCCACGGCTTCATGCGCGCGGGCGAGGATCCCGCCGGCAGCGCGGAGAACAAGCGGGCCCGCACCGACGCCTGGGTGCGACTCCGGAAGATTCTCGCCGGCATCTGAGCCGGCTTTCCGCCCCGCCGGGGCGGCTCACCCTTTACCCCATGCGAATCGTCCCCGCGGCGCTCGCCGCCCTGCTCTGCGCCTACATCGCCGCCGCCCAGGCGCCGGCTCCACCGAAACGAATCCCGCCGCCGGGTTACACGCTCACCGACGCGGAGCGCTCCGCGCTGACCAGGGGTGCCGCCGCGCTCGGCGACGAGATCAAAGCCCTCGCCCGGGACTTTTCCGGCGATGCGCGGCGGACCGGTCTGCTGCCCGACGTCGAGATCTTCCACAAGGCCGTCGACTGGGCGCTGCGGTACGACGAGTTCATGGCGCCCAAGGAGGTCGCCTACGCCCGCACGCTGCTGGAACAGGGGCGCCGCCGCGCCGCCGAGCTCCGCGCCGGCCGCACCCCGTGGCTCGAGCAGAAAGGACTGGTCCTGCGCGGGCACCGTTCGCGGCTCGACGGCTCGGTCCAGCCCTACGGCCTCGTGGTTCCGGAGGACCTTGCGCCGCCGCCCGCCCAGCCGCCGTTGCTCGTCTGGCTGCTCGGCCGCGGCGAGAAACGCACCGAGCTCGCGTTCCTCGCCGAGCGCGAGGCCGGGCCGCCCCAGCTGGTCCCCAAGGGCGCGCTGGTGCTGGTGCCCTACGGCCGCTTCTGCAACGCGACCAAGTTCGCCGGCGAGGTTGATGTCTTCGAGGCGCTCGCGGCCGTGCGCGCCCAGTACGGCGTCGACCCGCGCCGTATCGCGGTCGCCGGTTTCTCCATGGGCGGCGGCAGCACCTGGCATCTCGCGGCCCACCACCCGGGCCTCTGGGCCGCCGCGTTTCCGGGAGCCGGTTTCGCCGAGACCTCCGTGTTCACGCAGGCGCTCGCGCCGGGCAAGGAGCCGCGCGCCGCGTGGGAACAGACCCTGTGGCGGCTCTACGACGCGACCGTTTGCGCCGGCAATCTCTTCAACGTCCCGACCGTCGCGTACAGCGGGGAGATCGACAAACAGAAGCAGGCGGCGGACATCATGGTGGATTACCTCGGACGCGAGGGCCTGCCGCTGCGCCATCTGATCGGTCCGCAGACCGCGCACAAATACCACCCCGACACCCGCCTCGAGCTCATCCGCCTGCTCGAGGAACAACTCACCCGCGGCCGCCCGGCCGTGCCGGAGGAAATCCGCTTCACCACCCACACCTTGCGTTACGCCGACTCCGCCTGGGTTCGCGTCGAGGGCCTCGGGCGGCACTGGGAACGCGCTGACGTGCGCGCCCGGCTCACCGACGGCGGCCGCCTCCTCACCGCCGAGACGAAGAACGTGACCGCCCTCGCCTTTCCCGGCGTGAAACCGGCGCGCGTGCGCCTCGACGGCGATGAACTCGACGGTGCCCCGCGTTACGAGCGCCAGGACGGCCGCTGGCGCCCCGCGCCGGAACCCGCGCCCGAAAACCTGCGCAAGCGCCCGGGCCTCACGGGACCGGTCGACGATGCGTTCCTGGAGCCTTTTGTTTTTGTGCGCCCCACCGGCAAACCGCTGAACGCCGAAGTCGGGGCGTGGGTGGAGTCCGAACTCACCGCGGCCCGCCGCCTGTGGCGCGAGGTTTTCCGCGGCGACGCCCCGGTGAAGTCCGACCGCGAGGTGGGCCCGGACGACATCGCCAACCGCAATCTCGTCCTCTGGGGAGATCCCTCCTCCAACGCCGTCCTCGCGCGCCTCATCGGCCGCCTGCCGATCACTTGGACCGCCAAGACCCTCGTCGTCCACGGCCGCACGCACGACGCCGCCACGCACGCACCGATCCTGGTCTTCCCCAATCCCCTCAATCCGCGGCGTTACGTCGTCATCAACAGCGGCGTCGACCTGCGCGCCGAGGGCTACGGCAACAACGCCCTGCAGACGCCCAAGCTGCCCGACTGGGCCGTCGTCGACCTTCGCTCGCCGCCCGACTGGCGCTGGCCGGGTCGGATAACCGACGCCGGTTTTTTTGACGAAGCATGGAAGTGATCCGCCCGCGGTGAGTCCGCGGCGAAATCCTCCGGAAACCTCGAACCGCTGATCCCTTTCTCATGATGAAACGTGTGACCCGCCTTGCCGCGGCCGGCCTCCTCTCCGCGCTGCTGGCCACAAATCTCGGCGCCCAGACTCCGCCCCCGCCCGCCAAGCGCCTGCCCCCGGAGGGAATCGCCATCCCCGCCGCCGCGCGCACCGAGCTCACCGCTGGCGCGGCCACGTTGCGCGCGGAACTCGACGCCGCGGCCCGTGAACTCGCGACCTCCGATGCACGTCTTGCCGCGCTGCTGCCCGACGCCGAGGTGTTTCACAAGGCGGTCGACTGGGCGTTGCGCTTCGGTGAATTTTTCGACGCCAAGCAGATCGCCGTGGCCCGGAAGGCGCTCGCCACCGGCCGCGCCCGCGTCGCCGACCTGCGCGCCGGACGCGCCCCATGGCTCGACGCCACGGGTCTCATCGTGCGCGGCCACCGCTCGGCGCTCGACGGCTCGATTCAACCCTACGGTCTCGTGGTGCCGGAGGGCACGCGTCGCGACCGCCCGGCCCGCCTCATGGTGTGGCTGCTCGGCCGCGGGGAGAAGCGCACGGAGCTCGCCTTCATCGCCGAGCGCGAGGCCGGCCCGCCGCAGCTCACGCCCGCCGGCGTCGTGACGCTCGTTCCCTACGGCCGCTTCTGCAACGCGACGAAGTTCGCCGGCGAAGTCGACGTGTTCGAGGCGATGGCGGCGGCGCGCGGCACCTACGCGATCGACGACAACCGCATCCTGGTCGCCGGATTTTCCATGGGCGGCGCGAGCACGTGGCATCTCGCCACGCACCACGCCGGGCTCTGGGCCGCCGCGGCCCCGGGCGCCGGCTTCGTCGAGGTCGCGCGTTACACCAAAGCGTTCGCCCCGGGCAAAGAACCGCCCACGTGGTGGGAGCAGAAACTGTGGGGCTGGTACAACGCCACCGACTACGCCCGCAACCTGTTCAACTGCCCGACTGTGGCGTACAGCGGTGAGGACGACCCCCAGAAGGCCGCGGCCGATCTTATGGTCGAGGCCGCCGCCGCGGAAGGGTTGGCCGTCCCCCACCTCATCGGCCCCAAGACCGGCCACAAGTACCACCCCGACACCCGCCGCGAGCTCACCGCCCGCCTCGAGGCTCTCCTCGACCGTGGCCGCGATCCGCTGCCGCGCGAAGTACGCCTCACGACCCACACGCTCCGTTACCCGGGCGAATCATGGCTCCGCTTCGAGGGCCTCGGCCGCCACTGGGAGCGCGCCGATCTCACCGGAGTTCGCGATGAAGGCGGCGGCGTGACCGTGACCACGAGGAACGTGACCGCGGTTCGCCTCCTGCTGCCGGAAGCGCGTCGCGTGACCATCGACGGCCAAAAGCTGGAGCTCCCGGCGCGCGCCGCATCCGCCGCCGTGGTACTGAACCGGGAGGCCGACGCCTGGTTCGTGGACGCACCGGCCACGCGCCTGCGCAAGGCACCCGGGCTGAGCGGACCAGTGAACGACGCGTTCATGACGCCGTTTCTCTTCGTCCGGCCCACCGGCCAGCCGCTGAATCCGACCGTGGGCGCCTGGGCTTCCTCGGAACTGGCCTACGCCACGAAGATGTGGCGGGACATCTTCCGCGCCGAGGCACCCGTGAAGGACGATTCCGCGGTCACGGAGCAAGATATCGCCACGCGCAACCTGATCCTCTGGGGCGATCCCGTCTCGAACCGCGTGCTCGCGCGGCTACTCACCGGCCTGCCGCTCCGCTGGAACGCCCGCGCGCTCGAGTTTCGCGGAAAGACCCACGACGCCGCCCACCACGCGCCGATCCTGATTTTCCCGAATCCGCTGAACCCCGCGCGCTACGTCGTGCTCAACAGCGGCATCGACTTCCGCGAGCACGCCTACGGCACCAACTCCCTGCAGATCCCGAAGCTGCCCGACCACGCCGTGATCGACCTCCGCGAGCCCCCGGGCTCACGCTGGCCCGGCCGCATCGCGGACGCCGGATTCTTCGACGAATCCTGGCGCTGAGGACATCCGCAGGTCCCGCACGCCCCCAAGGGCAATGACTTGGCCGGGGCGTCAATCTTGACGCTTTCCCGATGTCAGACATCGATGTTTGACATGACTACCGCCACCACCGCCCGTGAGTTCGTCCGGGACTTTTCCCGCCTGCGCAAGGTGGCGGCGAACGGCGGCGAGATCATGGTACGGGACCGGCAGGGCCGTACCTACGTTTTCCGCGCGATTTCCGGGGCGAGCCCGACGCTCGCGGAACAGTTGAGCGACCTGCGCGGGGCGATCACCACCGGAGTCCCGGTCAAAACCTTGAAAGGGTTCGGCCGGAACCGGAAATGAGGCCCATCGCCGATACAGGCCTGCTGGTGGGTTATCTGGACCGCTCGGATCAATATCACACCTGGGCGACGGACTGCCTCGGGAATTTGCGCGTGGCGCTGACCACCTGCGAGGCCGTCATCGCCGAGGCGGAATACCTCGTGCCGGGAGCCGGCCCGCTGCTGCTGGAGATGGTCCGGCGAGGCACCTTGCGGATCGTGCCGCTTTTGCCGGGTGAGACGGAGGCGATCACCACCCTGCTTCAGCGCTACAAGACCATGCAGTTCGCCGACGCCTGCGTGGTTCGTCTAAGCGAGCTCATTCCCGACTCAGTGGTCTACACCACGGACAAACGCGATTTCACCGTGTACCGCCGGCGGCGTAATCAGCCGATCCGCTTCGTCAGTCCCTGAACCGGCATCGCGCTGAGCTGGGCGGTCTGCGATTCATGTCGGCTGCCATCGGAATAGCCTTCCTCCTTCGCCGAGGCTTCCTCCTTCGCCGAGGCTTCGGAGGACACGTCGGAGGACGAATCGGAGGGCAGGCGCGGTTCACTCGGAACACGCGGAAAGATGGGGCACCGCGGCGCGCCGGGGTGAGCCGACTTTTGCGCCTGATGCGCCTCTTGGCGGCCATTCCCTGAGCTGGCCGCGAAGAGGCTCAGGAGGCGCAAGAACGGGAAAGACGGGGAGGACGTGGTGTGCCTTCGTGGTTTTCCCCAGCTTGGGGGTTTGAACAGGAAGGCCGGGGAGAACGGGAGGAAGTCGGCGGTTTCCTCCCCCATCTGCACCATTTGAGAAATCTGCGGTGAAAGTCCCGGGTGTTCGGAATCGCCTCCGGCCGTCCGGTCCACGACGTGGTCCGCGGCCAGCAGTCGCGGCTGCACCGAGCCCGGCTTATCCGTGTCCATCTGTTTATCCGTGGTTGAACCCTCGCGGAGCTGTTCGGCCACGCATCGCGATCCCATGGCCAGTCGGCCTGAAAGATATTTCGGCTGCGGCTGAGCCGTGTTGGGTACCTGCGGGCGTTTTTACTGCGGAACTCGGTTGCTGACACCCGGCGGCGCGGTTCCTTCGCTTCGTGTCCCCGCCCGCGGCTGAAACCAGCGGACGGGGCCGATCCACTTCATGTCCCTCGGCCGCGACCTCCGTTCCGATTTCCCTGTGCTGCACCAGCAGGTGCGCGGCAAGCCGCTCGTGTACCTCGATAACGCGGCGACCGCGCACAAGCCGCGCGCCGTGATCGAGGCGATCGCGCGCTACTACGAGCGCGACAACAGCAACGTGCACCGCGGGCTCCACGCCCTTTCGATGCGGGCGACCGACGCCTACGAGGCGGCCCGCGCGCGGGTGGCGAAATTCATCAACGCGGCCGAGCCGGCTGAGGTGATCTTCACGCGCGGAACGACGGAAAGCATCAATGTGATCGGCCGCGGGCTGGCGGCCCGGCTGCGGGCGGGGGACGTCATCCTCACGACCGAGATGGAGCACCACTCCAATCTCGTGCCCTGGCAGCAGCTCGCGCGCGCGACGGGCGCCACGCTGCGCTTGGTGCCGGTGGTCGGCGCCGACGCCGAAGGCGGCCTCGACCTCGCGGCGCTGGACACGTTGCTCACTCCCGCGGTGAAGATTTTCGCGTTCACCCATATCTCGAACACGCTCGGCGTCGTGAACCCGGCGGCCGCGTTGTGCGCCCGGGCCCGCGCGGTCGGCGCCGTGACGGTCATCGACGCCGCGCAGTCGATCGGGCATCTGCCGCTGGACGTGCGCGCGCTGGGCGCCGATTTCGTCGCGTTCTCCGGCCACAAGATGTGCGGGCCGACCGGGATTGGCGTGCTGTACGGCAGGCGCGAGCTCCTCGACACGATGCCACCCGACGAGACCGGCGGCGGCATGGTCGTGACGGTCACGTACGAGAACGCGACTTGGAAGCCGGCGCCGGAGCGTTTCGAGGCGGGCACGCCGAACATCGCCGGGGCCGTCGGGCTCGCCGCCGCCTGCGATTATCTGGACGGGGTCGGCCGCGGGGCGATCGAGCGGCACGACGCGGAGCTGGCGGCCGCGGCCTACCGGCGCCTCGCCGAGTTGCCGGGCATCCGCTTACTCGGACCCCGCGGCGCCCGCAGCGGGTTGGTGAGCTTCGCCTTCGACGATGTGCACGCCCACGACGTGGTGACGTTCGCCGACGAGGACGGGGTGGCGCTGCGCGGCGGCCACCACTGCAACCAGCCCCTCATGCGCAAACTCGGTTTGGCGAGCACCACGCGGGCGAGCTTCTACCTCTACAACAACGAGGCCGAGATCGACGCCCTCGTCGCCAGCCTCCGCCGCATTCTTACCTTCTTCCGCGCCTGAGGCCGCGATCGGATTGGGGCGGCGTTGGCCCGGTGGTCGGACGTCACCAACAGGCGGCGGTCGTCCCAACGCTGCCGGTCAAACGTAGTGCCGGAGCTCGCGGCGGTAATAGGCGACCGTCCGCTCCAGCGCGGTGCGCAGGTCGGTCCGCGGCTTCCAGCCCAGCCGCCGCGCGATCAGGCGGCCGTCCGCGAAATAGTCACCGATATCGATCCTCCGGCGGTCGGCCGGGAACTCGCGCACGACGAACGAACCGCCGCGATTGATCTCCACCAGCAGTTCAGCGAGCCGCTGCAACGTGACCCGGGGCGGGCCGCCCAGGTTGAAAACCTGCCCCACCGCCTCCGGTTTCGCCGCCGCCAACAGGAAGGCCTCCACGGCGTCGTCGACAAAGGTGAAGTCGCGCAGCTGCTCGCCGCCCCAGACCTCGAACGGCTCGCCCTCCACCAGCCGACGCACCCACACGCCCACGAACGTCTGCCGCGCGTCCTTCACGCGCATGCGCGGCCCGATGGTGTTCGTGAGACGCAACGCCGTCGCGGCGATCCCGTGCACCCGCGAGTACAGGAGGTGGAACGCCTCGCCGGCCAACTTGTTGATGCCGTTCACATCCACCGGCCGCAGCGGATGGCGCTCATCGACCGGCAGGTAATCGGGCCGGCCGTAGATCTGCCGCGTGCTCGCAAAGACGATACGGATCCCAGGGTTATGCAGCCGGCAGGCCTCGAGGATCGCCAGCTGCGCGCGGCAGTTGATGTCGAGATCGGTCTGCGGGTCCGTCATCGAGTCCATGTGGCTCGTCTGCCCGGCGAGGTTGAAAAGGAAGTCCTGCCCGCGCACGAGGTCCGGCAACCGCGGCCAGTCGCGCACGTCGGCGATGTGCACCTTCACGCGCGCGGCGATGCCCGCGAGGTTGCGGCGGTTCCCGCCGTACTCGGGCACGAGGCTGTCGACGATCGAGACGCGCGCCCCGAGGCCCACGAGGGTGCGGGCGAGATTCGAGCCGATGAAACCGAGGCCGCCCGTGATCAGGACGCGCCGGCCCGCGAACACGCGGCGGAGGTTCGGGCGGGCGGACATCGGCGGCCAGAAAACACGCCGCGCCGCGCGGGCGTCAATTCCCACCTGCCTCGACGCGCAGGCGGTAGACGCAGAGCGCGATGAGACGCGGGTCCGTCCCCGAGGCGCGCGCGGCCGGCTCGACCGATCGCACCGTCCAGCGCGAGGTGCCCGGCGGCAGCGTGACGGGACCGAGAGTGAACTTGGTGCGCTCCTCGCCCACCTTGGCGGTGGCTCCGACGCGCCCACCGGCGGGATCGAGCAACTCGATTTCCCGCGCGCCAAAGCCTCGCCCTTCGGTCACGAAACGGGCTTCGAGTGGCACCCCGCGCGGGTTCTCGACCTCCAGCACGGCATCGCGATCGGTCCACTCCCACTGCGTCTGCCCGTCCGGTGTCCGCTCCAAACCGTGCCAGCCGGCCGCCGACTTCACCCGCAGCCCGCCCGCACCGGAGGCACGAACCAGCGCGAAACGGGGGGAAAGTTCGCGACGTCCGTCGCGCCCCGGATCGGCCGCGACCACCCCGCCCTCAAGGCTCCAATCTCCGCGCAACGGCGTGTCGCGCCTGGCCTCGTACGTGTGCGTCGCGAAGTACTGTTCCCTCCGCAGCAGGAAGACGTGGACCCAGAGCCGAGTCCACATGTCCGGCACCAGCAGGTTCACGCCGCGCACGTCGTCCATCGCCTCGACGCGGCGGAGCGCGACGACCTCCGGCTCCACCCGCAGCGGGGCGCGGCTCATCCGCACGAGAAAGAAACCCGCCGCGGCGAGATTGCCAGCGACGACCAAGGCACCCGTCGCCACCACCAGCAGCCACTCCTCGAGCCGCCGGCTGCGCCGCAGAGTGACCCACCAGCAGCACGCCGGGAACAGCACCGGGAAGAAAACCGCGAAGAGTTTGTACGCGTCGTAGCTGGCGTTGGTGCCGAGCCACGCACCGCGCGCCTGAAGGAAACCGTACCCCAGCAGCACCGGAACCGACAGCGCCAGGGCCGTCCAAGCGGCCGACGTGCGCGATGCCGCGGCGCGCAGGTAGGCCCAGACCAGCAGACCGACGAACAGCGCCGAGAGCGCCCAGCGCAACGGCGCCCACGGCAACGGCTCCAGATCGGGCGCAAGCACGAGTCCGAACCAGCCTTCCGCCGTGAATCCCGGCACCGGCCAGCCGAAGTCGTACGTGCGCAACAGCGAGAGCCGCTCCGCCAGTCCCGCCACGCGTTCCGCGAAAACCAATCCGGCCGGAACCAACGGAGCCAGCATCGCCACCAGCCAGCCGCCGAAACGCACCCAGCGGGCCCCATGCAGCGCCCGGCCGCCCGCGTAGGCCACCGCCGGCACGAGGCACACGAGCAGGAAGAAGTTGTAACTTCCCAGCACCAGCGCGTAGGCGATCGCGATCACCGGGGCGAAGGCCAGCGCGCGGCGCACATTCAACCGGCCGCGCCAAAGCGCGACTCCCGCCCAGGTCAGCAGCGCCGCCGCCTGCGCCGCCAGCAGTTGCCCCGGCGCCACATGCGCCACCGCATACCAGAGCACCGGACTCACCGCGGAAATCCCCGCGAGGACCAGCGCGACACCTCCGCTGTAACCAAGCACCGCGCGCGCGATCCAGAACACCAGCGGCACCACCCCGGCCAGCGCCAGCGCGGTGACCAGCGTCGCCAGCTCGTGCGGCGCAAACCCGAGCACGGATCCGTTCAACGCGATCAGCGCCGAAGGCGTGAAATGGTTCAGCCGCAGCCAATAGTCGGGAAAGTTGTCCACGGACATCACCCGCACGACATCCGTCAGGCCGAGAAATCCCGTCCGATCGCCGCGCGCGAACTCCTGCAGCACGCGCGCGCCGGCCGCGTAGTCCGCCGCGTCGCAACTGCCGAGCGATAACGTGGTCGGCACTCCGCCGGCGAACACCAGCGGAAGGGTCAGCAGGAAGAGACTCGCCGCCGCCGTCGCCAGCACGAGGCCGAGGCGCGCGAGGTCCGCCCGCACGCGACAAGCCCCGATCCGCGCGATGCCGCAGGCCACCAGCGCCAGCGGCACCACCAGGCTCCACTTCGCGTAGGCGTCGGTGCCGCGGAGGTTCGCCCACGCGCCGGCCCAGACGACCATCGATTGGAGCGTCAGTCCCGCGGGCAGCGCCAGCACCGGCCAGAACCGCCGCCACGGCCGCGGCAGCGCAAGCATCGCCGCGCCGGCCCCCCACAGAAAAACGTGGAGCAGAAGCGCGCAGGCCGCCGCGAACGCCGTCATGACCGCACCGTGCCGCCGCCTGCCGCGGGCTTGCGGGCCACGCCGAACACCGACGTGCCCCACGCCCACGCCCCGCCGAGCTCAAGCCACGCGTGCTCGACCGCCATCAGGGCACCGAAGGCCGTGTCGATGATCCGCGGATAGTCCTTCACATCGCTGGTGTCGGCCGCGGACCGGAAGAGCTTACGTTTCGCCCACACGACGGGAAAAGGCAGCGCGTTCCAATGCGTCGTGCGCGTCTCCCCGAAACCGGCGCCACGCAGCAACGCCGCCACCTCCGCGCGCGTGTAGCGGTGCTTCGTCTGGCACGAGTCATCATGGTACGACCACATCCAGCGATACGCTGGCACGTTGATCACCACGACCCCGCCCGGTCGGAGTACGCGCCTGAATTCCGCGGCGGCCACCTCCGGGTTTTCCACCTGGCACACGACGTCGGCCGAAACGACCGCGTCGAAACTTTCGTCGGCGAACGGCAACGCGGTGATCGACGCCTCGCGGATGTCAGTCCCTGCCTCGCAGCGCCGCCGCGCCAGCTCGCAGGCGAGCGGCATGAAGTCGATGCCCGCGAACCGCCAGGCGGGATTGGACTCCCGGAGCCGCAGGATGAGACCGCCCGTGCCGCAGCCGGCGTCGAGCACATCGCCGCCGCGCGGGAGCGTCCGCGCGAGCTCACGCGCGACATGCGCATGCAGCGACCGGAAGTACCACATCCGGTCCTCCACCTCCGCCAGCTTGAGGTATTCGTCGGCGTTCAAGCGCGGGAAGGCGCGGGGCTCACTTGTTGGTCCAGCCGCGGTAGCCCGCGATGTTGTCCCGCGTGATGAGCGAGACGGGCACCAGCACGCGGCCCTCGGGCGCCGGCCGGCCCTGGAGGATGCCGAAGCCGACCTCGACCGCCTTGCCCGCCATGGTGAACGGATCCTGCGCGGCGGACGCGGCGAACGCGTTCTTCTCGTCCCGCAGCGCTTTTTCCGCGTCGGGCGCGCCGTCGACGGCCGCCACGACCACGTTCTCACGCCGGGCCTGGCGCAGCGCCAGCGCCGCACCGAGCCCGGAGGGATCGTTGATCGCGAAGACGGCGTCGATCTGCGGATGCGCGGTCAGCAGGTCGGTCATCACGTTCATGCCGCCCTGCCGGTTGCCTCCGGCGTTCTGGTCGCGCGAGAGGAGCCGGATGCCGGGTGTCGCGCGAAACACCGCCTCGGCCCCGGCCACGCGGTCGGCCACGGCGGAGACCGGCGGACCGTTGATGATCACCACGCTGCCCTTGCCGTTGAGACGCTTCACCAGGTACTCGGCCGCCACGCGGCCCGCCTGCACGTTGTCCGACATCACCGTGGCGTTCACCCCGCCCTCGGCGGCGACATCGACCGCCACCACCACGATGCCGGCGGCCCGCGCCTTCCGCACGGCGGGCGCGATGCCCTTGGTGTCGGCGGCGTTGAGCACGATCAGGTCGACCTTGGCCGCGATGAAATCCTCCATCTGGTTCGTTTGCTGGTTGAGGTCGTAACCCGAGGAGACGGCCGTGATCTTCACGCCCGCGCCGCCGAGTTCGCGCGCCTTGGCCTCGGCGCCCTTCGCGATCTGCACGAAGAACGGATTGCCGAGGTCGCCCACCGTGATCGCGACCGAGCGGAGCGGTTGCGCGGCCGGCGCGGAAAGCGCGCCGAACAGGAAAACAAGGAGGTGCCGGAGCAGGAACGGGGTTTTCATGGAAAGTTCAACGCGGTGCCGCGGCACGCGGGGTCTTCGCGCCCTTGGACTTGGCGGCGCCATCACCCGTGCGCGCGGCCGGACCGAAGTAAGGCATGAGATCCCAACCGTCATAGGCCGGGTCGATGCGCGGATCGCCGGTCTCGCGCATCCAGCGCTGCACGCGTTCGCGCAGCTCGCGCCGCGCCTCGGCATAGGCGGGGTCCGCGGCCACGTTCCGCACCTGATGGGGGTCATTCCGCAGGTCGAAAAGCTCCTCAGGCGGGCGGCGCTCCAGCGCCAGCGCCCGAAACGGCGCGAGGTCGGGCCGCGCGGCCCCACCCACCAGCAGGTCCTTCAGCGGCGAAAGGTCGACGTCACCGAAGGAACCGACCGAGTGATACAGTTCCGGGTCCCCCGCGGGCCAACGGTCGGAACGCAGGTTCCAGAGATAGAGGAAGTCCTTCGTGCGGATGCCGCGCACCGGGTAGCTGAGGTCGCCGCGGCGGACGTTCGCGTGGCGTTCACGCTCCAGAAAGACGGCGTCGCGCCGCACGGAGTCGTCGCGGCCGAGGATGAGCCCCGCGATGCTGCGCCCGGTGACATGCGGCTCGACCGGCAGACCCGCGAGTTCGACGAAGGTCGGCGCGAGGTCGGTGAGGCTCACGAATTCGTCGCGCACGCTTCCCGCCGCGAGCCGGCGTCCCCAGCGCACCGCGAACGGCACGCGCGTGCCGGTGTCGTAGCAATTCGCGAGGCCGCGCGGCATCTGCCAGCCGTTGTCGCTCGTGTAAACGACCACGGTGTCGTCTAGCATCCCGAGCTTCTCCAGCCGCGCGATGTCCTCTCCCACCGCGCGGTCCATGGTCCGCACGCTCGCGTAGTAGGCCAGGAGCGTGGAGCGCGTGACGGGGTCGTCGGGGAATTGCGGCGGAACCTTGAGCTTCGCGGCGTCGAGTCCTTCCCAGCCCGCCGGGTCGTAGCGCCAGCGGTGCCGCGCGGTGTCGGTGTTGCCCAGCCAGAAGAAGAACGGCCGCCGCGGATCGCGCTGCTTCAGGAAGGCCTCGAAACTCGCGTGCTCGGCGCCGACCGGGTTGTCGGGCCAGCCGAAGTCCTTGTGGTTCCCGGGCCCCCAACCCTTGCCGGTCATGCCCACCTCGTAGCCACCCTCGCGCAACAGGTCCGTGAAGACGCGGTGCCCGCGATCGAATTTGCTCCACAGGCTCGCCGCATCGGCCAGCTGGTGCGCGGCGCGCCCCGTCAGGAGACTCGAGCGCGTTGGCGAGCAGGAGGGCACCGGACAGAACGTGTGGTTGAACACGACACCCTCGCGCGCGATGCGGTCGAAGACCGGCGTCTGCGCCAGCGGGTCGCCCAGCGTCCCCGCGTGCGGCCAGCCCCAATTGTCGGCGAGAACCAACAGGATGTTCGGACGCCGCACCTCGCCCGCCGGCGCCGCCGCGAACACGGACCAGACCGACGCCAAAAAAAGAAAAGGAAGAACGCGGGACGTGCGCATCAGGGCTGGCGCGAA
>JBJTCH010000359.1:0-7554 GCA_046091745.1 Opitutaceae bacterium
CACATGGGTTTCGGACCGGCCGGCGCCGATCCGCTGCGCGAGGCGCTGGGCCGGCGGTATCGCGTCAACGCCGCCTACACCCGCACGCTCGAGCACGCCTGAGCCTCTCCCGTTTCTCAAACCTCATGCCTCGCAAATTCAGCACCATCGCCCCCGACTGGTGGGATAACACCACCCTGGACACCGCATTGATCGAGGAGGCCGCGCGCCTCACGCCCGCCCAGATGGGGCGGCTGTCGCGCGACGGATTTCGCGTCGTTTTCTACGACACACTCGAGGACTTCTACCTCGCCGAGGCGCTGGAGTACATCACCGCGTGGCGGCAGGCCACGGCCGACAATCCGGTCGGGATTTGCGGCCCGATCGGACCCACCGAGCAGCTTCCGCTGGTGGCGCGGCTCGTGAACGAACTCGGGCTTTCCCTGCGGCACGCGCATTTCTGGGGCATGGACGAATGGTACGCCGACGGCGCCGAGGTGCCGACCTCGCATCCGCTGTCGTTCGAGCGCGCCGATCGCGAGCTGTGCTTCAACCGCATCCGCCGCGAGCTCGCGATGCCCGAGGCCAACCTGCATTTCCCGAAGGCGAAGCTCGACGCCTACCGCCGCAGTTGGGACGGCGTGCGGTGCGCGGTGATGCAGGGCGGGCAAGGGGACATCAAGCACTGGGCCTTCAACGACCCGGTGCGCCGTGCCGGGAAATACCGTAACGCTCCTCCCACGCCCGCGGAGTACCGCCGGCTCGGGACCCGCGTGGTTGAGTTGCACCCGGTCACCCTGGCGCAAAACGCCCGCACCTCGGGCGGCGGCAACATCTCGCTCGTGCCCACGCAGGCCATCACGGTGGGGCCGGTTGAGACATGGAAGGCGGAGAAGGTCTCCATCTGGCAGGCGGGCATGCACGACAACGCCCTCGGCCAGCGGCTCACGACGCTGATGATCTCCAAGGGCATCGCCGACAGCGCGGTGCCGATGTCCCTGCTCGCCGACCACCCCAACGTGCAGTTCAATTTCTACCGCGGCGGCCTCGGCAGCTGCCAGGTCGAGATGCATTGACCGGTTACACCTCCTCTTTCCACGTCCCCAACCCGCAACCCCGCACCCCATGAGTGATTCATCCTCCCTCAAAACCCGGCTCAGTGTCTTCATGTTCCTCCAGTACTTCATCTGGGGATCGTGGTACGTGAGCATGGGCACCTACCTCGCCACGACGCTGAAGTTCGAGGGCGAGCAGATCGGCGCCGCCTACGGCGCCTTCGCCATCGGCGCGATGATCTCGCCGTTCTTCGTCGGCCTCATCGCCGACCGCTTCTTCGCCTCCGAGAAACTCCTGGCGTTCCTCGGCGTGGCGGGCGGCGCGCTGCTCTGCCTGCTCCCGGGGCTCAAGACCTTCGGGTCGTTCTATCCGGTGCTCATCGCCTACTGCGCGCTGTACGTGCCGACGCTCGCGCTGGGCAATTCCCTGTCGCTGCACCACCTCGTGAACGCGAAGGAGGACTTCCCGCGCATCAAGATCTTCTCCGCGATCGGCTGGATCGCCGGTCTCTTCACGTTGAGTCTGATCAAGGGCGAACAATCGCCGGTGCAGTTCTACCTCGCGGGCGGGATCTCGATCCTCTTCGGCATCTTCTCGCTCACGCTCCCGCACACGCCGCCCAAGAAGACCGGAGCCGACGTCAGCCTCGGCGAGGTGCTGGGCCTCGATGCCCTCGCGTTGCTGAAGAAGCCGTCGTTCGCGATCTTCATCGCGTGCATGTTCCTCATCTGCATCCCGCTCTATTTCTACTTCGTGATGCTCGGCATCTACCTCACCGAGCTGAAGTGGGACTACATGGCGGTAAAGACCTCCCTCGCGCAGGTGTCGGACGTGATCTTCCTTTTCCTGCTGCCGACGTTCCTGCGGCGGTTCGGCTACAAGATCACCATCTTCATCGGCATCCTCTGCTGGGCCGCCCGTTACTTCCTGCTGGCTGGTAGCGTGGGCGTGCCCTCGGCGCAGGAACTCATGGTCTACGGCGCCATCCTGCTGCACGGCGTGTGCTACGACTTCCTGTTCATCGCGGGCCAGCTCTACGTTGATGCCGAGGCCAACGAGCGCATCCGCGGCGCGGCCCAGGGCCTGATCGCGTTCATCCTGTGGGGCGTCGGGTCGTTTGTCGGCACGCTCCTCGCTGGAAAAACCCTCGCGGCCAACAAGCTCGCGGCCGCGCAGGGCGGGCTCACCTACGATTGGAAGGCCATCTGGACCACCCCGGCCCTCGGCGCGGTCGCCGTGCTGGTCGTGTTCCTCATCTTCTTCCGCGACCCGGGAAAACCGGCCGCTTCGGGCCAGGCCTGAGGCAGTTTAGCGGTGCGCGAGCCAACACCCTTCGCGGAGTGTTGGCTAAGGCAGCGGCCGCAGGTTGTCGGCGGGGACCTTCACAAGAAGGCCCTGCTGCAGCACGTCGACCGAAAGGATGATGCCCCGCGGGTTGGCGGGGTTGTCGATGATGCCCTCCAGCCCGTTGAGCGGGCCTCCCACGATCCGCGCGCGGCGGCCCTTGCTGAGCAGCGGCATCACGGAGAGCTCGAAGCCCGACGTCACGATCGCCTTCACGTCCTCCAATTGCCGGAGGAATTTTGCGACGTCCTCGACCGTGATGGCGCGCACCAGCAGGTCTTGCTGATAGATCCGGGCCTTCAGCTCGGCGGGCACCTGCGCGAACACGTAACCGGGGAAGAGGGGCTTCGTGAACCGCTTCGTCTGCGTGCCGTAGCGGCGCACGCTCTGCACCAGCGCGAGGTAATGCTCGAATTTCTCCGCGTTCAGCAGCGCGGCGAACTTCTTCTCGCAGCGCGGCTTGGTGTGGCAGACGAGCCAGAGGAGATCGGTGGGTTCCGGCATCAGCGCTTCAGGAGAAAGCGGATCGCCGCGTGGTAGCCCTCGAGACCGAGCCCGCTGATCACCGCGAGGCAGGCCGGGGCCGTCAGCGAGGTGTGCCGGAACTCCTCCCGCCGGTAGAGATTTGAAATGTGGACCTCCACGGCCGCCAGGTGCGAGCCGAGCAGGGCGTCACGCAGCGCCACACTCGTGTGCGTGAGGGCGCCGCCGTTCAGCACGAGGCCGTCGAATTTGGCGTCGGCCAGCTCGGCGATGCGGTCGATCAACGCGCCCTCGTGGTTGGACTGGAAAAACTCCAGCTGCGCCTGCGCCCCGAACTCCGCCCGCAGCGCCGCCTCGAGGTCGGCCAGCGTCGCGCGGCCGTAGATCTCGGGCTCGCGCTTGCCGAGCCGGTCAAGGTTCGGGCCGTTGAGGATCGCGATTTTCTTCATGGTCGCAGCGTCAGGGCGGCGCGGGCGGCGCGGCAAGCGGGAAGCTCCGGTGCGAACCTCACAGCGGGTTTCCCGTGGCGATGAATTCCCACGGCAGCCGGAAGCGGCGCGCCAGCTCCGCGGCGAGCGCCTTCACGCCGTGCACCTCGGTGGCGTAATGCCCGCAGCAGAAGAGATTCAGGCCTTCCTCCTGCGCGCGGTTGAACCACTCCTCGCGCAGCTCGCCCGTCACGAGGGTGTCCGCTCCCGCCGCCGCCATTTCCGGCACCGCGCTGTTGCCCGCGCCGCTGCAGAAAGCGATCCGGCGGATGCGCGCCGGCCCGCATTCGATCGCGGTCACCCGTGGATAGAGGGACTCCAGTTGCGTTTTCAGCGCCGCCCGCTCGAGCCGGGCGTCCGCGACGCATCCGATGGCCTCGCCGTCGCGCACGAGAAACGGACGGCGGCGGCGGAGGCCGAGCTGGGCGGCGAGGAGCGCGTTGTTGCCGATCTCCGGGTGGCCGTCGAGGGGCAGGTGACTGGAGTACAGCGCGCAATTCCCGCGGATCAGCGTCGAGAGACGGTCGTACACCGGGCCGGTCACCGGGCGCGGCATGTCCCAGTACATGCCGTGGTGCACGAGCAGGAAGTCCACGCCGGCCGCTGTCGCGAGGCGGAAGGGCTCCGCGCCCGCGTCCACCGCCGCGCCGATCTTCGTCACGCGGCCTTCGTTGGCCACCTGCAGACCGTTCCAGGCTCCGGGAGCATCCTTGAATGCGGAGCGACGGGTGCGGGTGTCGCAGTACGCGACGAGATCGGAGAGTCGGGCCATGGCGGAATTAGGCGCCGGGGCGCGCGGTGGTCAACCCGAGGGCCGACGGATTGACCTGCGGGAAGGCGCCCGCCAAGTTCCGCGGCGCATGAGTTCCGCCGCTTCCTCCGAGCCCACGGGCCATTCCCCCGTCGACCTGATCGAAGGCGCGGCGGCGCACTTCCCGCACCGTCCCTCCTGGGACGAGTACTTCATGGCGACCGCGGTGCTCATCGCGTCGCGTTCCAACTGCGAGCGGCTGCACGTGGGCTGCGTGATCGTCACGGGTGGCGAACGTCGCAACCGGATCGTCGCCGCGGGCTACAACGGCTTCCTGCCCTCCACCCCGCACGTCTCGCTGCTGCGGGACGGGCATGAGCAGGCGACGGTGCACGCGGAGCAGAACGCGGTGGCCGACGCCGCGCGGCGCGGCAGCTCCGTCGAGGGCTGCGTCGCGTACATCACCCATTACCCGTGCATCAACTGCGCCAAGATCCTCGCCGCCTCGGGCATCGAGCGCATCAAGTACCGGCATGATTACCACAACGACCCGCTCGTGGCGCCGCTCCTCGCCGAGGCCGGGGTAAAGATCCTGCGGCTCTGAGGTTCCCCGCGTACCTCCCGTCATGCGCGCGCCCCGTCAAACCACCAAGGAAACCGTCGCCGGCTCCCTGCTGCTCGCGCACCCGTCGCTGCGCGATCCCAATTTCCGGCGCAGTGTCGTGTTGATGTCACTGCACAACGCCGAGGGTGCGATGGGCGTGGTCCTCAACCGTCCCGCCGGTAAACGCCTCGCCGAGCTCAGCGGGGAGTTCGCGCTCACCGCGCTCGCGAAGATTCCCGTTTTCCGCGGAGGGCCGGTGCAACCCGAGCAGCTGGTCCTCGCGGCGTGGCAGTCGCGGCCCGACGGATTCCGGCTGCATTTCGGGATCGAGCCGTCCCACGCCACGGAGCTGCTGGCGGAGGAGGGGACGCATGTCCGCGCTTTCCTCGGCTACTCCGGCTGGTCCGCCGGCCAGCTCGAGAACGAGATGAAGGCCAGCACGTGGATCGTCGCCGACGTGCCGGGCGACTTGTTGTCGCACGCGCAGGACGACAGCCTCTGGCGCGCCGTGCTCGGACGCGAGGGCTCCGAGTGGCGCCTGCTCGCCGGGGAGCCGGAGGAGCCGGAGCTGAACTGAAGTTGCGCCGTCGTTTTTCTCCATGATCCGCCTGCCGCATCATTTTCGACGGACCGCGTCCGTCCTCGCCACGGCCGCCGCCCTTTTCGTCGTTGGCGGCTGCGGGAAGAGTGATCCGAAGGACGCCGAGCTCCGGCGGAAACAGGCGGAGCATTTGCTCGCCGAGGCCGACTTCGCCGTGAACCTGCGGGAATGGACCCGTGCGGAGGGACTCTTGCTGAAGGCCACGGAAGTGGCCCCGGATGAGGCGGAGATCTGGGTCAGCCTCGGGGCGGCGCGCGTGCTGCGCGGCGACAAGGCGCAGGCGCGGACGGCCTACGAGAAGGCGCTTTCCCTTCACGCCGGCGCGGCTTCGGAAAAATCCGGATCACCGGCGGAGCCTTGGTTGCGACAGGTCCACATCCTCGCGCTGCTCGGGCGTGAGAAAGACGCGCGGGTTCTGCTGGAGAAGGCCGGACGCCGTTTGGACGGTAACCGCGAGGTGAAGGCTTTCATCGACGCCCGCGAACTGGACCGTTTGTTGGCGGATCCCGCCTTCGCGAAGGTCCGTTTGTGAGCGGACCCATTATTTCCCGCGCATCCTCCGACCGTCCGGCGGCGTCTTCCACAGCGCGGGGTTGACTGCCTGTGGCTCGTGGAAAAGGTTCACGAAACCCCGGCTTTACCCTCCACCTCAAAACCCAACTCCCCCTCATGAAAAACTGGACCCGCAAAGAGTTCCTGCAGACCACCGCCGCCGGTGGCGCGCTGCTCGCTGGCAGCCGCGTCTACGGCCAGACCGCCCCCGCCAAGGGCAGCGCCAATGGCGACATCCGCGTCGCGGTTGTCGGCCTCCGTTCCCAAGGCAAGGGCCACATGCTTGATCATGCGACCAAGCTCCCGGGCTCGCGTCTCGTGGCGATCTGCGACGTCGACTCAGCCGTCCTCGCCGCCCGCAAGGCCGATTGCGAGAAGGTCGGCGTCAAGCCCACCACCTATTCCGATTACCGGAAGCTCCTCGAGAACAAGGATATCGATGCGATCGTGATCGCGTCGCCGAATCACCAGCACTCGCTCCAGACGATCTGGGGCCTGCAGGCCGGCAAGGACGTCTACTGCGAGAAGCCGCTCTCCCACAACGTCTGGGAAGGCCGGCAGGCGGTCGAGGCCGCGAAGAAGTACTCCAAGAACATCGTCCAGGCGGGCACGCAGAACCGTTCCTCCGAGGATATCTACGACGCCATCGAGTTCGTGAAGTCCGGCAAGATCGGCAAGATCCTCTGGGCGCGCGGCCTCTGCTACAAGATGCGCGACAGCATCGGTCGCACGACCGGCGCGCAGAAGGTTCCCGAGACCCTCGATTATGATCAGTGGTCCGGTCCCGCCGATCTCACGCCGCCGCGGCGCAATTCGCCCGCCAACGGCACGGTGCACTACGATTGGCACTGGTTCTGGAACTACGGTGGCGGCGACATCACCAACCAGGGTATCCACCAGATGGATGTGGCCCGCTGGTTCCTCGGTGAGAAGGGCCTGCCCCCCAGCGTCATGAGCTTCGGCGGCCGTTTCGGCTACCAGGATGACGCCGAGACCCCCAACACGCTCGTTTCCGTCTTCGGCTACAAGAGCGCCCCGCTCATCTTCGAGGTGCGCGGTCTCCCGATGAAGGCCGGCATGCGCGCGATGGACAAATATCTCGGCACCGATGTCGGCGTCGTGGTCCAGTGCGAGAGCGGCTACGTCACGATCGGCTCCAACGGCGGCGCCCTTGTTTACGGCAACGACAAGAAGGTTATCCAGCGCTTCGCCAAGAACACCCTCGGCCAGCACCGCGCCAACTTCGTCAAGGCGGTGAAGTCCCGCAAGGTGGTCCACGGCTTGGTCGAGGAGTGCCACTACTCTTCGGCGCTCTGCCATCTCGGCAACGTCTCCTTCTTGCTGGGCAAGGAGAAGACCAACAAGGACCTCGCCGAGGCCATCAAGGCCGATAAGAACGCGCAGGACTCCCTCAATCGCACGTTGGAGCACTTCAAGGCCAACAACGTTGATGCCGACAAGACCAACACGGTCGTCGGCCCGATGCTGCAGATCGACGGTAAGAGCGAAATGTTCACGGGCTCCGACGCCGCGATCGTCGCCGCCGCGAACAGGAGCCCGCTCCTTAAGCGCGCCGGCCGCGGCACCTACGCGATCCCGGTCATCAAGGCCTGATTCACTCGAACCGCTCTTGAACAAAGGCCCGACGCTCCGCGCGTCGGGCCTGTTTGTTTCCGACCGCGGGCGAACGCCCGGT
>JBJTCH010000360.1:0-4999 GCA_046091745.1 Opitutaceae bacterium
TCGACCTGCCGGCGGAGAAGGACCGGGAGGCGCGGTTCGGCGCGTGGGCGAAGACGGCCAAGACCTGTTCGCCGCTGCCCGCCTCGGGCCTGCCGCGCGATCCCACAGGTAGCCGCCCGCGGGCGTCGCGATCTGGTACGCGCCTTCCGAGGGGTAGTCGTACTTCCGCGCCGAATTGTGCCCGTAGCTGAGCGGCCACGATTTCTCCACGAAGTCGCTGGCGTAGGCCGCCATCGTCCATTCGTGGCCGTCGGCACTCACCTCGCCGTCGGCGTAAAGGTTGTCCAGCAGCACGAATTCCCGCGCGAGCGCGTGGGCGTTGGGCGTCACCTTCTCGCCGAAGATGGCGAGCCGCGGATCCCCGCGCCCCTTTTCCAGATCGCCCAGCACCTGATCGTAGGTGCGGTTCTCGCGGACGATGTAGATCACGTTCCGGATCGGCGAGGGATCGCCGACCTTGGCGGGAATGGGGCTGTTCGGCGGACGCTCCCCGCGCGGCAGGCCCGAGGCGGGCAGCGGCGAACAGGTCTTGGCCGTCTTCGCCCACGCGCCGAACCGCGCCTCCCGGTCCTTCTCCGCCGGCAGGTCGATGATCGAGAGCGTCCCTTTGAAGAGCCCGCCGATGTATTCCTCCAGGTTGCGCGGCGCCGGCGATCCCGGATACGGGCCGCGCGGATTGGGCGCCGAGGCCGCCCCTTTGCCGTTCGCCACCAGCAGCGTCCGGCCGTCGGCCGAAACGCGCACACTCGTCGGAAACCATCCCACCGGGATGAAACCGAGCGACCTCGCCTTGCCACGGTCCTCCACGTCAAAGACCGCCACGTTGTTGTTGTTGGCGTTCGCCACGAACAGGAGTTCGCCGTCGGGAGACAACGCGAGCGCGTTGGGCATCGAGCCCGGCGGCGCGTCGGGGTACAGAGAGGCCGACAACCGCTCGAGCGCCCGCCCCTCGGCGACGTCGATCACGCTCACGGTGTTGTGATTGGCCTCCGCGACGAAGAGTCGACCGTCGCGCGCGAGAATCATCTCGTTGGGATGCGAACCCACCGGCCACCGCGCGATGTCCGCGCCCGTCTTCGCGTCCAGCACCAGCACCGCCGAGCGGGCCCACAGGCTCACGTAGAGCCGGCCGCGCTCCTCATCGAGCACGCAGGCGTAAGGGAACGGCGCCTCGGCGCTGGCGTCGCTCGCCACGCGGTTCTCCTCGTGCGACATCTGCCGCGTGCCCTGCGGCGCGGCGAACGTCCGCGCCCACTCCACCTGGCCGCCGGAAGTCGCGACGCGCGAAACGCGCTGGCCCCAGACCTCACAGACAAACAACGACGCGCCGTCGCCCGACACCGCGAGCCCCGCCGGCACCCCGCGCTCCTTCGCGGCACGCAGGCGCAACTCGCGGCGCGCGGAGAGATAGCCGTCCGCGAACTGGAAAACATGCACGACCTCCGAGCCCGCGCCGCTCACGAAGAGCGTCGAGCCGTCGGCGCTCCAAACAAGACCGTAGAACGCCTCGTCGAGCGCGGCCTGCGAAACGGCGCGCCCGGTTTTCACCTCGACGATCCGCACCTCGTGCTGCCCCCAGCCGCAATGGAGCACGGCCGCGTGCCGGCCGTCGCGATGCAGCGCGACGTTGAGCGGAAAATCCCCAAGCGGGATCTGCCGCCCGGCCGGCTTGAGCGACCATTGGTTGGGCAACAGCACCGAGCCGTCGGGCTGCCACCCCGGCAATTGCGCCGGAGGCGCCGCGCGGGAGGCACCGGCGAACGCCAGCGCTCCGATCACCACGAACCGGCGGAAGGGTAAGAACGGGGACACGCGTCGCATCGTGGCGTCACTCGCGCGCGGAACCAAGCGCGGATTGGCGGGTGCCACACGCGGCGTGTTTCCGGCATGGCCGGGCGCCCTCCGCGAGTCCGTCCTGCATTCCGTTGCAAACTCTCGGCAACCCGGACATTTACTCTAGGAACCAACTCGGCGCGGCACGCTTGCGGACCGTGCCCGGGCGACTGTTGATCAAACCAGCCCCCGCCCCGATGCCCCGTCATTCTCGATCCTTCGTTTCCCTCCTGTTGGCCACCGCCGGTTTGCTGCTGGGACTACGCTCATCCGCCGTCTCCGCCGCCGACGCCGGCTCGGCCAAAGCCACCCCGAGGCGGCCCAACTTCCTCCTCATCCTCGTCGATGACCAGTCGCCTTTCGACTTCCGGTTCTACAATCCACGATCGGAGTTGCACTCGCCGACGCTCGACCGCCTCGCCGCGCAGGGGATGGTCGTCGACGGCGCCTATTACATGGGCGGCTGGGTCGGCGGCGTGTGCACGCCCTCGCGCACGATGATGATGAGCGGCCGCACGCTCTGGCACGTGCCCGACGCCAGCGGCCGCGGCTACAATCCGCACCACGCCAACCCCCGGCTCGTTCCGCCCGATTTGCCCGACCACACGCTGCCCGCGGTCTTCAATCGCGCCGGCTACGCCACCATGCGCACGTGCAAGCCCGGCAACAGCTACCAGGCGGCCAACCGCCTGTTCCAGGTGCGGCACGACGCCGACAAACGCGGCGGCACCGACGAGACCGGCAGCGCCTGGCACGCCGACCGCGTGCTGGATTATCTGCAGGACCGGGAGGCGAAAAAGGACCCGCGGCCCTTTCTGATCCACTTCGGTTTCTCGCACCCCCACGACACCCGCGACGGCAAGCCCGAGTACCTCGCCAAGTACGGCGCCACCAATCACACGGATCGCGCCTCGCCGCCCCTCGCGCATCCCCAGCAGCCGCGCCTTCCGGTCGCCTACCTCCCCGCGCATCCCTTCGACCAGGGCAACCAGCCCGGGCAGCGTGACGAGACCGAGGCGAGCGGCGTCTGGGAGCGCCGCGACGAACGCACGATTCGCAACGAACTCGGCCGCGAGTTCGCCTGCGTCGAGAACATCGACACGCAGATCGACCGCGTCCTGCGCCGCCTCGAGGCGATGGGAGAACTGGAGAACACCTATGTCTTCTACACGGCCGACAACGGCATCGCGATCGGTCGCCACGGCATTCAGGGAAAACAGATCCTCTACGAGCACTCGTGGCGCGTGCCGTTCATCGCGCGAGGTCCCGGCATCGCGCCCGGAACCCGCGCTCCGGGAAACATCTACCTGCTCGACGTGCTCGCCACCGTCTGCGACCTCGCGGGCATCGCCGCGCCCGCCACCAATGAGGGCGTGAGTTTCCGCGCCGTCCTCGAGGGCCGGCAACCGGCGATCCGCGATACGCTTTACGGCGTGTTCTGCGGCGGCACGCGTCCCGGCATCCGCGCCGTGCGCCACGGCGATTGGAAGCTCATCCAGTACGACGTGCACGGCGGGCGCATCCGCGAGACCCAGCTCTTCAACCTGCGCGAGAATCCCGACGAACTGCTGATCCAGCATCACGATCCCGCGGTGTTCGCGCTCACCGGCCATCGGCCCGCGCCACATCAGGTCAATCTCGCGGGTGATCCTCGGCACGCCGCCAAGCTCCGGGAAATGCAGGAGCGGTTGCTCGCGGAAATGCGCCGCTTCGACGACCCCTTCCGCCTCTGGAACCAACCCGGCGACAATCTGCCAACACCGCCGGAGCCCACCGCCCCGCCCGCACCCGCCGCCAAGAAGAAGTCCGCCAAGGGCTGATCACCCGCGCGAACATCGAAGCGTGGCAGGCCAAGCGTTGGGCGGAATGCCGAGCGGAATCACCGAGCCCTTTCACCACGGAGACACGAAGGCACCGAGGCCGGACTGAATCTGGAAATCAGGAAGGCAGGGATCCGAAGTGGCGGAGCTCGAAGGCGCAGCGAGGTGGGCCCAAGGAATGCACGGAAAGCATGTAAGGCCCCTTTAGAAGCGCCTCAGGGATCTGGAAATCAGGAACTCTGGCCTCCGGCAGAAGTCCCCGCTGGTGAGCAACCGTGCGTTCGGGAAAGTCTGTGATGTGGCCGCGGCTGGCTGCTGCGGCTACATCGGAAACACCTTATCCGTGTCGATCCGTGTGCATCCGTGGTTCCTCCCCCGCGGAGCGAGTGGGAATTGCATTCAGCGGTGGATCTCCCCGCATCGTCCGCGGCAGCCCGTCTCAGGCGTAAACATCCGCGGCTACACCGCGCCCGCCTTGTTACAGGTCTTCCTCTCTCCCGCTCTCAACCGTCTCCCGCTCTTTCCGTATCCCCCCTCTCCGCATCCCCCTCTTTCCGCATCCGTGGCTGAAACTCCGAGGAGTTTTCCGGAAGCCATCGATTTTTCGTCTGTGCGCGGAACAGGCGCTTCACCACGCTCACGCCGCTTGTTCCCACGCCGACGCATCTCCCGTTTTCTCCGCCGCACGCCGTGAGCCGCGTCACCTGCTACCGCTGTTTCTGGCCAGAGCCGCTCTGCTGGTGTCGATCCATCACACCGATGGCCACGCGCACGCGTTTCGTGATCCTGATGCACCCGAAGGAGTTCAAGCACGAGAAGGCCGCGACCGGGCGCCTCACGCACCTCTGTCTCTCCCACAGCCGCATCATCAGCGGCGTCGGCTTCGACGGCGACGAGGAGGTGCAGGCCATCCTCCGCGACCCCGCGAACTTTCCCGTGCTGCTCTACCCCGGCCGCGAAGCGGTTAACCTCTCCCCTCCCGAGGGTCCGCCGGCCGACGGCGAAAACCCGCTCGCCCGCTTCCGCGCGGCGCTGGGTGACCGCACGCTCACGGTGTTCCTCCTCGACGCCACCTGGGCGCTGGGGCGGAAGATGCTGCGCCTGAGTCCGAGCCTGCAGGCGCTTCCGCGCGTGATGTTCACGCCGTCCGCCCCGAGCCGCTACATCATCAAGCAGCAGCCGCACCCGTCGTGCCTCTCCACGCTCGAGGCGACGCACGAGTTGCTCCTCGCGCTGCAGCAGGCCGGGCTCGACCACTACGCACTGCCCGACCAGCTGCTGTCGCTCTTCCAGCGGATGCAGGACTACCAGCTGCGCTGCGCATCCGACCCCGCGCTGGCCGGTTA
>JBJTCH010000361.1:0-4591 GCA_046091745.1 Opitutaceae bacterium
GTGAACTTGGTTTGGCTCCCCGTTGCGGCGGTATTTGCGTTTGGCAGTGGATCGGTAGGGTTCGGGTTCCGCGCCAATGTTCGCCAATCTCGTCCAGCTTATCTCCGGACGCTCGCCCGCCCCGGAGGCGGTGCGGGAGGCGTTCATCCAAGAGGTCGTCGTGCATCGTGCACCGCGGCGCAGCCGGCGTGTGGAGCTGCTCATTCTCCTCGGGTGGGTGCTGATCGCGGTGAAGCACGTCGCGATCATCTGGGCCTGCCGCCACTACCCGGTGCCGTTCCACCAGCTTTGGGTGAATTTCCCGACGTGGCTGCTCGGGGCGCTCGCCACGGCCGTCTATTACGGACGCCTGCGGCGGCGTTGACGCTTTTGGGTTTGCCCGGTGCGGAAACCGCCGCCCGCCTTGGCCACGATGAGTCCGTCCGCCGTCCGCCGTCTCCGTCTCGCCGCCGCTGTCCTCGGAGTCTGCCTGCTGGCTGTGGCCGCCGCCAGCGTCTGGTTGGCCTCGCGCGTGCGCGCGAGCCTGCCGCGCCTCGACGGCGAGGCCGCGTTGCCGGGGGTGGGCGCGGCGGTGGCGGTCGAGCGCGATGCGCTGGGCGTGCCGACGCTACGTGGAGCTAACCGGGCGGACGTCGCGCGGGCGCTCGGTTGGCTGCACGCGCAGGACCGTTTTTTCCAGATGGACGTGCTGCGTCGCGCCGGTGCGGGCGAACTCGCCGCACTTTTCGGGGAACGCGCGGTGCCGCGTGACCGCGCGACGCGGATGCACGGATTCCGTGCCCTTGCGGGCAAGGTCGTCGCCTCGCTGCCCGCCGCGCAACGCGTCGTGCTCGACGCCTACGTCGCGGGCGTGAACGCCGGCCTCGCTGATCTCGGCGCCAAGCCGTTCGAGTACCTGTTGCTCCGGGCCGACCCCGCGCCGTGGCGCGCCGAGGACAGCGTGCTCACCGGCTATGCGATGATGCTCGACCTGCAGGACTCTTCGGGAAACCACGAGCGGTCGCTGATGACTCTGCGCGACGTCTATGGCGCCGAGTCGCTGGGTTTCTTCGCGCCGGTCACGGCGCCCGACGATGCTGCGCTCGATGGGACCACGGCTGCGTTACCGGCGATCCCGGGCCCGAAGGTGATCAACGTCCGCGCCGCGCGCACCGGGATGCTGCCGACCGCCGCGGGCATGGGGGTGGGCGCACTGGCGAGCCTCGCGTTTCCGTTCGCGCCGCGTGATCCGGATTCCATTCCCGGCTCCAATGCCCTCGCACTCGACGGCGCCCACACCGCCGGAGGCGGCGGGCTGCTGGCGAATGACATGCACCTTGGGCACTCCGTGCCGAACATCTGGTACCGCGCCTCGCTGGAAATGGGCGGGCGTCGTGTCACCGGCGTAACGCTACCCGGAACCCCGGCCGTGATCGCCGGCAGCAACGGCGAGGTCGCCTGGGGCGTGACCGTGGCCAACGCCGACACCACCGACCTGGTCGTGGTCGAGACCGTCTCCGCCTCGAAGCGTTTCTATCGCGCGCCAGGCCGTGAGGATTACGTGCCGATCGAGATCCGGAAGGAGACGATCGAGGTGAAGGGCGGCGATCCGGTGAGCGTGGATTATGAGTGGACGATCTGGGGACCGGTGGTGGGTCGCAACGATCGCGACCGACCGCTGGCGCTGCGCTGGATCGCGCACGACGTGGAGGCCGCGAACTTCGCGCTGCTCGACATGGAGACCGCGCGGACGACCGAGGAGGCGATCGCCGTGGCCCATCGGGCCGGAGTCACGCCGGTGAATTGCGTGATCGCCGATCGCGCGGGAGAAGTGGCTTGGACGGTCGCGGGGCGGCTGCCGAAACGCGCCGGTTACGATGGGCGGTTGCCCGTCACGTGGACTTTCGGTGACCGCAAGTGGGATGGTCATCTAGCGCCCGCGGAGATCCCGGTCGTGCGCGGCCCGGCGTCGTCGTTGCCCGGCCGGATCTGGTCGGGCAACCAACGTCAGGCCGGCGGCGAAGCGCTGGCGCGGTTGGGCGAGGGTGGTTACGCGCCGGCGGCCCGCGCGCGGCAATTGCGCGACGGACTCGCGCCGCTCTCCCGGGCGACTCCGGCGGACCTCTTGAAAGTGCAGCTCGATGACCGCGCGTTTTTTCTGAGCGACTGGCGCGACATCCTGCTCGCCGCGCTCACGCCGGAAGCGTTGGCGGGATCCGCCCAACGCACGGAGGTGCGCCGGCTGGTGGAGCGCTGGGAAGGCCGGGCCGAGCCCGGTTCGGTGAGTTATCGCCTCGTGGCCGAGTTCCGGCAGGCGGTGCGCACGCGGGTGTTCACGCCGATTTTCGCCTCGTGCGTCGATGCCACGCCCGGGTTCGGCTGGCGGCGCTTCAACCTTGAGCCGGCGTTGCGCGTGCTGCTTCGCGAGAAACCGATGCATTTCCTGGAGACGAAGTACGCGCGGTGGGACGACCTTCTGGTGGCGGCGGCCGACGATGTGGTGGCGGCGCTCGGGAAATCCGGTCGGCCCCTGGCTTCCGCGTCCTGGGGTGAGCGGAATCGTCTGCGGATGCGTCATCCCCTCGGCCTCGCGGTGCCGATGCTCGGCCGCTGGCTGGATTTTCCCGAGGTGCCTCTGGCTGGCGACAACGACATGCCCCGCGCGCAAACGTCCGGTCACGGCGCGAGCCAGCGCCTGGTCGTCGCCCCCGGGCGCGAGGCCGAGGGCATTTTCCACATGCCCGGTGGGCAAAGCGCGCATCCGCTCTCGCCGTTCTTCCGCGCCGGCCACGACGCCTGGGTGCGCGGGGAGGCCACGTCGCTGCTGCCCGGTCCGGCCGTCCATCGCCTTACGCTCCGGCCCTGATCGCCCTTGCCTGCTTCGCCCCTAAACCGCCATGCCCCTTCGCGTTCTTGATCACCCTTTGGCCGGTCATCTCGTCGCGCACCTGCGCGATCGCACGACAAAACCGGCGACCTTCCGCACACTCGCGCACCAGCTGACGACCCTGCTTGCGATCGAGGCGACCCGCGACCTCGAGACCGAGGAGCGCGAGATCGCCACGCCGCTCGAGACCACGCGGGTTCGCGTGCTCTGCCGCCAGCCGCTTGTGGTGGTGCCGGTGCTGCGCGCCGGATTGGGCATGGTGCAGCCGTTCACCGACCTGTTTCCCGATGTCAGCGTCGGCTACGTCGGTCTCGAGCGGGACCACGAGACCGCACGTGCGCGCAGTTATTACTGCAAGCTGCCGCCGGTGGCCGGGCGACACGTCTTCGTGATCGACCCGATGTTGGCGACGGGCGGCTCGGCCGCGCAGGCGATCCGCGTCGTGCGAGAGCACGGCGCGACCGATGTGCGGCTGGTCGCGATCGTGAGCGCGCCCGAGGGAGTGGCCGAGGTGGAGCGTCAACATCCCGGCACGGTGATCTTCACGGCCGCGCTCGATCGCGGCCTCAACGACCGGAAGTACATCCTCCCTGGCCTCGGGGATTTCGGCGACCGTCTCTACGGCACCTGAACCCCGGACTCCTTACCCCGATGAAAAACCCCCTCCTCCTCGCCGGCGCCCTGTTGGTATCAGCGGTCGTCGCCGCGGCCGACACCCAGACGGCGCAGACCTTCAAGCGCACGATCTCCCGCGAGGTCGGCTACCGCTACCTTTTGCACCTGCCCCCGAATCATGCGGCTGATCCCGCGCGCCTGTGGCCGCTGATCATCTTTCTGCACGGGTCCGGCGAGCGCGGCGAAGATCCGTGGCTCGTCGCGAAGCACGGCCCGCCCAAACTCATCCGCACACCGGCCGCCGAGGGCCCGGCCGCGGAAGCGGCGCGCGTGTTGGCCAACGAGTTCATCGTCGTGTCGCCGCAATGCCCGCCGGGCACGTGGTGGGATGATGAGGCGGTGCTGGCGCTGGTGGACGAAATCTCCGCGCGGCACCGCGTCGATCCGGCGCGCGTGCATCTCACCGGGTTGAGCATGGGCGGCTACGGGACGTGGAGCATCGCGGTGAAAAACCCGGCGCGCTTCGCATCGGTCGTGCCGATCTGCGGCGGCGGCGATCTTTCCGCTGTGCGGCGCATGTCGCGCAACCGCCCGGCGGAGTTCAAGGAGCTCAATGTCTGGGCGTTCCACGGCGCGAAGGATCCGACCGTCTCCGTCGAGGAGTCGGAGGCCATGGTCGCGGCGCTGCGCAAGGCCGGCGTTCCCCGGGTGCAGTTCACCGTCCATCCGGAGGCGAAGCACGACTCGTGGACGGCGACCTACGACAACCCGGAGCTCTACGCGTGGTTGTTGCGTCAGCGCCGCTGAAGGTTTTGCCCCTGGAGATCTCCGTTTCCTTCTGCTCCGAGCCAGCCACCAGGCGCAAAGGGAGGTAACGGAGTCGGGTTGGTCTCGGCGGAGAGTGCGCCGGCTTACCAGCGTGCGCGGAGGCCGGCGCGCCAGGCGCGGGGTCCGGCGACGTTGACGACACCGTCGGCGCCGCGGCCGGTCTCGATCCGCGCGTCGCCGGCGTTCTCCACCGAGAGGAAAATCTCCGCGCGCCGGCCGGCCGGCACGCTCACCGTCGCGTCCGCCACGAGCGCCGCGCCGAGCACGAGCTGGTTCTCGTCG
>JBJTCH010000362.1:0-15150 GCA_046091745.1 Opitutaceae bacterium
GCCCCGAGACTTGACGCTTTGAAAACTCTGCGCGGGATAAGAGCGGTAGCTGTGCCCTTAAACCCTTAATCCGACACGCACGTGCCAGATCAGACGATTACCTCAGTTTCCCGGGAATCCCGGAAGTTCAGGCCTTCGGCCGAGTTCAAAGCCCAAGCAAATCTTGGGAGCGAGGCCACTTATAAGAGGCTCTACGCGGAGTCTGTCAATAGCCCAGAAAAGTTCTGGGCCCGGCAGGCCAAGGAGCACCTGGTCTGGCGCAAGCCGTTCAAGAAGGCCCTCAAGTGGGACCCGCCGCACGCGCAGTGGTTCACCGGCGGCAAGCTGAACGTCGCCGAGAACTGTCTCGACCGCCACCTCGGCACCCATCGCGAGAACAAGGCCGCGATCATCTTCGAGGGCGAGCCGGGTGATGTCCGCACCATCACCTACAAGCAGCTCCACTTCCATGTGTGCCGCGTGGCCCACATCTTCCAAAACATGGGGGTGGGCGAGGGCGATCGCGTCGCCATCTACATGCCGATGATCCCCGAGGCGGTCGTCGCCATGCTGGCCTGCGCCCGCGTCGGTGCCATCCACACGGTCGTCTTCGGCGGTTTCAGCCCCGAGTCGCTCAAGGACCGCATCAACGACTGCAAGGCCAAGCTCGTCATCACCGCCGACGGCGGCTGGCGCCGCGGCAAGGTCATCGAACTCAAGGCCAACGTCGACAAGGCCCTCGAGGGCACGCCGTCCGTCCAGTCCGTCATCGTCGTCAAACGCTGCGGCAACCCGATCAACATGGTCGAGGGCCGCGATGTCTGGTGGAAGGATGCCTGGGTCGGCGCTCCCAACACCCACAAGGCCAAGGCCTTCGACTCCGAGCATCCGCTGTTCATTCTTTATACCAGCGGTTCGACCGGAAAGCCCAAGGGCGTCCTTCACACCAGCGCCGGCTACCTGCTGGGCGCGAAGCTGAGCTCGCACTACGTTTTCGACCTCAAGGAAAACGACCGCTACTTCTGCTCGGCCGACATCGGCTGGATCACCGGCCACAGCTACGTCGTCTACGGCCTGCTGAGCAACGGTGCCACGGTCTTCATCTACGAGGGCGCGCCCAACCACCCGGAGCCCGACCGCTTCTGGGAGATGATCGACCGCCACGGCCTCACCATCCTTTACACCGCGCCCACCGCGATCCGCGCGTTCATGCGCTGGGGTGACAACTACGTTCTCCGCCACCGGCTCGATTCGTTGCGCCTGCTCGGCAGCGTCGGCGAGCCGATCAATCCCGAGGCCTGGATGTGGTACCACACGTTGATCGGCAAGAAGCGTTGCCCGATCGTCGACACGTGGTGGCAAACCGAGACCGGCTCCATCATGATCACGCCGCTGCCGGGCATCACGCCGACCAAGCCCGGCTCCGGCACGCGGCCGTTCTTCGGTGTTGTGCCGAAGGTGGTCGACGAAAAATGCCAGGAGGTCCCGCGCAACTCCGGTGGCAAACTCGCCATCATGAAGCCTTGGCCGTCCATGCTGCGCACGCTCTGGGGCGACGACGACCGCTACCAGCGCCAGTACTTCAGCGAGTTCGCCGGCCGGCCCGACGTGTACTTCACGGGCGACGGCGCACGGCAGGATTCCGACGGTTACTTCTGGATCGTCGGCCGCATCGACGACGTGCTCAACGTCTCCGGTCACCGCATCGGCACCGCCGAGGTGGAGAGCGCGCTGGTGTCGCACCCGTCCGTCGCCGAGGCCGCCGCGGTGGGCCGGCCCGATGAACTCAAGGGTCAGGCTCTGGTGGTGTTTGTCACCCTCAAGGCCGGTCAACAGGCGAGCGACGCCCTCAAGGAGCAACTGCGCGCCCACGTTGCCAAGGAGATCGGTTCGCTCGCGCGGCCCGACGCCGTGCGTTTCGCCGCCGGTCTCCCGAAGACGCGGAGCGGAAAGATCATGCGCCGCATCCTCAAGGAGATCGCCGCTGGCGGCCAGGTGAAGGGCGACACCACGACCCTCGAGGACTTCAGCGTCGTCGCGGCGCTGCAGTCGGAGGAGTGATCCGGGGCCCACTTCGTCCTACGCAATTCAACCGGCGCGGTGGTCGCGCCGGTTTTTTTGCGTCCGTCCCGCGACCGAGAAACCTGTTGCGGCGGTTGTAACGTTGCCGCTTCACTCACGTCCTTTCCCCCGATGCCGTTTGCGCAACCCGGCTTCCGTCGCCGACTTCCCGTGCGCGGCTGCCGCGAGGCGGCCGCCGGCGGTTTCACTTTGCTGGAACTCCTGACGGTGATCGCGGTGGTCGCGGTTCTCGCCACCCTGGCGATCGGGGCGATCCGCGGGGCGAAGCAGCGGGGCATGATCGCCCGTACCCGCGGGGAACTCGCGGCGCTTTCCTCGGCATTGGAACAATTCAAGTCCCTGTACGGCGATTACCCGCAGACGGGCGGCTTCTCGCAGGCGCCGGCCACGCCGACCGCCACGGCCACCGGGCCCGGCGTTTCCACCGCGCAAGCCAAGCTCTTCAACGCCCTCACGGGCGCTTTCGGGGCCAAGCTCACGCCGCTCAGCGGACCCAACCTGATCGAGGTCTCGCGTCTCACGATCAACGGCACGCTCACGAACCAGTTCCTCATCCCCGTGAGCAACGGCCGCACGGCGCCGACCAAGGTCGAGCAGAACGCCTGCCTCATCGACCCGTGGGGCCGCCGTTACTGTTACTATTACAAGAGCACGAACAACGCGGCCGGCTGGCAGGCCACGGGATACGTGCTTTACTCCGCCGGCGAGAAGGTCGCCGCCAACGGCACCCAGACCGCCCCCGTCAATCCCACCAACGGCTTGCTGCTCGCCACGCAGACGGCCGAGATGCTCGACAACATTTACGCCAACTCCCCGTGACGCGATGATCTCCCGCGCTGCCTCCCTGTCCCGCTTCGCCCGCCGTTCCGCCGGCCTCACACTCATCGAGTTGCTCACGGTGGTCGCCATCCTCGGCATCCTCGCGGCGATCATCGTGCCGACGACCGCCTCCGCGCGCATCGCCGCCAAGAAGGCCAAGACCCGCGGCCAGTTCGCGCAATGGAGCACCGCCATCGAGGCCTTCCGGCAGGAGTACGGCTATTACCCCACGTTCGAGTCCACCGGAGCCGGCATGAACAAGGTCAACGGCAACACCATCGGCGGCACCAACCTCGCGGCCGTCCACCGGTTCTACGAGACGCTCGTCGGTTCCCGTCGTGACGGCGCCGCCCTTCCGACCACCACCACCGGCACACCGCCGCCTCCCCAGGCCCAGAACCCGCGCCGCATCCAGTTCATCACGTTCACCGAGTCCGACATCGTGCCGGTCGCCACTACCGACTCCGCGCTCACCGCGAAACGCGGTCTCATCCGCGACGCCTTCGACAACACCGACATCGCCGTGCTGGTCGATCGCAACCTCGACGGCGCGATCAAGATCGGTGGCACCGGCGGCGACAGCATCTCCACGGCGCCGACGGTTTCCCCGCCCGACAACACGGCCATCCGCCTGGCGCCGCTGACCTCCGGCACGACGCCCGACATCCCCACGGTGGCTCAGGGCGGTCTTCGGCTCGGGGTCGCCTTTTATTGTCTGCCCTCCGGGGCGCACACGGCCTCCGACTTCATCTTCAGCTGGAAATGACGGGCGGTTCTGACAGCAGCGGCCAACCGCGGACGGAGCGTCGGGCCGGCTTCACGCTGGTGGAGCTCATGACGGTGATCGGCCTTGTGATCATCCTCGCGGCCGGCGCGGGCATCGCCATCGCCGGCCGAGGAGGCGAGGGCGCCGCGCTCAGCAACGCGCAGAACACGGTCGCCAGTCTCGTGGGCCTCACGCGCGTGCAGGCCGCCCTCCATCAGACCAACACGCGCCTCGTCATTTACGCGCAGCAACCGCCCGCGGCCAACGCCGACGCCATGAAGTACCTGCGCGCGCTGCAGGTGGTCCGGCTCGACTCGTTGTCCAACGGCACCACCGCCTGGGTCGCGGTGGGGGACCCGGAGTTGCTGCCCGAGCCGATCTGCGTGGTGCCGCCGTCGCCCGTCCCGGTGAACCACCTCAACACCGGCGTCACGTGGCAGAACAACGCTGCCACCGGTCCGGTCTCCACGCTCTCCACCGCCACCGGCTTCAGCTACCGCGGCCAATCCAACCTCAACGCGGCGCTCCAGTTTTTCGGCAAGCAGGGCCAGAACGGCCGCATTCACTTCATCGAGTTCGCGCCCGACGGCACCGTGGTCTCCAACACGACGGGCAACCCGACGAAGATCGCGCTCACCACCGCGGTCCTCGGCATCAACGCCCTCCCGCGCTTCAACAACGCCAACAGCGTGCGCGGACTCTTCATCCGTCGCACCGGCTCGGTCTCAATGGTCAACTCCGCGACGGGGTTCTGAGCGATGCGCGCCAACGCCAACTCCGCCGCCTTGGGACGCCCCCGCGCCGCCTTTTCGCTCATCGAGGTGATCGCCGCCGTGGTCATCTTCGCGGTGGGCATGATCTCCGTGCTCGGGCTCTACGGGCCGCTCACGAAATCAGTCGCGGCGGTGAGCGACACCGACGCCGCCGCCCGCGTGGCCGACGCCGTGCGGGCGCGCGTTCGCCTGCTGCCGTTCGACCAGGCGCTCGCGCTGGTGCAGGACACCGCGGTCGTGGCCCGCAAGGACGCCGATGGCGCCTACAATCCCAACGACGGCACGCGTTACCCCGCGGTGATGTTCGGCCGCGCCGACGGCGACGTCGGCATCTACGACCCGGCGACCAGCCGCCGCGCGTGGTTCACGTCGACGGGCGCGCGGATGCTCGACGCCGACAAGTTCTTCGAGATCGACCTCATCCGTAACGACACCCTCACGCCCAAGCCGGCCGCCGACGCCACGACCGGCGCGGTGCCCGCGGAGTTGCACGTCGCCTACACGCTGCGTGTGCGCTGGCCGGCGTTTGTGCAGACCGCCCCCGGTGTCGCGGTGCAGGCCGGGCAGAACACCTCGGGTGGTGCGGTCCCCTTCGATCACGGGCGCAAGGGCGTCATCTTTTTCACGGGGGTGATTTCGCGGTGAACCCACGAGCCCGCATCTTTCGCCGCCCGGTTTCCGGCGGATTCACGCTCATCGAGGTGCTGGTCGCCGCGGGAATCACCGCGCTGATCGCCGGGTTCATCGCCGCGATCGTCGCGAGCGTCTCGACCTCGTGGTCGCGTTCCTCGACGCGCCTCGGCACCGACGCGCAGGCGCGCCTCATTCTCGACCAGATCCAGCTCGACCTGCAGGGCGCGATCTTCCGCGACGATGGCAACACGTGGTTCGCGGCCGACATCCTCAACGCCGCCAGCGGCGGCGCCACCGGCATGTGGATCGTCGCGTCGCGCAATCCGAAGCCGGTCGGCGGTATTTCCCTTAACCTGACCACGCCGGGCATCGCCCAGTCGCGTTTCGGCACCGCCGGGGCGTGGCTCCGTTTCTTCACCAGCGGCCGGCCCGTTACGAATACCGCCGGCGCGGTCACGACGCCCTCCGCCCCGGTCGCGGTCTCCTACCAGATCATCCGTCGCTACACGGCCACCAACCCGGCCAACACCAACACCGGCTATCTGCTGCATCGCGCCGAGGCACGCCCGGGCGCCAACGGCACCAGTTCAACCGCTCGGCCGGGCGTGCTCGAGTCGGGCTACTCCATTACCGCCGCCGCCTACACCACGAGTTCGTCGTCGACGAACTCCGGCGCCGTGCTCGGCGATCCGCGCAGCGTGCAGGTGCCGGGGGCGGTCCGCACGCTCGACATGGTCTTCGGCGACAACGTCATTGATTTCGGCATCCGCGCTTATGTGCGCGACGCCACCGCGCCGGGCGGCCTGCGTTTGATCTTCCCCGCGACGACCGCCGGTGCGCTCACCAACTCCCCGCAGCCGCTCGCGTCACGGCTGCCGTCGAACACGCCCGCCACCGCCTCCGGCTACAACCCGCGGCTGCTGTTCCCCGACGTCGTCGACGTGATGGTGCGCATCCTCACCGACGCCGGGGTCGAGGAGATCACGAATCTGGAGAAGGTGCAGACGCCCGCGCTGTCCGTGCCGCAGAAGTACAACAACAACGCGCAGCAATGGTGGTGGGGAGTGGCCGAGGAGAACTCGCGCGTCTACACCCGCCGCGTGGTGATCAACGCTGAACCGCTGTGAACGCCCGCGCGACAACGTCCGCCGTCACCTCCGCCCGCGGCCCGCGGGGCGGCTTCGCGCTGTTGGTCGTGGTCACGCTGCTCGCGTTCATTGTGCTGCTGCTGGTCGGCCTCGCCTCCTACACGCGCATCGAGACCGCCGCCGCTGGCAACACGCAGCGCCAGGCGCAGGCGCGCGAGAACGCGCTCCTCGCCCTCAATCTCGCCGTCGCCCAGTTGCAGCGTCACGCGGGGCCCGACACCCGCGTCACCGCCACCGCGGAGGCCTCCGCCACGGGCGCGACGGCGCGTTACACCGGTGTCTGGCCCGCCGACCCGGCGGAAGATGACGACGACGATCCGCTGACCCCGCTCACGTGGCTCGCGAGCGGAAACGAGTTGAGGAACGGCGCCGGCGTTCCGCAGCCGCGTGCGGTCGCACCCGGCACCGCGATGAACGCCAACAACGCCGTCGCGCTCGTCGGCACGAACACGAGCCGGATCAACAACGACGTCATGGCGCGGCTCGTGCCCATCACCGCGCCCGGTGTCCCCGGCTCCGGCGGCGCCCCCACGACCATCGGCCGCTACGCTTGGTGGGTCGGCGACCAGGGCGTGAAGGCTCCGGTGGCGGTGCCCGACACTTCGACCGCCGCCACCTACGCTCCTTATGATTCGGCCGACCTGCGCGCACGCATTCGTCAGCAGGTGACGGCCGGTCCGGGGGCCGCCACTGCCGCGGGCGCCGCGGTGTTCGAGTCGCGCGACAACAACAACGCCTCGCTCGTCGCCGGGGAGAAGATCCTGCAGCACGCGCAGGTCGCTTTCCTGAAGAACAGTGGCGGCTCCCAGCTCGGTCTCACCAACGCGCAGCAGTATTTCCACACGTGGTCGCCCAACAATCTGGCCGTCCTGGCCGACACCCGCCGCGGCGGCCTCAAGCGCGACCTGTCCCTCGCGCCGACGCTGCTGGGTGACGCGTTCGCGGCCTGGATGAATTACAAGGCCTACACTGAGGACCCTGCGGCGCCGGCGCCCGACACCGGCGTGCCGCCCTCGATTTCGCCCGCCTACGGAAGCGACCCCGTGCGGCGGCGGGTGGTGATGACCCCGCATGTCATCTCCGACAACGGCTCCCATCAGGTCGCGCCGGTGGTGAACTACTTCCTCATCACCTTCAACGTCCGCACCGTCGGCGGCAGCAAGGGCAACCAACCGCTCGAGGTTCGCGCGCGCTGGATGGTTTCGTTGTGGAACCCCTACACCTCGGCGCTCGTGCCCGAGGATCTGCGCGTGGAGGTCACGGGTCTGCCTTCCAACATCCGCGTCAACAACGTCTCCGACAATCCGGAGCGCGCCCGGCCGCTCGGATCCTTCTCGCTCGGCAGCGCCTACGGGACACCTCTTCGGATCAATCTCCCTTGGTCGACCAATGACACGGGAGACCCGGATCGCCAGTCGTGGTTGCCGGGGCGCGTGTACACATGGCTTTCCAAGGAGGACACCTCGAAGCCCGACGACGTGCCGGCCGAGGGATTCGATTCCCTGTTCTACTCCCAGACGCTGAACAGCGCCGGCAAAGGCGTGATGCGTCCGCTCGGACTAGCCGAGGTCGACGGGGATGACCCGTGCCAGCTCGAGGTGGAGGGAGAGGAGAATCTCGGCATCACGCTCTATGTGCTGCGTCGCGATCCTGACGGAAATGTCCAGCCGGTGCAGCTGAGCCGCCTGACCTCACCGTCGTTCGTCCAGAATTTTTTCACCACCCCGCAACTCGCGAGCGAGGACGGTTACCAGTTCAGTTACGTGTTCCGGCTGGCGGAGAGCAAGGACACCCCCGAGGCGCCGGGAACGTGGCTCATGACGACGGGGCGCGATGTGCGCCGACGCTCGCTCCCCCCGGAGTGCTTCGTTGTTCCCCCCGACGGCAACGACCCTTCGGTGTATGTGAACTACACGACGATCCGCGACGAGGAGCGGCTCATCGACCGCGAGCATGGGTCGAATCAATCGTACGAGAAGGACACCGCGCTGTTTGAATTACCGCGCGCCCCCGTGCTTTCCCTCGGCATGCTCCAGCACTTCCGCCAGCCGGGTCAGCGGCCCTTCATGATCGGAAACCCGTGGGGCGCCTCGTACGAGGTCGCCGGTTTCCGCACCGCCGAGCTGTTCGATCGCTTCTTCGTGTCCGGGCTCGTGGAGGGGATGACGCCCGCCAAGAACGCCGTCGGCGATCTTATCCTGCCTAATTCGTTGCACCGCGTCCTGCGCAAAGCGTCCGCGGATGACCTGCGCGGCGTGCCCGAGGCGCGTTCCTCGCGGTACCTGCTCCAGGCCGGCGCGTTCAACTTGAACTCGGTGAACACCGCCGCCTGGGCCGCCGTGCTGCGCGGGGTGCGCTTCCCGTCGCCGCAGACCTTCAGTTACCTGAACCTGTCGGCTTCCACGGGCACGGCGTCCGACACCCAGAAGCTCACCGTGCAGTCGTCCGACGCCCAGTTCTTCCGATTCTCCCAGTCGGCGCAGGAAACCTACCAGCTGCCGGGCACGGACAACTATCCGCTGGCGGCGAATCACCTTTTCCGGCGCGGTATGCGGACGCTGACGAGCGCGCAGGTGGGCGCCCTTGCCGCGAAGATCGTCGAATTTGTACGTCGCAAGCATGCTGAGAGCGGGCCGTTCCGCTCGATGGACGAATTTCTTTCACCGGTGACCCTGTTCGCCGGCGGGACGCAGGGTTTGGACCGCAGTCTGCTCGAGGCGGCGATCGAGGATGCCGGGTTGAACGGAGAGGTCGCGGAATACGGGATCTCTCCAACCGAGTTTCCCGCCGTGCAGATGAACTCCCAGTGGCTCACCCAGGCGGACATCCTCACGGCGTTGGCGCCGGTGCTGACGCCGCGATCCGACACCTTCCTCGTGCGCACGTACGGCGAGGCGATCAACCCCGCGACCAACACCACCGAAGGGCGCGCGTGGTGTGAAGCGGTTGTCCAGCGCGTCCCCGAATATCTCGACGCCGTCGATGCGCCGGAAGTGCTGCCGGGCGATCTCACGAGCGAGGTCAACCGCACTGGCGGGCGGCGGTTCAAGGTCATCTCGTTCCGCTGGCTCACGCGGGCGGATATCTGAGGACGGCGGTCCCCGATGGCGTTTCCGCAGGTGGTCGAATTTCCGACGAACCGGGCTGACCCGGTCCTTGAACCGCGGCGGAACCGGCGTCTACTCCGCGTCGGAATGCTTACGGTCACTCCCTCCTTTTTCTCGTCGCGTCGAGGAATCGGCCGGAGCCGATCTCCATTCGTCTGGGTCGGCTTGCAGCCTCACGCTCCGCGCGCCGGCGCATGGCGTGCGCCGTGGCTGGTGGTGGTCGGCGTGATTTTGGCGACGGCGTTCTCGCCGCGGGTCGTGGCCGCGGCGCCGGTGACGGGTCCGCTGGTGCGGTTCACGGTTTTCGGGCTCCGTCCGGCGGGCGAGGTGGCGTTTGTGCCGAAACCGGGAGCCGCGCCGCAGAAGGTGCAGTTTTACCCCACCGCGCGTTCCCCACGTTACGAGTACCGCGGCGCATCGCCGTTGCGGTTCATTGATCCGGAAACCAAGGCGGTGGTCGCGGAAGCGGCGGTTCCGCCGGGGGCGGGTGACGTGCTGCTCGTGTTCTCGCCGGCGGCGGAGGGAAAAAGTTCCGGGGCGCCGCGGTATGACGTGACGATCCTCGATGACAGTCTCACCCGGCATCCGATCGGATCTTTGGTGATCGTCAATCTGAGCGGGCAGGCCCTCGCCGGAACCGTCAATGACCGCGCCGTTTCGCCGGAGCCGGGGGCGAACGCGCCGATTCCCTTGGGACGCTCGGCGGCAATCCGGTTCACGAGCTCCAACAAACACCGCGTGGTGCAGGCCTACGCCGGCACGGTCTCCCTCGCGCGCGACGAACGCGCTCTGCTCGTGCTCTTCCCTCCGTTTCATCCCGGTTCCGCCGAGGTCCAGGCGCGCGTGCTGGTGGACCGGCGTGGCAGCGGGACGAAGTCCGCGCCGCGCAAGTAGCCGGATTCGATCTTCGCCTGCGCTTCCGGCCCGCGTCGGCCACGGCGATCGCGGGATTTCCGCAAATCAACGCCGGCTGACGGCGAAACGGATCTTCTGGCGACCGGCGAGGCCGGTGAGGTCCACCGTACCACGCGGGTCGGTGTTCAGTGCGCGGCCGGCCGCGGTGGCGCCGGTGACGGTCCAGCCCTCCGGCACCCGGGCGCGCAGGAGGGTGCGGGCGGGTGTCTGGCGGGAGGGGAGATCGACGTTCGCAACGACCTCGCCGGCGGCGAGGCGGGACTCGATCGTCACGCCGACTTCGCCCCAGACGGTGGGGGCGCGCTCGACGCGGATTGTTTTCCCATCCTCCAGCCAGCGCCGCGAGGTGCCGAACAGCAGGCGCAGGGTGTCGGGGCGGCCGTCGTCGTCGAGGTCCCACTCCTGCACGAGCAGATGGCGCACCATGGAGAGCACGTGGGCGCTGGCGGCGCTGTTGGGCGGGCAATAGAAGAAGCGACCCTCGGCGTCGACGGGACGCAGGGTGCAGCCCTCGCCGCCGACGAACGTGTTGCGGGTGAGTCCTTGCGCGAGGGTGCCGTAGAGACTGAGGAGCGCGCGTTCGGGTTCGTCGCGACGGAGCGCGTCGAGCGTGTAACGCGTGCCGTAGAGTGGATTCACGCGTTCGGGGCCGGTCCAGAAGTTGAACGTGTCGCCGCCGGAACGCACCATGCCGAGGAAGATGCCGCCGTGGCGTTCCTGGTAGTGGGGAATCCAGTTTTCCTGCTCGCTGCCGGCCGGGAAGATGCCGCTGCCGATGCTGTAGCCGATGATGATGTTCCAGTAGGAGCCGATGCGGTAATGCAGGATCGGACTGTGCACCGGCTCGCCGCCGTCGAGCGCGATCGGCACGAAGGGCGGCTCGGTGGTCCGCGACGTCACCCGCTCGATCGCCTGGAGGACGACCGGGCGAAACGCGGCGGCCTCCGCGGTGTAGCGCCGGCCCAACGCGGGATCGCCGAAGTCCGTCATCAACGCGCCGAGCTCGTGCATGGCGCGCCACGCCTTGGAGTTCACGTTCAGGCTTTGCACCGGCGTGTGGATGTCGCCGCAGTACTGTTCCTTCGGGAAGAGGCCGCCGGGACCGGTGCGCCCATCGAGGAAGCGCGCGATCTCCTTTTCCCAGCGCGGCCGGAGTTCGGTGAGGGCCGCGAGGTCGCGGGTCTGACGCACGTAGCGCACGAGGTTGCCGAGCTTGAACGAGGCCTGGTGCAGCTCGAGGTTGCGGCGCGAGAAGTCAAAGATCGGTTCCATCAGCCGGCGCGCCTCCACCGCGTAACCCCACGAGAGCAGCGCCATGATGGCGTCGCTGCCCTCGGCCGAGTAGATCTGGTCGTACTGGTTGCCGGTGCTGTAGCGCAGCTGGCCGTGGTTGATCAGCTGGAAGTTCTGCACGATGGCGTTGCGCCACGCATGGTTCACGAGAGGCTCGGGCACCTCGACCCGCGCGGCCCGGTCGACCAGCGCGCGCCAGGTCGCGACACAGGTCGCGCGCTGGGCCGAATATTCGGCGGGGCTGACGGTGAGGTTGGACGAAGCCGCGAGCGGGGTCGTCGGAACCGCCAGGGTGGCGGCGCCTCCTTCCCGCACCCGGGCGACCAGGCGTCCGCGCTCGCGCTTCCACGAGGCGTCGAACACCGCGATGACGCGGCCGGCGGGGTCGAGGAGGCGACCGTTTTCAAAACGCGCGCCCGGCGCGTCGACGTCCACGCTCAGGAAGCCGTTCGTGCCCTCAGCGAGGTCGAGGCGGACGAAAACGACACAGTTCTCCGCCAAACCCGGCGCGGTGGAGGCGAACGCCTCCAGTCGGTAAACCTCGGGGGTGGGTTTGCGGCCGGTGGGGGCCAGCGGCACCATGCCCTCGGACTGCACGGGGGAGCGGTGCGCGTAGCGGATCTCGGCGATCGGCAGCCAGCCTTCGGCCAGCACGGGCTCGGTGACGCGGTCGCGCAACCCGCCGAACGCGAACTCGTCGGGTCCGACGCGGAAGCGCACCGGCACACCGATATCGTTCCAGCTGCGGCTGCCGCCGCGGAGGTTCAGTCCGCGGCCGTCGGAGATGAGCCGCGCCTTCGGGCGCGCCGCCGGGTCGCCGCCGCGGCGGAATTCGACCGGTGTCGCCGGAATGTCGCCCGGCGGGCAGAGGATGATCGGGTAGTGGCGGAAGTCGGCGTGGACGTAGCGCGGCGGCGGCAGCAACGGCGCGAGAAACTCGTAGCTCGGGCCGTTGGGCTGGGCGAGGGCGGCCTCGCCCCAGACATCGCGGGTGGCGGTGACGGCTTCCTCCAGCGGGGGCAGCGTGGGGGCGGCGCCGGATATCTTGGCGAGGGCGAGAGCGGCCATGAGCGCGCCGGTGGCGAGGCGCGCGATGAAGGTTGGGGTGGGCATGGTCAGAAATTTCCCCGCAGTCCGACGATCCAGAGCGCGCCGTAGCGGTCGCTCTGGCGGAAGCGGGCGCGGTCGGGGGTCTGCGGGCCGCGGCGCTCGAAGTCCTCCGGTTCGTCGCCGGCGTTGCGCAGATTGCCGAAGAGGCTGATGCGCCGTGTCACGTTGAACTCGGCGTTGATGTCGAGGAGGCGGCGCGGGGTGGCGTAGGTGAAGGTGCCGGGACCGACGCTCAGCCCGGTGATCTGGGCGAGTTTGCGTTCGCTCTGCATCGTCCAGTTGGCGCGCTCGTTGAAGCGCGGGCGGGTGAGCACGAGCCCGATGCTCGCGGTGCGCGGGATCAGGCCGGAAAAATTGTCAGCCTCGACACCCGAGATGCGCTGGGTGGCACCGCTGGCGATGACCTGCACGCCGCGGGCCCACGCCGGCAGGAACGTGAGCGATTGCCGGTACTGGAAATCAAGGCCCTGGATATGGACGACCGCGGGCAGGTTGTACTGCGTGGCGACATCGAAGCGCCCGTACTCGGCGGCGGAGATGCCGTGGACAGCGAGGAACTCCGGTGTGGCGGGGAAGACGGTGCTGCCGAAAAAGTTCCCGAATTGCCGGCGAAAGGCGCCGACGGAGACGAGCCCGACGCCCTCGAAGTAGTGCTCGAGGGCGACCTTCCCGGTGCGGGCGCTCCACACCTTGATCGCGGTGTTGCTCACCACGATGCGGTTCGAGGGAGAGGGTGCGGCGTCGAGGTCGGGCAGCGTGACTCCGCCGGCGTACTGATTATAGTTGGGCCGGCCGACGCTCTGGTAATAGGCGGCGCGCAGGAGGGTGTTCTCGCGGACGTTCCAGCTGGCGTTGAGGCTCGGGAACCAGCGCAGGTACTCTTTCTCCACGCGGGAGGCGCGCTCGAGGTACGTGCGGCGCGAGATCTCCAAGGCGGTGCCGGGGATCTGCAGGGGCAGGCCGTTGGCGCCGCGCAGCACGCGTCCCGCGGCGTCGCGCTGGTAGTTGCGCGTCAGGTCCTCGAGCGGTCCGTCGGCCTCGATGTTCGTCTGCTCGGCGCGCAGTCCGCCGACGAGTTTCAGGCGGTTGTTGAAAAGCGCGGTGTCGGCGCGGACGTAAGCCGAGGAGGTTGTCTCCCGCGCGAACTTGGAGAGCCCGAGCGTCGAGCGGTAGTGGTTGTTCTCGTTGTAGGTGAACCAGGTCGGACGGCTCGCGAGCAGGTCGAGCAGCTTGGCGTTCGAGGGACGCTGCGTGGAGGGAAAACCGAACACACCCGGACGGCGGGAAAAGATCTCGTCGAGGACCTGCGCCGCGTTGTCGTCCGCAGTCCCCGCGCGTCCGTCGGCGCCCACGAAGCTTTGAACCATGCTGCCGCCGATGCGGTCGCGCCAGTTCTGCCGCAGATCGAGGCCGGCCTTCACCGAGACCGGCACCAGCCACGGAAAATCGCGGGAGGCCCACGCGTAGGCGCTGCGTTTGCCGTCGCGCGTGAGGTCGTCGTATCCGCGCCCGTGGATCGCGTTGCCGGAGCCGCTGACGATGGAGTAGCTGGCGAGGGTGTGCGGATCGACGGCCGCGCCGGTCACGCCGTCCGTCACGAGGATGCGTCCGGGTTGCTCGAACCCGATGTCCTCGAACGCCACCGTCACCCCCGTGCGTTGCACCGTCATCCCGCCGAAATAGCCGCGCGAGTAATTGCTGGAGACGCTGCGGGCGCGGGAGTCGCCGAGCCCGAGCTCGGTCTTCCAGACCGGTCCCGCGTGACGGTGGATGAAGCTGAGGCTGAGGTTGCGCGAATCCTGGTCGCGGTCGGCATTGGCCTCGGTGAGGGTTCCCGAGGCGGCGACGCCGCGGGTGAAGGTCGGGCCGAAACCGCCGGGCAGCACCCGCGTGATCGAGTATGTGAGGTCGCGGCTGCTGTAGTCGCCGTTGAACGAGGTCGCCTGCGCGGAGAACGACACGCGGTCGTGGCGGCCGAGCTTCCAGTCGAGCGTGGCGCCAGCCGATTTGCGTTTCGTCAGACGCGGGAAGTCGCGCACGAGAAAATCGGTGAGGTAGGGCTGGTCCGGCGTGGTATTGGGAAAGGTGCCGCCGTTGGTCGCGGCCGCCGCGCCGCGCCACGTGGTCTGGATGAACGTGGACGGCTGGTACTGGGTTGATCCGCCGCCCGAGAGCGTGAACCCGAAGCGCTCGTTCACGGGCCGCACGTAGGAGAACTCGAAGCCCGGCTGCACCTTGCGGACGAGGCCGCGGCCGGGGCCCGGGGACCCGCCGAGGCTGCGGTCGTCGTCGCGCATCAGCAGGTAGCTGCTCACGTTCAGGACGGGACGCGCGCGGTCGAACGCGGAGCGCACGACCATGTTGATGGTACCGGCGAGGGCGTTGCCGGGGGAGTCGGGCGTCGGCGAGAAGCGCACCTCGATGCGCGACAGGTTGTTCGTCGCGACGTTGGTCATCTGGATGTTCCGCGCGGTGTTGGCCTGGGCGCTGGCCTGCTCGAAGCCGTTCACCGTGACCGGCGTGTA
>JBJTCH010000363.1:0-18743 GCA_046091745.1 Opitutaceae bacterium
CGGCGCTGGCAGGGTCCGCGGCGAGATTGCGCAACTGGTCCGGATCGGCGGCGAGATCGTGCAGGAATTCGAACGCCGGCTGCTGGTCGAAATACCGCGCGTAGACGAAACGTTCCCCGCGGATTCCTTCCCAGGTGAGGGTCGGCGCGAGGTCGAGGTGCTCGCAGAAAAAGTGGTTCCTCCAATCGGAGGGTTTCTCGCCGCGCGTGAAGGGGGCCAGGCTGCGGCCTTCGTAGGCGGCGGGTCGCGGCACGCCGGCCCAGTCAAGGAAGGTCGCGGGCAGGTCGACGTTGAGCGCCATCGCGTCCACCACGCGGCCGCGCGCGGATCGCGGCGCACGGGGATCGCGGATGAGGAGGGGCACGCGGAGCGATTCCTCATAGTGGGACCACTTACCTTGGAAGCCGCGGTCGCCGAGGTAGTAGCCGTTGTCGGAGCTGTAGACCACGATGGTGTTGTCCGCGAGTTCCGCCGCCTCGAGCGCCGCCAGCACGCGGGCGACCGCGTGGTCGATGCCGGTGATCATCCGGTAATAGGCGCGGACGTTGGCGGTGAACTTCTCGGGCGTGTCGTAGCCCCAGAAAAAGCGCTCGCGATTGATCGATTGGAGCAGGAACGGCGGATGTTCATCGACGACCGTCCGGGCGCCGAGCCGCGGCGACGGTATCGCGATATCCTCGTAGAGCCCGTCGGCCGATGGTGGCCATGGGTGGTGGCCGACGCCGGGCCGGCGGTCGTTGTCCTCCGCGTGCGAGGCGTTGAACCACAGGTTCAGGAGAAACGGGCGGTCGCGCGGCTGGGTGCGGATGAACTCCACGCCGCGATCGCTCACGAGGTCGGTCTCGTGCCGCCGTGTGCCGTCGGGCAGGGTCTTGAAGTAGGGGTTTCGTCCGATCGCCTCGTACACGTCATAGTGCTCGGCCGGGGAAAAGCCGGGCGGAGCGATCAGGTGCCATTTGCCGAAGTGGGCCGTCCGGTAGCCCGCGGACCGCAGGAGTTCGGGAAACATCGTGGCCAGCGCCTCGGGCCGGACCGTCGGCACGGAGTCGCGTCGGATGTGCGAGCGGGCCCACTGCCCGGTGAGCACCACGGCGCGGCTCACCCAGCAGACGGAGGTCGTGACGAACGCGTTCCGGAAGCGCACGCCGTCCGCCGCCAGGCGATCAAGCGTCGGGGTGCGGACGATGGGGTGGCCGGCGGAGCCAAGCGTGTCGTGACGCTGGTCGTCGGAGAAGATGAACAGGATGTTGGGCGGCCGGCCGGCGTCCGCGGCGAGGGCAACGCGGGGGGCCGCGCCCGTGATCAGCAACGCGGCGGCGAGCAGGCGGCGCATGGCGCGGGCGCGATCAGTCGGACCAGCGCGTCTGCACCTTCCGCGCGGTGACCGGCCACCAGTCCTGCAGCCGCGCGGCGAGACGGGCGACGACTTCCGGGTGGGAGGCCGCGAGGTTGCGGTTCTCGTGCGGGTCGGCGAGCAGGTCGTAAAGTTGCGGGCGTTTCTCCTCCCGCGGGTTGGAGGAGGCGTAGCGGGCGCTGACGGCCCCGTCGTAGGTGAGCAGGAGCTTCCAGCGGCCCTCGACCACCCAGCGGTAGACGAGGCTGTCCTCAGGGCGGTCGATGTTCGCGACATCGTGCGCGGAGGTTTCGCCGAACACCCGCTCGCGTGGCGTCGGTGCTCCGGCTTTGAGAATGGGGAGCAAGTTAAGGCCGGGGAGCTTGGCGGGGATCTCCGCGCCGGCGGCGGCGAGCAGCGTCGGCACGATATCGATGCTCGAGCAGAGCTGTTCACCGCGCGCGCCGGGCCGGATCACCCCGGGCCAGCTGAACAGGATCGGCTGGCGCACGCCGCCTTCATTGGCGGTCTGCTTGGAGCGGGGCGCGTAGCCCGCGTTGTCGGTCGACTGGATCCAGCCGTTGTCGGCGATGTACACGAAGATCGTGTCGCGGGTGAGGCCCTTGGCCTCGACGCGTTCCATGAGCGCGCCGCAGGTCTCGTCGAACCACTCGACCATCGCGTAGTAGCGGGCGACGAAATCGGAAGTGATGCCCTTGGCCTTGTACTTCGCGAACAACCGCTCGGGCGGCGTGTGAGGCGTGTGGGGCATGAACGGCGCATACCAGAGAAAGAATGGTTTCTTCTCCGCGATGGCATGGTCGATGAAGTCGAAGATAGGCGCCATTCCCTCGCGGCCGATCTTCAGGCCGTCGTCCCCATGCCGGCCGCCGGTCTCCGGAAAACCGCGGGTCATGCCGTGGGTGAATCCACCGCGGCGCCACGAGCCTTCCCACCACTTGCCGGACTGGTGACTCAGGTAGCCCTGCCGGGCGAGGACCTTGGGCAACGTGTCGGGCAGGTCGAGTTTCGTGATGAGCTTCTCGCGCAGCCGCTGGTAGGCGGCCGGCTCTCCCGCCTGTTTGCCGGCCTTCTTCGCCTTGCCCGCCGCGGGGGCGAGCATCTCGGGGAGGAAGGCGGGATCGTTCCCACTGATCTGGTGCTGGTGCGCGTAAAGTCCGCTCGCAAAGGTCGCCAACGCCGGCCGGCAGAGCGCGGTGGGCACGTAGCCGCGCGTGAAAAGCGCGCTGCGGCCCGCGAGGCGGTCGAGGTGGGGCGTCTCGACCTGCTTGTGACCCATGAAGCCGTAGTCGGTCCAAGCGTGGTCATCGGAGATGATGAACACGATGTTCGGTCTAGCCGTGGGCTCGCCGGCGAAAGCGGCGGCCGCAAGGAGAGGAAGCGCGATCAGGCGGCGGAAAAGCGGGGGCATGGGCGTTAGTTTTTCAGGGTCAGGTTCACGCGGCGCACATCCATCACGGATTTGCCGGGTACCTTCAGGGCACGCAGCGTGAGTTCTCCGCGGCCTTGCTCGAGTCGCACCGTGCCGAGGTTGAGGGGGCGGAACTCCTTCATCTGCGATTCGCCGTCGGGACGCGGCAGGGTGTCCTGGTTCGTGTTGAGCGGAGGATCCCACCCCGGCGCCACCTTGCCGGTGAGTTTCGCGTCACGAAACGACAGTTCGATTTCCGCCCCGGCGTCGGACACCACGCAGGTGTAGTCGATCACGACCTTGTAGGTGCCGGCGGTGGCCACTTCCACGTCCCAGGTGATCCGATCCTCCGTGGTCCGCCAGTTCACGAAGTAAGACGAATTGGGGGCGCTGCTGCTGCGGCGGACGCCGCCGTGGGGAACGCCGTCGCGCGCCGGGAGCGGGGTCCACGGAAACTCGCGGTAGCCGACGGGGTAGGGGCGGTCGTCGGGCACCACGTAGCCGCCTCGGGTTTTGCCTTTCTTGCTGGTGCGTGACTCGACGGCTTTCGCGGCGATGTCGGCTCCGAAGACGTCGACGCGCCATGCGGCGACGGCCTGTTCCAGCTTTGCCGCGACCGCGGGCTGCGCGGTGGCGATGTCCTTCGTCTGGCCGGGGTCGGCTTGCAGGTCGAAAAGAGCACCGCGGCTGTCGAGGCGGTAGCGCGGGGTGCGCACGCTCACTTGTCCGTTCTGGTGGGAGAAGATCATGCGCTCGGGCCAGGAGCCGCCTCCGCCGAGCAGCAACGGGGTGAGGTCGGCGCCGTCGAGCGGCTTTGCGCCGACGCGCTTCACGCCGGCGAGTGACGTGAGCGTGGGCAGGAGGTCGATCGCGCCGGTGATATCGCGGACGACCGTGCCCGGCTTCACCCGGCCCGGCCAGCTCAGCATGGCCGGGGAGCGGATGCCGCCCTCGTCGACGCTGCCCTTGCGTCCCTTCATGCCGTCGTTCCAGCGCCAGGTGTTCGGCCCGTTGTCGGAGAAGTAGACGACGATCGTGTTCTCGCGCAGGCCGAGCGCGTCGAGCTTCGCCAGGACGCGGCCCACGTTGTCGTCCTGATTCTCAAGCATCGCGAGCGCGCAGCGCGTCTGGTCGAAGTTCTCCTGATCGGCCTCGGTGGCTTTCTGGCCGATGGCGCGGCCCTTGAAGCGATCCCAGTATTTTTCCGGCACCGACCACGGTGAGTGCGGCGTGGTGAACGGCACGTAGCAGAAGAACGGCTTGCTGCGGTTGCGTTCGATGAAGGTCAGCGCGCGGTCGGTGCACAGATCCACGATGTAGCCCTTTTCGCGGATCATGCGGCCGTTGTGCTCGACCGGGGGATCGAAGTACTCGCCCCAGTGACCGGCGGTGTAGCCGTAGTATTCGTCAAATCCGCGCGCCTGCGGGTGGTAGGGCCACTGGCTGCCGTTGTGCCATTTGCCAAAGGCGCCGGTGGCGTAGCCGGCGGCCTTGAAGGCGTCCGCCACCGTCTTCTCGTCGGTGTTGAGCCGCTCCAGACCGGTGGAGACGCCGCGCACGCCGCCGCGGGAATGATAGCGGCCGGTGAGGAATTCCGCGCGGGTGGGGGCGCAGACCGCGCAGACGAAAAACCGGTCGAACCGTGCACCGCCGCGACCGATCGAGTCGAGGTTGGGCGTGCGTACGCTGGTGTTGCCGTTGATGGAGTAGTCGCCCCAGCCGGCGTCATCGGCGAGAAACACGACGACGTTGGGCGGGCGGCTGTTTTCCGCCGCGGGTAGCGCGGCGATCGACGTGGCGAGGAGCGCCAAGGCGGCGAAGCAGGGTCGGGGGAGGAGGAATCGCATGGGGAAGTCCTTTCGATGGCGGGACGCGCCAACGGTGTGTTCGGTGCGCGATCCACGTCAGCACCAAATGCGCCGGGAAATTTCCGGCCCGCTTGCCGTACGACCGTGAACTCCCGGCGAGTTTACTTTCCCCCCGTTCTCCTGAAGCCGGTCAAAAGCGGGACCGGCGCCTCGCCGGCTCAGACCTTCACCGCGAACAACTCCGGATGCATCACGCCCTCGGCGACCTTGTTGACCGTGCCGGTCATCATGATGGAAAAACCGTCGCCGATCTCGATGCCGATGGTGCCGCCGGGCATGTGCACGGTGACGTCGCGATCGACGAGTCCGAGGCGGTGCGCCACCGCGGCGGAGGCGCTCGAGCTGCTGCCCGAGGCGAGCGTGTAGCCCGCGCCGCGTTCCCAGATCTCGATGCGGATGTTCTTCCGGTCGATGACCTGGAGGAACTGGACGTTGGTCTTGCGCGGGAAAAGCGGGTGCGTCTCGAGGTGCGGCCCGTAGCGGTGGGCGAGTTCGGCGGTCACGGCGGGCAGCGGAATGACGCAATGCGGGTTGCCGATCGTGGCGGCGCAATAGGTGAACTCGCGGTCGAGGACCTGGACCTTCTCGTTCAGGACCTCGCGGGCCGGTCCGGTGACGTTCACCGGGATGCGCGCGCTGTCGAAGCTCACCGAGCCCATTGCCACGGTGATGAGGCCGCCGCCGTCGCGGATCTCGGAACGGACGTGGCCACCCGGGGTTTCCACGGTGAAGCGCGCGTCGCGCACCAGCTTCCGATCCCAGAGGAAACGCGAGAAGATGCGCAGGCCGTTGCCGGATTTCTCCGCCTCGGAGCCGTCGGGGTTGAAGATGCGCAGGCCGTGCTGGCTTTCGCGCGAGGGCAGGGGGCCCCAAAGGATGCCATCGGAGCCGACCCCGAAGTTGCGGTGGCAGACGACCCGGATCTGGTCGGTCGTGGGTGCGGCGCCCCAGGAAGGGAAGTCGGCCGGATTGAGCACGATGTAGTCGTTGCCGAGGGCGTGGTACTTGTGGAAGCGCATGGCGTCGGTGAGGGAGCGGGCAGAAAAGCACGCGAGCCTCAGTCGGCGAGCGGAATCTCGGCCGGGGCCGGCGCGCAGCCGAACAGACCGCGGCGGCGGATGGTGGCGGCGACCGTCGGCGGCACCATGCGTTCCCACGCCGGGTCCCGGTCGCGGATCCGGCTGATCACCTCGCGGGAGACGACACCGAGCGCGTCGCGGTCGAAGCCCGTGAGGCAGTCGATGTAATGATTCTCAAGCAGGTGATCGTAAAGATTCCGGAGATGCGGGGCGATGTGGACGTTGCGGGCCGTGATGAGCACCTCCCCCGCGAACGCGTGGCCCGGGGGCGTGGCGGGGGCGGGTCCGCCGCCCGAGGCCAGGTAGCGCGCCATCACCTCCTGCCGCATCGGGTAGATGTAGAGCTTCACGGCGTTCCGGAACATCCGGCCGAAGGACTCGAGGATGCCGCCCTCGAGGTGCTCGTAGTACTTCTCGTTGAAGATCTCGAGGAGGTTGTTGATGCCCATCGTCACGCCGATCATCTCCTTCGTGTAGCGGCGGAAGTAGGACGTGAGCCGGTAATACTCCGAGTAGTTCGAGATCAGCGTCGTGAAGCCGAGCTCGCCGAGCAGGTCGACGCGCGAAAGGAAGTCCTCCGCGTCGAGCGTGCCGGTGGTGAGGAGGTTGTTCACGGTGATCTCCATCAGCGCGATCACCTCGCGGCCCTGCACTCCCGGCTCCTGCACGAACTGCGCGGTGGCGCAGTTGAGCATGTCGACGTTCACACGCGTCACCGGCCGGAAGCTGCCGCGCTCGACGAGGACGGCCTTGCGGTGCAAGGCCTCCGAGGGTTGCAGCATCTCGCCACGCGGCCCGAACAGGACCGCGTTCGTCAGGCCGTGCTGCACGAGGTAGAGCGAGATCAGGCGGTTGTCGATGTGGGCGAACGCCGGGCCGCGGAACGTGATCATGTCGACCTCGACGCGCGCCGCGCCGACGTTGTCGACGAGCGACTCGACGAGCCGCTTCGGGTCGTCGCGATAGTAGAACGCCGCGTAGATGAGGTTCGTGCCGGCTATGCCGAGCGCGGCCTGCTGCTGGACGGCCTCCTTGTCCCACACGCGCACATGGAGGACGATCTCGCTCGGCACGCCGCCCGGCTCCGTCTGGAAACGGATGCCCATCCAGCCGTGGGCGTCGTTGGTGCCCTTGAAACCCCGGGTCGCGACGGTGTCGGCGAAGACGAAGAACGTCGTCCGCGCGCCGCGCTGCGCGGCCAGCCGCTCGATCAGCAGATCATACTCGTGGTCGAGCATGTGCGAGAGCCGCTCGCGCGACACGTAACGCGGCGCCTTCCCGTAAATGGCGTCGCTGAAGGTCATGTCGTAGGCGGAGATGGTCTTGGCGACGGTGCCCGCCGCGCCCCCGGCCTGGAAAAACACCCGCGCCACCTCCTGCCCCGCGCCGATCTCGGCGAAAGTGCCGTACTTCGCCTCATCCAGGTTGATGGTGAGGGCCTTCCGGTTGGGCGTGAGGAGCTCCTTCTGTTCGCTCATGGGTGGACGATGCGCTGGAGCAGGAAGCGTGCAAGCTGGTGCGAGGAGGCGGGTTTGCCCGCGATCCGCTGCGCTGGCCCTCGATTCCAAACGCGCTGTTCCACCGAGGGGAACGGCCGCCCGCGGTTGAGCCGTGACCGGAATCTCAAGCCAACCCGCGCGGGATCATCCGCGTGAGCACTTCCGGCGCGCCGTTGGTGATCAGGATGTCGTCCTCGACGCGCACGCCGCCGAGATGGAGGTGGCGGTCAACGAGCTCCCAATTCACGTCGCCGGCGTACTTCGCGCGGCGGGCGGGATCCTGCAGGAGCGGCGGGATGAAATAGAGGCCGGGTTCAACGGTGACGACCATCCCGGCCGCGAGCGGGAGATCCATGCGCAGCGAGCGCAGACTGGGGCGCGGATCCTTGCGGCGTCCCGGAGCCAGCCCGCTGGCGTCACGCACCCCGAGTCCGAGCATGTGGCCGAGGCCGTGCGGGAAAAACAACGTGTGGGCGTCGCGCTCCACCAGCGTCGCGGGATCGCCCCGCATGACACCCATCGCGACCAGGCCTTCGACCAAGTCCACGGCCGCGGCGAGATGGATCGCCTTCCATTCCGCGCCGGGCACCGATCGCGCGATGGCGCGCTCCAGGGCGCGGACCACGGTTTGATGCAGGTCGCGTTGCAATGGGGTCGGGCGGCCGGCCACGTGCGTGCGGGTGACGTCGGCCACGTAACGCTCCACCTCGGCGCCGGCGTCGATGAGGACGAAATCTCCCTCGCGGATCTCGCGGCCGGAGGGCGCGAAGTGCAGCACGGCGGAGTTGGCGCCGGTGCCCACGATCGTGCCGTAACCCGTGCGCTGCGCGCCCCGGCGGCGGAACTCGGCCTCGAGCTCGATCTGGAGTTGTCGCTCGGTGAAGCCGGGCCGGATGAGTCCCGAGGCCAGCGCGTGGCCGGCGGCGGTGGCGTCGACCGCGCGGCGGATGAGCGCGAGCTCGTGGCCGTCCTTCGCGCGGCGGAGTTCGGTGAAGGCCTCGCGTATCGCTTCGGTCGCGGGGGCGGGCGTCGAGGCGCCGAGCGCCACAACCGGCCTTCCGCGGCGGGCCTCCAGCCATGGCTGCAGTTCTCCCAGCGGGGTGCCGACAGCGGGCTGTCTTCCCTCCCAGATCTTCTCCGCCTCCGTGACGGGCGGCACAAACGTCCTCCAGCCGGCGGCGCCGCCGCGCGGATCAAAGGCCACGACTCCGCCCGCACATTCCTCCCCGGCCGCGTAAAGGTATTCCGCGTGCGCACGGTACGGATAAGTCTGATCGCTGCCCTCGGGCAGCGGAACGGGTTCGCCGGCGTGGACCAGCAGCACGGCGTCGGCCAGGGGAAGTCCGGCAGTGAGACGGGCGCGGCGCGCGGCAAGCAGGTCGGGATTCATGGTGATGGGGCGAAGCTGGAAACTTCCACGGGGCCCGCAAGCGCTGCGTGCCGCGGCAAACATTCTTGCGCCGTTCCGGACGCGGGACTCGTCTGGCCTCACCCCATGTCCCTCCCGAGTTTTCTCCGCGCGTTGCTGTGGTCCGCGTCGTTCGCCGCGCCGTTGTTCGCCGCTCCGGGCGGCGCGCGGCCCAACGTCCTGTTCATCATGGCCGACGACTACCGGCCCGAGCTCGCCGCGTACGGTTCGCCTGCCCTCACGCCGAACCTCGACCGGCTCGCGCGGCGCGCGGTGCGCTTCGACCGCGCCTATTGCCAGCAGGCGGTGTGCAACCCCTCGCGTTCCTCGATGCTCACCGGGTTGCGGCCCGACACGCTCGGGCTTTGGAACAACGGCACGCATTTTCGCGAGCTGCGCCCCGACGCCGTCACGCTGCCGCAGCATTTCAAGGCGAACGGCTACGTGACACGCTGCGTGGGAAAAATTTTCCACAACTGGCACACGAAGGAGAAGGGCGACGCCCGCTCGTGGAGCGCGCCCGAGTTCCTGCACTACGCGTCCCACGGACACGACGCGCCGCAGGTGGCGGGGCCGCTGCCGCCCAACCTCGTCTCGGGCGGCGGCCGGCTCTACACCGACGTGCCGCTCACCGAATGCCGCGATGTGCCCGACGAGGCCTACTACGACGGACGCGTGGCGGCGGAGGCGGTGCGGGTTCTGGGTGAGGTGAAGGACCGGCCGTTCTTCCTCGCGGTCGGTTTCTGGAAACCGCACGCGCCCTTCAACGCGCCGAAGCGCTACTGGGATCTCTACGACCGCGCGCGGTTGCCGTCGCTCGATCCGCGCCGGCCGGCGGGCGCGCCGGAGATCGCGTTTCACGACAGCCGCGAGGTGCTCGGGCTGCCCGGGCCGGGGCGGATCGCGCCGACGCCCGAGCTGGTGGCCGAGATGCGCCACGGGTATTTCGCGAACATCTCCTACCTCGACGCGCAGCTCGGGAAGGTGCTCGACGCGCTCGACCGCAGCGGGCGCGCGGCGGACACGATCGTCGTGTTCGTCGGCGACCATGGCTACCATCTCGGCGAGCACGGGCTCTGGGGGAAGACCTCCAATTTCGAGCTGGATGCCCGCGTGCCCTTGCTGATCGCCACGCCCGGCGCGGGCCCGGGCGGCCGGGTGACCGCGGCGCTCGCGGAGTTGGTGGATCTTTACCCGACACTCGCGGAGTTGTGCGGGCTGCCAAAGGTCGCCGGCCTCGAAGGCGCGAGCCTCGCGGCGGTCTTGCGTGACCCGGCCGCCAAGGTGAAGGCCGCGGCCTACACGCAGCATCCGCGTCCCTCCTACTACGACCGCGAACCCGAGAAGGTGCCGCGCGCGATGGGCTACTCGGTGCGCACGGCGGCGGTGCGCTACACCGAGTGGCGCGACTGGCGGACCGGCGAGACGATCGGGCGCGAGCTCTACGAGAACGCCGACGAGCCCGCCGAGACGCGCAGCGTACTGGGCGAAGCGCGGGTCTCCGCGACGCAGGCGGAGGCGGAGCGTCTGCTCGCGCTTCGTTTTCCACGCGTCGCTCACGCGTCCGCCCCCGCCGGGCGCTGACTCCGCCTTCCGCCCCGACTATTTCCCATGAAAACCTCCCGTTCCCGCTTCCTCGCGCTCTTGTTCGGGCTGCTGTTCGCCGCGGCGTTGCCGGCCGCGGAAACCGCGCGGCCCAATTACCTGTTCATCATTTTTGACGACTGGGGCTGGCGCGATGCCGGCGCGTACGGCTCGACGTGGGTGAAGACGCCGAACTTCGACCGCGTGGCCCGGGAAGGCGTGCTCTTCCGGAATGCCTTCACGTCGAACCCCAAGTGCAGCCCGTGCCGCGCGAGCATCCTGACCGGTCGCAACACGTGGCAGCTCCGCGAGGCGGTCTCGCACAACGGGCTCTTTCCGGCCGGCTTCGAGGTTTATCCCGACCTGCTGGAGCAGGGCGGTTATTTCGTCGGCCTCACCGGCAAAGGCTGGGGTCCGGGCGACTTCAAGACGCAAGCGAAACGCACGCGCAATCCGGCGGGGCCGTCGTTCGACGCCCGCACGGGCACGCCGCCGACGACCGGCATCAACCGCAACGACTACGCGGCGAACTTCGACGATTTCCTCGCGCAGCGCCCGAAGGGGAAGCCGTTCTCGTTCTGGATGGGTTTCCACGAACCGCATCGCGCGTACGAGCGCGATTCCGGGGTGCGCTTCGGCAAGAACCTCGCCGACGTGAAGGTGCCGGCCTATCTGCCCGACATGAGTGTCACGCGCGGCGACCTCGCGGATTACGCGGTGGAAGTGGAGTGGGCCGACAGTCACATCGGGCGCGCGCTGCGTTCCCTGGAAGCGGCAGGGGAACTCGAGAACACCCTCGTGATCGTGACCTCCGACCACGGCATGCCGTTTCCGTATGTGAAGGGGCAGATCCACGAGGACGGCTTTCACCTGCCGCTGGCGATGCGCTGGGGCCGCGGCATCAAGTCCGGCCGCGTGGTCGACGATTTCATCAACGTCCGCGATCTCGCGCCGACGTATCTCGAACTCGCCGGTCTGCCCGTGCATCCACAGATCACCGGGCGCAGCGTGGCGGCGCTCTTGCGTTCGGCGGCTTCAGGAATGGTGGAGAACCGTGCCGAGATGCTCGTGGGGAAGGAGCGGCACGACCTCGGACGTCCGAATGACTGGGGTTACCCGGTGCGCGCGTTGCGCACGCCGGATTTTCTCTACGTGCACAATTTCCACCCGGAGCGCTGGCCGGCGGGCAATCCGGAGACGGATTTCGGCAACTGCGACCCGAGCCCGAGCAAGGAGCTGCTCAAGACCATCGGCGGCCACTACTACGACCTGGCGTTCGGGAAACGGCAGCCCGACGAGCTCTACGATCTGCGCAACGATCCGCAGGGCGTGAACAACCTGGCGCAGGATCTCGCGCACTCGGGCGTGCTCGTGAAGCTGCGCGATCGCATGATGGCGTTGCTGCGCGAGGAGCAGGATCCCCGTGCCCTCGGCAACGCCGCGATCTTCGATACCTATCAATACACCGCCAGCCGGGCGAAGGCGTACGACACCTGGCTCAAGGCGCAGGACGCCAAACTGAAGGGCGAGGCGCCTCCCGCCGACACCGGTAAGAAGACTGGGCGCAAAAAGGCCGCCGGCAAAGGCGAGCCCTGAGGCGATGCGGTCGGTGAAGCCGCGCAGGGATTTTCGTCCCGCGCGGCTCCGCCGCAACCCAAGGGAAGTTGAGTTGGAACACAGAGTTCGCGGAGGCCCGATCCGAGTTCACCGAGTCCGATCCACCGGACCGACGCTCAGGCTGTAACGCGCTCCCGATTCGCTCCGCGGGTGAGTAACCACGGATAAACACCGATGGACACGGATCAGCCGGGCTTGGTGTAGCCGCGGCTGCTTGCCGCGGACCAAGTCGGTCCTCCGTTACCTCTGTTTGCTTCTGTTCTCCGGTGGGAGACTTGCGCCTCCTGCGCCTCTTCGTGGCCAACTCAGGGCCTGGCCGCAAAGAGGCGCATCAGGCGCACGATGGGTGCTCAACGCAGCGCCAGTGGTCGCCTGATTTCTACGCGGGATTCCCAGCGCGGCGCAGCCGCAACCGAAGCGTCGTACGGGCTGCGCCGCGCCGGGAGGGACGAGGGACCCTGCTTCGCCGAGCAAGAAGGGAGAGGGGGTGAGGGAGATGTGGCGGAGACGCGGTCAGGACATGAGTAACCGGAAGATCAGCGCGCCGCTCGCAGGGGGAGGGGGGGAGCCGCGGCGATCGCCCACTCTGTGCGCAAAAGTTGCGCACGCGGCGTCGGTTTCGCGCAACGATTGCCCAGCGGGAGAAACTTCGTGAGGGCGGATGTAAAATCGCGCAACTGACAGTCTGTCAGGTGCGTCAAGTTATCCGAACCCAAAAGTCCCCATGCATAAATCCATCGTGTCCAAACTCGCCGCCTGGCTGGGCGTTGCCTCGTTTGCGTTGATTCTAGTCCAAACCCTTCCCGCGCAGGAGGACCGTCGCCGCGGTGGCGGTGACCGCGGCGGGGATCGTGGCGGTGGCGGTGATCGCGGCGGCGGCGGCCGCGGCGATTTCAACCCGCAGGAAATGCAGGCCCGCATGCTGAACATGCTGCGCGAGCGTCTGGAGATCACCGACGACGAGGAGTGGAAGGTCATCTCGGAGCGCGTCGCCAAGGTTTCCGAACTGCGTCGCAGTTCCGGTGGCATGGGTGGTGGTCCCGGCGGCATGATGGGCTTCCGCGGAGGTCCCCCGGGTGGCGGTGGCGGCGATCGCGGTGGTGGCCCCGGCGGCGGCCCCGGCCGCGGTTCCTCCAGCAATCCGGAGATGAACGCCCTGCAATTCGCGATCCGCGACAAGCTGCCCGAGGCCGAGATCAAGAACCGCCTCGAGCGCGTGCGCGAGATGCGGCGCGACACCGAGGCCAAGGTCGCCAAGGCGCAGGACGAGCTTCGCGCCGTCCTTTCCGTGCGCCAGGAGGCGATCGCGGTGATGTTCGGCCTGCTGCCCTGAAGCCGTGCCGACCGACGCGCCCGCCTCCACCGCCAACGGCGTCCTGCCGGAGCTGCTCGACCGCCTGATCGCGGCCCGGCAGCTCACCGCCGGCGACGCCCGTTCCTTCCTGCGCCAGCACCCCGCCGGCGAGCCGCTCGCCGAGGAAACGGTGCTGCGCTGGCTCGCGCGGGAGTACGGCGTGCCGTTCGCGCGGCTCGACGAGCTCGAGCCCGACAAGCAGGTGCTGTCGCTTTTCCCGGCGCGCCTGCTGCTGCGCGACGAGTTGCTGCCGCTGCGACGCGTCGACAACCAGATCGAGATCGCGACGAGCCGGCTCTTCGTCACCGCGGGAATCGACGGGCTGCGGGCCCTCACGGGCTTGCGGCTGCGTCCGGTGCTCGCGCCTTCCGAGGCCGTCCAGCGCGAGCTCAAGAAGCGCCTCGGCGTCGGCGCCGACACCATCGGCACGCTGCACGAGGAGGGCGAGCTGCAGGTGGTCGACGAGGGCGAGGGCGCCGGCGGCACCAACCTCGACGAGGCCGCCGAGGACGCGTCGATCATCCGTTTCGTCAACCAGGTCCTGAAGGACTCCATCGAGTTGCGCGCGTCCGACATCCATCTTGAGCCCTTCGAGGATGAACTGCGGATCCGCTACCGCATCGACGGCGTGCTGCAGGAGGTGCCGGTGCCGGCCCAGATCAAGAAGTTCCAGCCGGCGATCGTGGCGCGCGTTAAGATCCTGAGTCATCTCAACATCGCGGAAAAACGCCTGCCGCAGGACGGCCGCATCAAGGTGCGCATCGAGTCCGCGGAGGTGGACATCCGCGTCTCGATCATCCCGATGCTCCACGGCGAGGCGGTCGTGATGCGCCTCCTGCGCCAGAACTCCGCGCTGCGCGGCTGCCGCGACCTCGGCATGCACGAGCGCGAGTACGAGTGCCTCCAGCGCGTTCTCGAGCTGCCGCACGGGATCGTGCTCGTGACGGGGCCCACCGGTTCCGGCAAGACCTCGACGCTCTACACCGCGCTGCAGGAGATCAACGACTCCGAGCGGAAGATCGTCACGATCGAGGATCCGATCGAATACCAGCTGAAGGGTGTGAACCAGATCCAGGTCTCGGAGAAATCCGGCCTCACGTTCGCACGCGGACTCCGCTCCATCCTGCGCCACGACCCCGATGTCATCCTCATCGGTGAAATCCGCGACCAGGAGACCGCGCAGATCGCGGTGCAGGCCTCGCTCACGGGCCACCTCGTGTTCTCGACGCTTCACACCAACGACGCTCCGGGTGCGCTCACGCGTCTGGTCGACATGGGCGTCGAGCCCTACCTCGTAGCCTCATCACTGGAGGCGGTGCTCGCGCAACGCCTCGTGCGTCTGCTCTGCCCGAAGTGCAAGGCGGTCGATGACTCGCCGACGGCCCGCACGTATAAGGTGCGGCTCGGGATCCCGGCCGACTCCGTGATCTACAAGTCCGTCGGCTGCCGCGATTGCCGCGGCACCGGTTTCCACGGCCGCCAGGCGATCTTCGAGTGGATGGACACCAACAACGAGATCCGGCAGCTCATCCTGCGCAACGGCTCGACCGATCTCATCCGCGACGCCGCGCGGCGCGCAGGCATGACGACACTCGCCGAGGACGGCCGCCGTCTGGTGCACGAGGGGCGCACGACCATCGAGGAGATCCTCAGCGTGACGACGGTGCACGAGGAGGATCCCAACGCGGCCGCCGCCCAGGCGCCCAAGACCTGATTCGCTCGCGGGTTTACCTGATTCATGCCCCAATTCGCTTACAAGGCTCTCCAACTCGACGGTGTCGCCACCGAGGGATTCATCGAGGCGGGCAACCGCCAGGAGGCCATGCGCCAGGTGGAGTTGCGCGGGCTGAAGCCGATCCGGTTGTCGGAGTCGGCCTCGTCGGCCGGCAAGGCGGCGGCCGCCGCTCCCGCCGCGCCGGGGGGCGGGCTGAACCTCAAGCTGAAGTTCGGCCAGTCGAGCAAGATCACCCCGCGCATCCTCGAGAACTTCACACGCCTGCTTTCCAGCCTACTGGCCGCCGGCGTGCCCTTCAGCCGCGCGCTCGTCATCATCCACCGCGAGGCGGCCGAGCCGGTGGCGAAGGCGAAGTGGAAGGAGATCCACGACCTCGTGATCGACGGCATGTCGTTGTCGGACGCGATGGCGCGTTCCCCCGAGACCTTCCCCCGCGTCTACGTCGCGATGGTGGAGGCGGGCGAGACGGGCGGGTTTCTCGACGTCGTGCTGGCGCAGATCGCGGATTTCCAGTCCCGCGAAAAGGAACTGAAGGGCAAGGTGATGACCGCGCTGATGTACCCGGCGATCCTCCTGTTCCTCGCGCTGGGCGTGCTGATCTTCCTCCTCGTTTTCTTCATCCCGCGCTTCCAGCTGGTGTTCCAGGGCTTCAACGCAGAGTTGCCGCTGATCACGCGGATGATCGTCGCCGTGAGCGACGCGGTGCGGAACTACGGCCTCTTCATCGGGGCCGCCGGCGTGGTGGCGTTCATTTCCCTCCGCAGCTGGTTCCGCTCGGAAGCGGGCCGGCGCGCCTGGGAGGGCTATATCCTCCGCGTTCCGACGATCGGGCCGCTCCTCGCGCAGTTCGCGATGGCCCGCTTCTGCCGGATGCTCGGCACGCTGCTCGGCGCCGGTGTGCCGCTCGTCAACGCCCTCAACGTCGCGCGTCGGTCGATTGGCAACCAGATCCTGGTCGACGCCGTTTCCGACTCGATCGACCGCGTCAAGGAGGGCAAGGCCCTCGGCAAGAGCCTCGCCCAGAACCGCGATCTGTTCCCCGGCGCCGTCGTCGAGATGATCTCGGTCGCCGAGGAGAGCGGCAAACTCGACGCCGAGCTGCTCCGCATCGCCAACGTCACCGAGGGCGACCTCGACCGCCAGCTGAAGGCCGTGGTCGCGCTGGCCGAGCCCGTGATGCTCTTCGTCATCGCGGCGCTCATCGGCACGATCTTCATCGGCATGGTGATCCCCATCTTCTCGCTGCAGGACCACATCAAATGACCCTTCTTTCCATGAAATCCACCAACGCCCCCGCGCGCGCCGCGCGCCTCCGCCGCTCCCGCCGCGGCTTCACGCTCGTCGAGCTTCTGCTCGTGCTCGTGATTCTCGGCATCCTCGCCTCGCTCGTGCTGCCCAAGTTCACGGGCCGCACCGAGCAGGCGCGCGTCACCGCCGCGCAGACGCAGATCTCGACCTTTGGCACCGCGCTCGACGCGTTCGAGGTCGACACCGGCAGTTACCCGCGCGGGCAGGACGGCCTGAACCAGCTGGTCGCCGCACCCGCCGACGTCCCCAATTGGCGCGGGCCCTACCTTAAGAGCGACATCCCGGCCGATCCGTGGGGTCGTCCCTACATCTATGAGTTTCCCGGCCGCATCAACCCGGCTGGCTACGACCTGCGTTCCATGGGTCCCGACGGCCAGCCGAACACGGCAGACGACATCGTGAACGGCCGCGTCGCCGCCAACTGATCCTCCGCGGCTCCCGACGATGCTCGTTTTCCCCGCCATGTCGCGCGGTTCCCGCTCCCGGCTTTCCGCCGGCGGCCGGCGCGCGTTCACGCTGGTGGAACTCATCGTCGTCATGGTGCTTTTGCTCACGGTCGCGTCGATGGTCATGCCCCGCATGGCCGCTTTCTTCCGCGGCCGCGCGCTCAGCCAGGAGGCCCAGCGCGTGCTTTCGCTCATCAACTACGGCCGCGCTCGCGCCGTGGCGGAGGGCGTTCCGGTGATCCTTTGGATCGACCCGGCGCGCTCGATGTACGGCCTTGAGGTGCAGGAAAGCCACTCCGGCGGGGACGGCGGTCGCCGCATCGTGCACACCGCCGAACCCAGTCTGCGGCTGGAGATACCCACCGTGGTCGACGCCGCGGTCTCCGAGCAGGAGGACGAGCGGCTGGGTTTGCCCGAGAATCTCGCGGCGATCCGGTGCAACCCGGATGGTTTCTTCGACGAGGGCGGGGCGCAGCGCATTGTCATCCGCCAAGGCGACGAGGCCGCGCTGGAGATCGCGCCCACTTCCAACCGGCTCGGGTTCGAGATCCGGCCGCTGATCCGCAATGGCTGACCGCGCACCATCCTCCCGGAAGCGCGCGGCCTTCACCTTGGTCGAGGTGCTGGCGGCCTTGCTCATGATGGCGATCATCATCCCCGTCGCGATCGAGGGCATGAGCGTCGCCAGCCGCGTCGCCGTGCTCGGCCAGCGCAAGGCCGCCGCGATGCGGGTGGGGGAACGGGTCCTCAACGAATTGCTGGTGGAGACGCAGATCCAGCAGGCTTCCTCCAGCGGCACCGCCTATGAGGGCGACGCCGCTTATCCTTGGGCCATGCGCGTCGAGACTTGGCCGGAGGACGCGATGCAGCAGATGACCGTCACGGTCTCGTTCTCCGTCCAAGGCGGCGCCTACGAGGTTTCCGTGGCGACGCTGATGCCCAACACCTCGACCGCCGACACCGCGCTCGGCACCCAACAATGAGCGCGCGAAATCATTTCGTCCGGTCCGCGCGGCAACGTGGTTTCACGCTGCTCGAGCTGATCATCGCGACCGCGGTCGGCGCCGTCGTGTTGGTGGTGATCCAGACCACGTTCTTCAGCGCGTTGCGCCTGCACAACACAACGCACGCCCGCATCGCGGAAGACCAGAGCCTGCAGCGCGCGGTCGGGATCATCCGCCGTGACCTCGCCGGTGTCGTCCTGCCGGGCGGCACCAACGGCATGGCCAAGGATCTGAGCACGACCGCGCAGACCCTGGTGCTGGCGGACAACCTCGGCGAGCGGCTCACGCCCGACATCTACACCTCCTCGGGCCGGATCGACGGTTGGACGCCTTTCGGCGACCTGCAGGCCGTGGCGTATTTTCTCGCGCCGGCGGAGCAGGGGGGGCGCGGTCGCAATCTGGTCCGCGCGGTCACGCGGAATCTGCTGCCGGTGCAGGAGGCGGTACCGGAGGGCCAGGTGATTCTCGGCGACGTGGACACCGCGGTAATTTCGTTTTACGACGGCAACGGCTGGATCGAGACTTGGGATTCCGCCGAGAGCCAAACCCTGCCGACGGCGTTCCGTTTCACCATCGCGCGCGCGCCGCCCGGCGGGGCGCAGGGCAATCTCGCCCCGATCGAGATCGTGGTGCCCGTCATGGTGCGCACGACGACCAGCCAGACCGAGGCACACCCACATCACGATGATCAGCACCGATCCTCGTACGCTCCGACCGGAGAACTGGGGGACGCCATTACTCACAACTGCATCCCCTCCGCTTCCTCGGTCTGGCTCGTCGTCGTGCGTACCATGACGGGCACCACGATCTCGATCGGGGCGAGATTGCCCTGCGCCCCGCCGGGCGGCACGCGCGCGATCGTGAAACGGAACGCCGTCGGCAGGGTCTGGCTCTCGGCGGAATCCCAAGTCTCAATCCAGCCGTTGCCGTCGTAAAACGAGATCACCGCGGTGTCCACGTCACCGAGAATGACCTGCCCCTCCGGCACCGCCTCCTGCACCGGCAGCAGATTCCGCGTGACCGCGCGGACCAGATTGCGACCGCGCCCCCCCTGCTCCGCCGGCGCGAGAAAATAC
>JBJTCH010000364.1:0-7333 GCA_046091745.1 Opitutaceae bacterium
TGCCGCGGACCGCTTTCCCTCTTTACAGGTCAGTGAGCCCGCCTAGCTTGCGGCATCATGGTTTTGCTTCCCGGCAAGTACGCGGCCTTCATGGGCATGGGCCCGACCGAATTGATCGTCATCCTGATCATCCTTTTGGTCCTGTTCGGCGGCTCGAAGCTGCCCGGGTTGGCCAAGGGCCTTGGTCAGTCGATCAAGGAGTTCAAGAAGGCCACGAAGGACGAGCCCGAGGCGGCGAAACCCGCCGAGCCCGCGGCCAAGCCGGCCGACTCCGCGCCCAAGCCCCCCGCGGCTTGAGCCATCCCGCGCCCTCGTGGCGCTAAGCTGGAATCACAGGGCGGGTTCAGCGCTTGCTCTGTCCTGGTCGGGGACTTTCTCCCACAGCCATCCGCTGAAATCACGGATTTGGTCGGGGGTGCCGAAGGCAAGAATCCTGTCCCCTGCGCGCAATTCCTCCTGACCGGACGGATTGAGGATCTTGGCACCATGGCGCTGGACGCCGGCGATTTGGACGCCGTGGCGCTGGACCGCGGTGATCTCACCGAGCCGCCGGCTGGCCGCGGGACTGCCGGCCGGGATTTCCATGACCTCCATGCGCACCTCGGTGATGTCCGATCCATCACCTACCTCAAGCGACACCGAGGACAACGCATCATGGCCGGCCCGGACCTGCTCCGACGTTCCCAGGAGCAGCACCTTGTCTCGGGGAAAGAGCGCCGTGTCCGGCGTCGGCAGCGGGATCATGTAGCCCTGGCGTTCGATGCCGACCACCGAGCACCCGTAACGCGAGCGCAAGGCCAAGGTGGCGATCGTACGTCCGCGGCAATCGGCGAGATCGGGTAGCGTGCAATCGATCATCTGCAGGTTCCATTCGCCGTGAGCCTGCAGCCAAGGCGCAGTCGTGGCGGTCATGCGGGAATCGCTCCACTCGATCGCGGCCGCCAACTCCACTTCAAGCTCGCTGTGCCAGCGGATGAGCTTCCGACGGAGCAAGATGATCGCGAGCAAGGCCACCAATCCACTCACTCCCAGCAGCCAGCGCGCCGTACCCTCCGCGGGCAAAATCGCCGACAGCCAGAGGTAGATCGCACCCGCGGCCAGCAGCTTGAAGCCGGTCTCGATCAAAGGCCGCAGGCGAACCGCGTTCTCCTGCCCCCGCGTCGAGATCTCCGCGTACAGAAGCGCGACGGCGGAAAGGTTGCGCCAGATCGCGACCAACGGGGCCAGGATCACCAGCGTGAGCACGGTCCAGAAGCCCAGTTGCAGCCACGCCCCGGGCACCGCGCCCCCTGACATCCAGCGTTCCACCGCGCCAAACAGCTGGCCGGAAAAGACCACCACTCCCGTGACGAAAAGCGCCCCAAGACCGATCTGCACCACACGCGGCCGGCTCAGCCGCCAGACCACGTTGGCCTCCTGCCGCCGCGCCAGGTTTTCCAACCACGACTGGTAAACCCGGATCCAATCCGCCAGCCACGGCGGCTGGCGTGCCTCGACCGCACCGGCGATCGCCTCCGCCCTTCGCATCACGAGGGGCGCCACCAGCGCCGTCACCAGCGAGACACCGACCGCAAGCGGGTAGAAACGCGGCGGAACGACGGCGGCGGTCACGCCCAGCTGCGCGATGATGAAAGAGAACTCGCCGATCGGCGAAACCGAGAGACCGGTGCGGACCGCGGTTTTCAACGGGACGCCGGTGAGGAGGAGTCCGCCGGAGATCGCCAGCGGGCGGACCAGCAGCGCCATGGCCGCCACCCCTAGGATGAGGAGCGTTTCGCGTCCCAGCAGCGCCAGATCGATCTGCATGCCGATCGCCACGAAGAAGACCGCGCTGAAAATGTCGCGCATGCCGGCGAACGTCCGCTCCACCTGATGCCGGTGCGGAGTCTCCGCGACGATCGTGCCGAGGAGGAAGGCGCCCAGCGCGAGCGAATAGCCCGCGGCCTGTGCCACCACGGCGAGCCCGAGGAGCAGACCGCCCATGAGCAGCGTCTGCAGTTCCTCCTCCGCCGCCACGCTCATCCGGCGCAGGAACCAGGGAACCAGCAGCAAACCGACGATGCCCGCCAAAGCCACGAACGCGCCCAGCAGCAGAAGGGTTTGCGACACCCCCGCCCCGCCCGCGCGGCCGAAGTGCACGAGCGAGTTGAGGATGGTGAGCATGACGACCGCCACCACGTCCTCCAAAACCGTGACCCCCATCGCGAGCTGGCCCGAGCGTTCGTGGTTCGTCCCGGTCTCCCGCAGGATTTTGCTGATGATCGCCGAGGACGAGACCATGAGCATCCCCGCGAGAAAAAGCCCTTCGGTGGCGCTCCAGCCGGCCGCCAAGGCCGCGAGCCGTGTGAGCTGGTACACCCCGAGCGCCCCGGCGAACGTCGCCGCCAGCAGACCGAAACCGAGCCGGCGCAGTTTTCGCAGGCTCAGCTGGAGGCCGATCGAGAACATCAGGAAGACCAGTCCGAGCTGCGCCAGGGTATCCACCCGCTCCACGTCGGTGACCAACGCGAACGGCGGCGTGTGCGGCCCGATCACCATGCCGGCCACCAGGAAACCGACGACCACGGAAAGCCCGATCCGTTGGCAGGCCCACCCGGCGGCGCCCGCCACCGCCAGGATGACCGCGAGGTCCTGAATGAGTTGGTACCCCTCCATGCGCGGCTCCAGACAACGCGCCCGCCATCCCGCGCCGTCAAGTCCCCGCCCTCGGGTTCGCGGGATAAGGCGCCGCGAAACTCCGGGGATTTCCCTCGTTGACACCCCCCAACGCCGGGGATTCCGTGCCACGCTCCCGCACCGGAATCATGGCGAACATCTTCGGATACTTCTCGAACGACATCGGCATCGATCTCGGTACCGCCAACACGCTGGTTTACGTGAAGGGCAAGGGCATCGTGCTGCGGGAGCCGTCCGTCGTCGCCCTGGACACCGCCTCCCGCAAGGTGCTCGCCGTGGGTGACGAGGCCAAACGCATGCTCGGCCGCACCCCCGGCAACATCACCGCCATCCGCCCGATGAAGGACGGCGTGATCGCCGACTTCGACGTCACCGAGGAGATGCTGCGCTATTTCATCCGCAAGGTCTCCAACACCGCCTTCCGCGCGCCGCCCCACGTCGTCATCGCCATCCCCTCCGGCATCACCGAGGTCGAGAAGCGCGCCGTGATGGAGTCCGCCACCCACGCGGGCGCCCGCAGTGTCGAGACGATCCCGGAACCCATGGCCGCCGCGATCGGCGTCGGCCTGCCCATCGAGGAACCCGCCGCCAACATGATCGTCGATATCGGCGGCGGCACCACCGAGATCGCCATCATCTCCCTCAGCGGCATCGTGTTCTCCAAGTCGATCCGCGTCGCGGGCGACGAGCTCGACGCCGCCATCATCGGCTACATGAAGCGGGCCTACAACCTGCTCATCGGCGAGCGCACCGCCGAGGAAATCAAGGTGCGACTCGGTTCCGCCTACCCGCTCGACGAGGAACTCTCGATGGAGGTCAAGGGCCGCGACTCGGTGGCCGGCCTGCCGAAGACCATCCAGGTCACCTCGCAGGAGATCCGCGAGGCGCTGGCCGACACCATCGCCGCGATCGTCGACGCCGTGCGCACCACCTTGGAACGCTGCCCGCCCGAGCTTTCCGCCGACCTCGTGGACCGCGGTTTCGTGATGGCCGGCGGCGGCGCGCTCATCCGCAACATCGACAAGCTGCTCAGCGAAAAGACCGGCCTGCCCGTCACCATCTCCGAGGATCCGCTCTCCGCCGTGGCCAACGGCACCGGGATCTACCTCGAGAACAAGGACTGAGGCCGCGCGGCCCGCGGGCCGTCCTGATCCACCGACCTCCCCGCGCGGGAGCGCATCGTGCCCTCCAGACGTTTCGACCAGGCCCGCCCATTTCTGACGCTCGGCATCCTTGTCGTCGTCTGGCTGGTTGTTCCCGGAGCGGTGAAGTCGTTCCTCCGCGCGAGCTTCTTCGAGCTCACCGCCCCGGTCACGCTCGCGGCGTCGAAGGTCCGCGATCTGCAGGACTTCTGGGCGCTGCGTTCGCATTCCAAGACGGAACTCATCGAGGCCGGCCGCGACCAGGCCCGCATCAACGCATCCTACGAGGTCGCGGTGCAGCAGACCGCCGAGCTCAAGGCGGAGATCGCCCGTCTCGAAACGCTGCTGCGGCTGCCGGCCCGCGACCAGTACCGGCTGGAGCACGCCCGCGTGGCGCGCCGTGATTTTTCCGCGTGGTGGCAGCGCATCGTGATCCGCAAGGGCCGCGATCACGGCATTCCCGCCGGAGCTCCCGTCGTGTTCAGCGGCGGAGTCGTCGGCCGGGTCGCCGAGGTCCACGCGATGACCGCCGTCGTCGAGCTGATCTCCAGCCCGGGCGTGCGTCTCGCGGGTGTCGTCGAGGGCGACTCGCGTCCGATCAGCTTCCAGGGCGGCAATAACCCCGCGTTCGCCCCTCCCACCGGGATCGTGGAACTGATGCCGCTCGATATCATCGCCTCGGCCACGTCCCCCAAGCGCCTCGTCACCTCGGGCTACGGCGGCGTGTTTCCCCCCGGTCTCACGCTCGGGACCATCGTGCGGGCGGAACTGGGCAGCGACGGCCTGCACAAATCGGGCGAGGTGCGGCTCGACGAACGCCTCGGATCCCTCACCGAGGTGACGGTGCTGGTTCCCCGCGACGTCGACGCGCCCGTCCCGGTCCGTTCCTCCCCGTGAACCTCCGTCGCGTCGCGCTCCTCTGCGGTCCGCTGCTGCTCCTCTGGGCGATCCAGACCGAGGTGAACCACCTGCTGTCCTCGCGCCAGCTGTTCTTCGTCGCGGGTGGGCTGCACGTCGCGTTCATCGCGCTCACCCAGCCGTTCGGCGCGGGGCTCGCGGCCGTGCTGATCGCCGGCCTCATGAGCGACGCCGGCGCGCCCGTCGCCTTCGGCACGCACGCCGCGCTCTTCGGACTCGCGCACAACATCATCTTCCGGATGCGCGATCGCATCCCCAAGGAGGACGCCGTCGCCGGCACCCTGCTGGCGTTGTTCACCAATTTCGGGCTCTTCCTCGTCTTCGTCGCGTTCCTGTCCCCGGGCGGTGCGGCGCCGTGGCCGCGGCTGGCGGCCGATCTTGTCTGCTCGCAGGTGCTCGTCGCGCTCGCGACCCCGTGGTTCTTCGCCCTGCAGTCGCGCCTCATCGACCTGGTGGAAACCGCCCTCGCCCTCCGCGCCGGGCGGCTCCGCTGAGGCCCGCCCCCATGCGCGCGCCCCTGCCAGGCGATGTTCCGGGACTGACGGTCGAGCGACGCGACGGCCGCGATCCGCGGATCCTTTTTTTCTATTTCATCATCGTGGTCATGCTGCTCCTGCTGGCCGCGGGACTCGCCCAACAGCAATTACGCCGCACGGGCGAGCACGCCAACGCCGAACGGGTGCAGACGCAGCGGCGCATCGTCCACCCCGGGCCGCGCGGAATCGTCCTCGACCGTCACCAGCGCGTGCTCGTCGACAACCGGCCGCGTTTCTCGGTCCGCCTGCTCCTCGACGCGATCCGTCCGGAGATCCGCGCCGAGGAACTCATCATCAAGCGCAATTTCCGCGCGCAGGACGAGGCCGACAAACCCGGCCTGCCGACCGCCCCCGAGATCCGGCGGCTCGCGCGGATGAGCGTCGTCCAGCGCTACCTCGACCAGGTCAACCGCATCCTCGGCCGCGACGAACGGGTCGACGCCCGTGAGCTCGACCGCCACTTCACCCGCGAGTTGCTCCTGCCCTACACGCTGCTCGATGACCTCGCTCCGGCCGAGTACGCGCGCCTCCTCGAACGGCTGCCCGTCAACTCTCCCGCGCAGGTCTACACGTCCAGCGTCCGCCACTACCCGAACGGCTCCGCCGCCTCCCACGTGCTCGGCTACGTGGGCTCGACCGATGACGTCGGCATCGAGGACTTTCCGGGCGAGGACCTGCGCACGTTCAAGATGCGCGGCAGCGTCGGCCGCGACGGCGTCGAGAAGCGCCACGATGATGTCCTGCAGGGGGAGGCCGGCGGCGCCATCTTCCGCGTCGACCCCGCCGGCAACCGCATCAATCCCCCGCTCGCGCAGGTGAACCCGCGCCAAGGCGGTAACCTCACGCTCGCCCTCGACCTCGACCTGCAGCTCGCCGCGGAACGCCGCCTCGCCGAGACGGAAATGGCGGGCGCCGCCGTCGCGCTCGACGTCAACACCGGCGAGGTGCTCGTCCTCGCCAGCAAGCCCGACTACGACCTCAACGCGTTCTCGCCCAAACTAGGCGGAGCCGCCGCCGCCGACATCACGAACCGCGGCGCCTGGTTCAAACGCGCCGTGCAGGGCGCCTACAAGCCGGGATCCTCGTTCAAGGTGCTCACCACCATCGCGGGTTTCCGCGCCGGGGTGCTGAAACCCGACACCACCGTGCTATGCCCGGGCTTTTTCCGCGTGGGCAACCGTTCGTTCGCCTGCCACGACGGCCACGCCCACGGCGAGATCGACCTCGTCATGGCGATCACGAAGAGCTGCAACGTCTTCTTCTACCAGCAGGGCATCACGATCGGCGTTGATGCCCTCGCCCGCGAGGCGCGCCGTTTCCATCTCGATCGCCCGACCGGCATCGATCTGCCCGACGAGACGCGCCGCATGATCATCCCCGACCCGGAGTGGAAGCGCCGCGTGACCGGCGAGGCCTGGCAGGGCGGCGACACCGCGCAGTTCGCCATCGGCCAGGGCTTCGTCGACGTGACCCCGCTGCAGATGGCGTGCTTCGCCGCTTCGGTGGCTCGGGACGAGGTCTGGACGCAACCGTTCCTCCTGCACGATCCCAGCCACCCGCGCCAGCGGACGGAGCCGATCGGGCTCACCCCGGACCAACGGGCGGCCCTGCTCGCCGGCATGGAGCAGGTCACCCGCCGCCCGTTCGGCACCGCCCGCATCCTCGACGACCCACAACTACTGGCGCCACTCCCGGGCCTGCGCATCGCCGCCAAGACCGGCACGGCCCAGAAGCAGTCGGAAAAAGGAATGATCAACTTCGCCTGGCTCATCGCCTTCGCCCCCGTCGAGGATCCGCGCATCGCGATCGCCGTCGCGATCGAGGGCGACACGCCCGGCGAGGAAACCGGCGGCGGGCGCTACGCGAGCCCCGTGGCCCACGCGATTTTCCAAGCGTGGCTCGAGAGCCGCCGGCCCGGCGCTGGGAAAATCAAAATCCCCTTCAAGCCCTCGGAGTAGTCCGCCCCAACCGTCGCGCCGTCCGTACCGCGCGACGCGCCTCGGAGAAGGTTCGCGCCGGATCCGGCCACGTCGCGGGCGCGCCGAACCGGAGCCGCTCCAG
>JBJTCH010000365.1:0-7996 GCA_046091745.1 Opitutaceae bacterium
TTTTCCCCGCTGCGGGTGCTGTTTCCGCGCTCGGCGGTTGCGCGGGCGCTGAACCGGCACCGTCGGTTCGTGGGTGTGGCGGCTTTCGCGTACGGCCTGCTCCACTTCGTGGCGCACACGCGGCACGTGTACGACGGCACCTTCGAGACCTTCACGAAGGAGATTGGAAAGCCATTCCAACTCGTCGGGCTGGGCGCGCTCCTGATTCTTTTTGTGCTGACCGTCACCAGCCTCAACGCGGTCGTGCGTCGGATGGGAGCGCGCGCGTGGAAGAACCTGCATCGGCTCGCCTATGTCGCGGCCGCCCTCGCGGCGTGGCATCAGGCGGACGCGCGCAAGGTGTTTCCGCTCCAGGTGGTCTGGATCTTCGGCCCGGTCGTCGTCCTGCAGATCGCCCGCCATTGGCGCGAGCGAAGGGCGGCCGGCGGTTGAGCGGCTGGGCGCGCTCAGCCCTGCTCTTCCCAGAGACGGGCGAGGTGGAGGAGCGTCTCGACGCTCCGCGTCATGTCCTGCAGCGAGACCCACTCGCGCTGGCTATGCACCTCCTGCATGCCCGTGAAGATATTCGGCGTGGGCAGGCCCAGGGCGGTGAGCCGGGAACCGTCGGTGCCGCCGCGGATCGCGTTCACCACGGGTTCGATCCCCGCGCGGCGCACCGCCGCGAGGGCGAACTCGACCGGGCGCATGTCCTGCTCGAGCCAGTAACGCATGTTGCGGTACTGCTCGGAAAAGTGGACGCCCACGCGGGCCCTCGGCTCGGCCGCCCGCACCACCGCAGCCGCGTGCTCCACGAGCGCACGTTTCGCCGCCAGCCCGTCCAATTCGAAGTCGCGCAAAATCAGCCGCACCGTCGCGCGTTCGCTGTTGCCCGAGACCTCGACGGGATGGACGAAGCCGTCGCGGCCGGCGGTGCGCTCCGGCGACGCCTCCGGCGGCAGCGCCGCCACGAAACGCGCGGCCAGACGTAGCGCGTTGACCATCGTGTCCTTCGCCCAGCCGGGATGGGCCGCGACGCCGGTAAACTCCACCCGCGCGCCGTCGGCCGAGAAGGTCTCGTAGTTCACCTCGCCCCTTTCGCCGCCGTCCAACGTGTAGGCCGCGGCGGCCCCGACGAGCGCGAGATCCAGTTTCTCCACGCCGCGCCCGATCTCCTCGTCGGGGTTGAAGCAGATACGGATGGGGCCGTGCGGGATTTCCGGATGGCGCAGGAGATGGCGCGCGGCCGCCATCACGATGGCGACGCCGGCCTTGTCGTCCGCGCCGAGCAGCGTCGTGCCGCTCGCGGTGATGATGTCCTCGCCCTTTGCCCGCCGCAGGTACGGCAGCGCCGCCGGGTCCAGCACCTGCGCGGGGTCGTCGGGCAACGTGATCGGCCGTCCGTCGTAGGCGCGGTGCACGATCGGACGCGCCCCGCCCGGCAGCTCCGTGGCCGTGTCGACATGCGCAAACCACGCGATCGCGGGGACGTTGGTCCGCCGGCTGGTGGCGGGGATCGTGGCGAGCACGTAGCCGTGTTCCGTGAGTATGACATCGGCCGCGCCGATTTCCCGCAGCTCGCGCTCGAGCAGACGAAGCAGGTCCCACTGGCATGGCGTGCTGGGCGTGCCGGCGCCGTGCGCGTCACTCCGCGTCTCGATGCGCACGTAGCGGCAGAAACGCTCCAACAGGTCCTCGGAGTCGATCTTCATGCCCGGAGCCCAGCGCGGCGGCCAACGGCGGGCGAGGGCGAAAACCTTGCCGGTAAAAAGTGATCAGCGACTCTCCCGCACCTTGAAATTCCTGATCTCGAGATGGCTCTTCACCGTCCGCAGGCCGAACCAGCCGGAGGTGAGCGGGGCGGGGTCGCGGTGGGCGAAGATCAGCTCGTCGTCGCACCAGTACTCGGCGACGCCGTCCCGCGCGACGAGGCGGAGGCGGTAGGTGTGGTTGGGGCGCAGGAGGAGGCGGGGCGTGGCGAGGTCGTGTTCCGGGCGCAGGGGGCGGGCGTCGGTGCCGTCGTAGCGGCGGAACCGGACGGTCGTGTTGTTGTTCCCGCCGTGGCCGACGTAGTAAGTGTGCAGGGTGTTGTAATCGGCGAAGCGACCCGTGCGGCCGGTGGGTATCGCGCCGGGCGACTTCGGATCCGTCGCCATCCAGAAGCAGTTCAGGTCGGAGAGCCGGTCAAAAGGGCCGCCGTCCATCACGACCTTCGCCTCGTAGGTGATTTCGACCGGCGCGGTTAACCGCTCGCGCCACCAGACCGTGCAGCCGCCCGCGTCGCGGATCACCAAGGCGTCGCCCTCGGTTGTCACGGAACCGCCCGGCAGCTGCTCCACCGACCATTTCGCGGGTTCAGCCGTCGGGGACGCGATCGAGGCGGCGGCGAAGACCAGCCCGAAAATCGCGCCGAGGCTCCTCATCGGCGGTCGGCCGTGGCGGCGAGGTTGAGCGCGCCGCCGCGTTGGCGCAGCCGCAGCGGGGTGCCGAACGCCTTGGATAAAACGGCCGACGTCAGCACCCGCGCGCGCGGCCCGGCGACGAGCACGCGGCCGGACTTCAAAACCAACGCGTGCGTGAAAGCCGGGGTAATCTCCTCGACGTGGTGCGTCACCAGCACGAGCGCGGTGGCGTGCGGCCCGCGGTGGCGGGCGATCCGTTCGACGCTCGCGAGGAAACGCTGGCGCGCGACGGGGTCGAGACCCGCGCAGGGCTCGTCGAGGATGAGGAGCCGCGGTCGCGCCATCAGCGCGCGGGCGATGAGCACCCTTTGCCGTTCGCCTTGGGAGAGATAGGCCCACTCGCGGTCGGCGAGGCGGGAGATGCCGGCCAGCCGCAGCAGGCGCCGCGCCGCGGTGCGGTCGGCGCGGGTGCCGGCGTGCCACAGGTCGAGCTGCGCGTACTTGCCGCTCACCACGGTGTCGAGGGCCACCTCCGACGGCGGGATCGACTGCGTGAACGCGCTCGTCACCACGCCGAGGTGCAGACGCAGCTCGCGCCAATCACTCGCGCCGTAACGGCGCCCGAGCACCGCGAACCCGCCTGAGGTGGGCGAAAGGAAGCCGGTGAGCGCCTTCAGCAGCGAAGTCTTGCCCGAACCGTTCGCGCCGAGGACCACCCAGTGTTCGCCGGCTGCGACCCGCCAATCGACGTCGCGCAGGATTACGGCGCGGCCGCGCGCGACCCGCAGGTTACTGACCTCTAGGATGGGCTCGATCACGGGCGGGGAGAGTGCGGGCCGAGGGTTGCGTCGGTCAACCGCGCGCCTCAACTACGCCGGATGCGTCCGTTTCTTCGTTTTTCCGCGGTCCTTGCCGCGCTGTTCGCGCCGCTGTTGCCCGCGCGGACGTTCACGGTTGTCGCGTACAACGTGGAGAACCTCTTCGACCTCGATGGCGTCAGCGGTTACGAGGACTACCAGCCCGCGCGGTATACCCCGGCCCACGCCCTCACCAAGCTGCGCAACATCGCGCGCGTGGTGGCGAAGTTCGACGGCGGCCGCGGGCCTGACGTGCTCCTTCTCAGCGAGATCGAGATCGACGCCACCCCCGGTGCCGCCGCGCCCGATTACGACGCGATCCTCGCGCGGCTTCGCGGGACGACGCTGGAGCGATTGCTCGGCGCCCGCCCGCTCGACCCCGCGGTGGCCGACCTTCCCGCCGAGGCGTTGCTGCTCAAGGCCCTGGCCGACGCCGGCCTCACGGGTTACCGGGTCATCACCGGCGAGAACGTCATCGCGCCCGGTTCCGAACGCCGCCAGGAGATCCGTTGCGCGGTGTTCACGCGGCTGCCGGTGCGGGACGTGCGCTCCCATCCCACGCTCAACGCGCGCGCGATCCTCGAGGTGCAGGCGGAGGTCGATGGGGCGCCGCTGTATCTCTTCGCCAACCATTGGAAGTCGGGCGCGAGCGACCCGGAGACCGAGCCGGTGCGCGTCGCCAACGCCCGCACGCTGCGCACGCGGCTCGATGAGATCCTGTCGGCCGACCCCAACGCCGACATCATCATCGGCGGTGACCTCAACTCGCAGTACAACCAGCGCCAGCGTTACCCGCGCATGCAGGAGACCGGCATCAACGACGTGCTGGGCTCCCAGGGCAACGAGCTCGCGGTGCGGCAGCCGGGGCGTTCGCTTTACAACCTCTGGTTCGAACTTCCGGCGGAGCAGCGCGGCAGCGATACCTTCCGCGGCGAGTGGGGCACGCTGATGCACCTCATCATCTCGCGCGGGCTCTACGACCACCATGGCGTCCAGTACGTCGACAATTCCTTCACGGTCGCGAAGTTCCCCGGGCTCAACGCCGACGCGGATGGTCTGCCCGTGCGGTGGACGTTCGACGGACCGGCGGGCGGGGGTTTTTCGGATCACTTTCCGGTCGCCGCCACCTTCACCACGGTGACCGACGGCCGCCGTGACCGCTGGCTCGCGCTGAAGAACGCCTCCGACGGACGCGTGACGGGTGAGGCGGTGAAGACGGTGGACTACGCCCAAACGGACCTCGCCGGCCGCGCCTTGCGGACGGAAACGCTGCCGGCCGGCACGCGGTTGCAGCAGGACGAGTTCAAGGGCCGCCTCGTGCGCGTTGACGGACGCGTGGCGGCAGGCGCACGGCTGGCCGTGGAGTTCCGAGGCGAAAATTTCGATGTGTGGGTGCCGGACGAGACCTTGCGCGGCCGGTTGCGGTCCGAGTTCCGCGAAGGCGCGCCGATGCGGTTTTTCGGCGAGCTCGGGCAATACCGCGGACGCTGGCAGTTTGTCATCCAGCATGAATCATGGGTGAAGTGATGTCCTCATGCTGACCGTCTACACTTACGCCAAGTGCTCCACGTGCCGCGCCGCCACGAAGTGGCTGCGCGAGCAGGGCGTGCCGTTCGAGGAGCGCCCGATCCGGGAGACCCCGCCGTCGCTGGCGGAATTGCGCCGCATGCTGGCCGCGCGCGACGGGGAGCTCCGCCGGCTCTTCAACACTTCCGGAGCCGATTATCGCGAGCAGCGTTTGGGGGAAAAACTGCCCGGCCTCTCCGAGTCCGCGGCGTTGGCGCTGCTGGCCGGCAACGGCAATCTGGTGAAACGCCCGTTCGCGCTCGGCGAAGGGGTGGCGCTGACGGGATTCGACGCGGAGGCGTGGCAACAGGCATTTTCCCAACGATGAGCGCGACCCCTTCCGATCCCTGCCTCGCCGCCTCGCTGCGTTGGCTCACCACGCACGCGGGCTTTCCCGCCCGCCGGCTGCCGGATGAGGCGGTCGGCATGATCTGCGTGGCCGCGCTGGCGGCGGCCGAGGAGGAGGCGGAGCGCGAGCGTTTCCTGATCGAGCGCCGCAACCCCGCGCAGACCTCCGCGCTCAAGGCTCTTGGGCTCCGGCGCTCGCAGGTTCACTTCAAGTGCGACAACAGCGCGAAGGTCTGAACGCCGCGACGGACCGAGCATCCCGCGCCTGATCCGCGATGGAGCTTTTCGACACGCACACGCACCTGGAGTCGTTCGCGCGGCGCGGTGACCTGCCGGCGGTGCTGGAGCGCGCGCGCCGGGCGGGCGTCGCGACAATGGTCACCATCGGCACGGGGCCGGATGACTGGGAACTTTACCGCAGCCTCGCGGCGGAGCATGGCGCCGACGGATTCGTGCGCCACACCGTCGGGCTGCATCCGTGTTCGGTCGACGCCGGCTGGGAGCCGGCGGTGGCGGGCATCGAAGCGCGCTGGAAGTTGGAACCGCGGCCGGTGGCGCTGGGTGAATGCGGCCTCGACCGGTTCCATCTGCCCAAGGAGCCCGGTGAGGCCAGGCGCATCTTCGGCTGGCAGCAGGCGGCGTTTGCGGCGCAGCTGGCGATCGCCCGGCGTCTGGACGCGCCGGTGGTGGTGCATTCGCGCGGGGCGTTCGCGGAGTGCGTCGCGCTGATCGACGCGAGCGGCGTCGATTGGCGCCGCGTGGTTTTTCACTGCTTCACCGAAGGCGCCGCGGAGATCGGTGAACTGAATCGCCGCGGCGGCTTCGGTTCGTTCACCGGCATTCTCACCTACAAGACGGCCGAGGCGGTGCGGGCGGCGGCCCTCGCGCAGGGTCTCGCGCGATTCATGCTCGAGACCGACGCGCCTTACCTCACGCCGATGCCGCACCGCGGGAAGCCGAACGAACCGGCGTTCGTGCGGCACACGGCGGAATTCGCCGCGGGGTTGTTTGGTGTCCCGCCCACGGAGCTGGCGCGGATCTCCGCCGGGAACGCGCGGCGTTTCCTCGGGCTTTGACTGCAGTGCCCGCCGCGGCTCCGCCGCAACTGAAGGGGAGCTGAGTTGGAACACAGAGGCACCGAGGCCCGATCCGAGTTCACGGAGTCCGATCCACCGACCCGAGGCTCAGGTCGTAACGCGCTCTCGACTTGCTCCTCGGGTGAGTAACCACGGATGGACACCGATGGACGCGGATAAACAAGTTTCCCCTGCAGCCGGGTCCGGTGACCCCGGCCGATGCCGTCGATCCTACAGCCGACTTGTCCTTGTAGGCTTGGCGAAGGAGGACGGCGTTTCCGAAGGCAGCGGGTTTTAACCGCGGATTTCTCGGATAGCGCGGATAGGAACCCGAGGGCGTTCGGCGCATCCGAATGACCGGAGCGAACGGACGGAGTGGAGCAGGAAACCCCTGAGGTACGTGAAGGCCGGCGGTGCGGGATCCGCGATACCTGAGTTATCCGGCCTTGCGGCGACCCAACCCTCCGTAGCCCGCCGCGATTCAGCGGAGCTGCTGCAGCAGGAACGTGTAGGCGAGGGCGTTCATGTAGGCCGACTGGCGGTTGTTCGCCGCGCCGCCGTGGCCGCCCTCGATGTTCTCGTAGTAGAGCACGTCGTGACCCTGCTCGAGCATCCGCGCGACCATCTTGCGCGCGTGGGCCGGATGCACGCGGTCGTCGCGCGTCGAGGTGGTGAACAGCACGCGGGGATACTTCACGCCGGGCTTCACATTCTGGTAGGGCGAGTAGCGCGAGATGTAGTCCCACTCCGCGGGCACGTCGGGGTTGCCGTACTCTCCCATCCACGAGGCGCCCGCGAGCAGCGTGTGGTAGCGGCGCATGTCGAGCAGCGGCACCTGGCAGACGACCGCGTGGAAGAGATCGGGGCGCTGGGTGAACACCGCGCCGACGAGCAGGCCGCCGTTGCTGCCGCCCTGGATGCCGAGATGGCGCGGCGCCGTGATCTGGCGGCGCACGAGGTCCTCGCCGACCGCGATGAAGTCATCGTAGGCGCGCTGGCGGTTGGCCTTGAGCGCGGCCTGGTGCCATTGCGGGCCGAATTCCCCGCCGCCGCGGATGTTGGCGAGGATGTAGACGCCGCCGCGCTCAAGCCACGCCGCGCCCATGGCGGCGCGGTAACCGGGTGTCTGCGACAGCTGGAAGCCGCCGTAGCCGTAGAGGAGCGTCGGGTTTTTGCCGTCGAGCTTCAGCCCGCGGCGGGAGACCTGGAAATACGGGATGCGGGTGCCGTCCTTCGACACCGCCTCGTGCTGCGTGACCTCGTGGCCGTCCGCGGCGAAGAAGCCCGGTAGCTGCTTCAGGAGCTCGCGCCGGGGTTGGCCCACCGTGCCGCGGTAGAGGCTCGGCGGGGTGAGGAAGTCGTCGACGTTCAGCCAGAAGTCGTCCGTCTCGTCGTCGATCCCGCTGGCGGAGACGCTGCCGAACTCCGGCGCCGCGAGGGGCTCGCGGTTCCACTTCCCGGCCGTTCCCGGCGTGAGGAGGAACAAGCGGTTCCGCACGTTATCGAGTTCGTTGACGATCAGGTGGTGGCGGGTGCGGCTGTAGCCCGCGAGGGACTTCCGCGGGCCGGGTTCGAAGAGGACCGCGAAGTCGCGCCGGCCGGCGTGGAAGCTCTCCCAGGGCAGCGCGAGCAACGCCCCGGCCGGGAAGGTGCGGTCGCCCGTCTTCCAGTCGGCGCGCAGCGTCACCAGCAGGTATTCGCGCCACGTGCCCATCCGGGCGTCCACCGGCAGGTCCAGTTTCCGGAAACCGTCCCCGTCCCGGATGAAGTG
>JBJTCH010000366.1:0-10301 GCA_046091745.1 Opitutaceae bacterium
CCGGTGCGCAGGGTGGACGCCAGGGTTTCGGGAATCCCGGCCTCGATCTCGAATCCACTGGCGCCCTCGATCTCCAGCAGCGCTTGGCCGGGGAAGACGATGTCGCCCGGGTTGGCCGGACGGCGCGCGATCACGCCGTCGAAGGGCGCGCGGATCACCGCGTGGGCGAGCAGGGCCTCGGCCTCGCGCACCGCGGCCTCGAGGCCGGAGAGCCGGTCTTCCAGGGAGCGCACGGTTTCCGCCGTGCTGGCGCCCTTGGCGAGGAGGTCGCGCTCCCGCGCGAGGTCGCGTTGGACGAGCACCGACTGGGATTTTGCCTGGGCGACACGTGCGGCCGTGTCGTCGGCGGTGATCCGCGCGAGCGTTTCCCCGGCACGGACGCGCTGACCCAGCGCGACGGGCAAATCGATGATCGCGCCCATGGTCTTGGCCGCGAGGGTGGCGCGCTGCACGGGGCGGACGGTTCCAGTTACCTCCGCCAGTTGCGGGAGTTCGGCTGCCTGCACGGTGCTCACCCGGACTTTGGCGACCGGCAGCGCGGCCGCGGCAGGTGGAGCATCGTGGCGTGCGCAGCCGGCGGCGACGAGGGCGACCAGACCAGAAAGGAGCAGGGGAAGCTTCATGGAGAGGATTTCAGGCCGAAGGGGAAGACTGGTCGGTCGGGTGCGCGGCGGGGCTGGAATTGGGGCGGGCCTGCCGGGGCTGCGGCGACGCCGAGTGGCGGCCGTGACGGCGGCGGGCCGGCGCGTGACGGCGCGACCTCAGGCGCGCCGTGCGGGTTGGGTCCCGCCCCAGTGGATCACGTCGTTGGCGTCGACCCAGCCCAGCTGGCGGAGGATCAGCGACGGCGGGCAGAAGCCGGTGAAGACGGACTGGATCAGATTGAGGCCGACGAAGGCGCAGAGGAGCAGCCACCACGGGCTGACGAAGTGGGCGAGGGCGACGCCGAGCAGCGTGACGGTGCCGGCGAGGAGGCGGACGAGTTGGCCGGTGGTCATGAATTTAGATTGCTTGTATATGCGCATATACGCATATGCTTGAAGCCGTGTCAAGCGTCTGCTGGTTTCCGCCCATGGCCCGCAAGGTCCCTTTGTCCGACGACGCCCTTGAGCTCGTGGCGCGCCGCTTCGCGGTGCTTTCCGAGCCGATGCGGCTGCGCCTGATCCAGGCGCTGTTCGACGGCGAGCGGAGCGTGGGTGAGCTGGTTGCGGCCACCGGTGGCACGCAGGGCAATATCTCGCGGCACCTGCAGACGCTCACCCAGGCGCACGTGCTGGCGCGGCGGAAGGAGGGCCTGCAGGTCTATTACTCGATCGCCGACCCCTCGATCTTCCGGCTGTGCGAGTTGGTGTGCGGCAGCCTGGAGAAGTCGCTATCCCGCCAGGCCGACGCCTTCGGGGGCTAGGCGCGCGGGAAGGGTACGGTCTCCCGCGGCGGCTCTTCCACCCGCGAGAGGAGCCAGAGGCCGCCGCCGAAGAGCAGCAGGAGGGAGAGGATCGAGAATCGGGTGCCCGAAAGGAGCGCGGTCACGCCCATCAGGGTCGGCCCGAGGATGGCGGCGAACTTGCCCAGCATGTTGTAGAAGCCGAAGTACTCGCCGCCTTTCTCCGCCGGGATCAGCCGCGCGAAGTACGAGCGGCTGAGCGACTGCACGCCGCCTTGCACCAGACCCACGACCACGGCCATCGCCATGAATCCGCGCTGCGTCTCGAGCTGCGTGGCGAACACGCACAATCCCGCGTAGACCGCGACCCCGAGCATGATGCCGCGCCGGGCACCGAAGCGTTCGCCGATCCGGCCGAACACGATCGCCGCCGGGAACGCCACGAACTGCGTCACGACGAGCGCCAGCAGCATGCCCGCGGCGTCGAGCCCGAGCGCGCGGCCGAAGTCGACCGCCATCTTGATCACCGTGTTCACGCCGTCGATGTACAGCAGATAGCCGCCGAGGAAGAGCAGCACCGGGCGTTGCGTGCGGATCTCGCGGAACGTCGCCGCGAACTGCCGGAACCCGCGCGTCAGCAGCGGCCCTCCGCCGGCGGCGGGCACGGCCGGGGTTTCCCGCACCCAGACCATGGCGGGCAGCGTGAACACCACCCACCAGATGGCGGTGACCACGAAGCAGGCCCCGACCGCGGCCACCGGACCGTCGAGGCCGAACCGCGCGGGCTCGCGCACGGCGAACGTGCAGGCGACGAAGAGCGCGCCGCTGCCGACGTAACCGAGCGCGTAGCCGAGGGCCGAGACGCGGTCGTAGCGTTCCGGTGACGCGACATCCGTCAGCAGCGCGTCGGAGAACAGGTTGTTGCCCGAGAATCCGAACGCGGCGACGGCGAAGAGCACCGCGGCGAAAACATACTCCCCCTTGCCAGCCAAGGGCAGGAGCGCGGTTCCGGCGGCGCCGAGCAGCGTGAAGCCCAGGAGAAACCAACGCTTGCCGTTGCCCTGGTCGGCGATCGACCCGAGGAGCGGGGCAAGCAGCGCGATGAGCAGGCTCGAAGCAGTGTTGGCGTAGCCGAGGTAGGCGGTGCTGCGTTCGGGCGTCATCCCGGGCGCGTCGCACCAGTGGTCCTTGAAGAGGATCGGGAAGAACGCGGTCATCACGACGATCGCGAACGCCGAGTTCGCCCAGTCGACCAGGGCCCACGACCAGACGGCGCGGTGGTTCTCCGCCGGTGCGGCCTCGTTCCCGTGTGGAGCACCCATGGTTTCCCTCAATGCCCGCCTTCGAGATCGCCGGGCTTCAGCAACGGGGCGAAGAGCGCCTTGTTGGCGGCCTTCATGTAGGCCTCCTTGGCCTCGATGGTGCCGTCCTTCACGCGGTTCATCAGGCTGGTGTCCATCGTCACCATCCCGTCGGCGCCGCCGCTCTCGATGATGGCGCGGATGTTGGCGATCTGGCCGCTGCGGATGGTGTTGGGCAGCGCCTCGTGGGTGAGAAGGATCTCGTGCACGGCGCAGCGGCCCTTCGGGACGCGCTTGCAGAGGAGCTGGGCCACGACGCCGGCGAGGCAACCGGCGAGCATCACGCGCACCTGGTTCTGCTCCTCGGCGGGAAAGGTGTTGATGATGCGGTCGACGGTCTTCGGGGCGTTGTTGGTGTGGAGTGTGCCGAACACGAGCATGCCCATCGACGCGCAGCCGAGCGCGAGCTTGATGGTCTCCATCTCTCGCATCTCGCCGAGCAGGAGGATGTCGGGGTCGTGGCGCATCGCGCCCTTCAGGGCGGCGGCGAACGACTCGGTGTGCTCGCCGACCTCGCGGTGCACGATCACGGACTTCTTCACCGGGTGCACGAACTCGATCGGGTCCTCGATGGTGATGATGTGCCGCGAGAGGTGTGTGTTGATGTAGTCGATCATCGCGGCGAGCGTGGTCGACTTGCCGCTGCCGGTGGGGCCGGTGACGACCACGAGGCCCTGGTCGAGGTGGCACAGTTTTTTGAGCGCCTCCGGCAGCTTGAGGTCATCGAACGAGAGGATTTTCGCCGGGATCTGCCGGAAGACCGCCGCCTGGCCCCAGTGGTTGTAGAGGTAATTGCCGCGGAAACGCGCCACCCCGGGGATCTCGTGGGCGAGGTCGAGGTCCTTGCGCTCGAGAAAGTCCTTCCAGCGCCGCGGCGGGCAGATCTCGCGTAACAGCGACTCCATGCCGGCGGCGTCGAGCGGCTGGTCGTTCAGCGGCTGGAGCGAGCCGGACGCGCGGATCTTCGGCGGCAGGCCGACCGTGAGGTGCAGGTCGGAGCCGCCCTTCTCGAGCATGCTTTTCAGCAGCGTGTCGATGGCGGCCATGGTCAGGAGCCGCCGTCGCGGAGCCGCTCGAGGCGCTGCAGCTCGTTCTTGAAGCGCATGAAGCGGAAGATTTCGGGACTGAAGAGGAGGATCGCCGCAATGAGCACCACCGAGAGGAACGCCGGCGGCAGGCCGAACGCCCCGCGCAGTCCGCTTGCGGCCACGCAGCACGCCAGCACGAAGCCGAGGTTGATGAAGAGTCGCAGCCGCGCCTTGCGGTAGGCTTGCAGCGTCTCCGCGATCTGGTCGTCGAGGTCGTTCATCCGGTGATCTTCTGGCGCAGGACGCGGTTGGGGATGTTGGCGCGGGCGACGTCGGGCGCGATGCGCCCGTCCTGCCAGAGCGCGAACACCGAGTTGTCCATCAGGCACATGCCTTCCTTCACTCCCGTCTCCATCGTGTTGCGCAGGCCGGCGGACTTGCCCTCGCGGATCAGGTTCTGGATGGCGGTGTTGGCCACGAGGATCTCGCAAGCGAGCACCAGTTCGCCTGTCGGGGAGGGCAGCAGGCGCTGGCAGACGATGCCGCGCAGGGATTCGGCGACGCTCGCGCGGATCTGCGTCTGCTGCGAGGGCGGGAAAACGTCGAGCAGGCGGTTCAGCGTCGTGGCGGCGTCGCTGGTGTGCATGGTTCCGATCACGAGGTGACCGGTTTCGGAGGCGCTGATCGCCATCTCGATCGTCTCGAGGTCGCGGAGCTCGCCGATCACGATCACGTCGGGATCCTCCCGCAGCGCGCCCTTCAGGGCGGTCGCAAACGAGCGGGTGTGCGGACCGACTTCGCGTTGGGTGACGTTGCAACCGCGCGCCGGCTGCACGACCTCGATCGGATCCTCGACCGTGATGATGTGGTCCGAGCGCGTCTCGTTCAGCTGCGCGACCATCGAGGCGAGGGTGGTGGTTTTGCCCGAGCCCACCGGTCCGGTGATAAGGATGAGGCCGTTGTGATAGGAGAGCAGCTTCCGCAACGTCTCAAGATACCGCGCGAAACCGAGGTCCTCGAGTGAACGCGTCCCCGCGGGTACCATGCGGTAGGCTCCCGCGGCGCCGTTCTTGTGAAACATCAGGTTCACCCGGTAGCGGTCGTCCGCGCCGATCGCCAAAGCGTAGTCGTAGTCCCGGCGCTCCAGGAAAATGCGCCGCTGCCCCTCCGATAGGAGCACGGTGTTGAGACGGAGGGCTTCGTCCGTCGTCAGGACATGTTCCGAAATGTTGGAAATCACGCGGGCGCGGCGGATGAAAGGTCGCGCTCCGGTTGAGAGGTGCAGGTCGCTCGCGCCGGAGGCCGCCGTGGCCCGCAGCAGGCCGCGCAGACCAGCCGCGAGCGCCGCGTCGTCGAGCGCGCCGATGGTTTCGAACACGAGTCCGCCGGAGGGGGCGCTGTCCCGGGCGGGCGCTGACTGCTTGGCCTCAGGCTCCGCGGGCGGGCCGTCGGCGGCCCGGCTGATGGCCTCGCCGGCGATTTCCTCGAGTTTATCCACCGCCGCGACCATGCCGCTGTCGATCAACTCCTGCGCGAAGGTCATCAGGTCGGGCGCGCCACCGAGCTTCGCGATCACCGCGCGGCCCTGCTCGGCGGTGAAAAGTTTCTGCTCCGCGCCGAGGCGAAGGAGCCAGCGAAGGTCGGCGTTCATGCGGGGTGGACGGCGGGAAGCTGCGCACGCTCCCCGGCCGAGCCAAGCGCGAAGGATGGCTGGAGGATTTTCCGCTCAGCCGCGGACCAGCAGCGGGATGCCGTCCGGGTCCTGTCGTTCGCGCCCCGGCGTTTCTCCCGAGGAAAAAACGACGGCGGCGAGCCCGGCGCCGTCTTTGCGCCAAGGCAGCCGGGCCCGGCGCCAGACGTTGATCGCGACCTGGTGATGGTATCCGCCCGCCGCCAGAAAACGCGCCCCGGGGTAATCATCCTGCGTGCAGGTCAGGCCGAGTTCGCGCTGGTAGAACTCCTGGCTGCGCGCGAGGTCCGTGACACTCAGGTGCAGGTGTCCCCAGCCGGCGCCCGCCAGCGGCTGCTCGTCCTTCGTGGACGCATCCGCGAGCAGTCCGCGCACGTCGAGCGGGAGAGTCGTCATCGCGAGCCGGCCGTCGCGGAAGGGCCACTGCGCGCGCGGACGATCGCGATAAAACTCGAGCCCGTTTCCCTCGGGATCCGCCAGGTAGGCCGCCTCGCTCACGCCATGGTCGGCAAAACCGTCGAACTCGACCTCCGCTTTGGCGGCGTGCCGCACCCAGTTCGCGAACTCCGACCGTCCGGGCAAAAGGACCGCCACGTGAAAAAGCCCCGCGCACTCCGGCGGGGATGGTTCGGCCGCGGGATCGCCCGTGAGTTCCAGGAGGGGCGGGGAATCAGGAGCGCAGGAAAGGAGCGCGTGGTCCGGGCCGCGGGCGGAGGTGTGAAACCCGAGCTTCCCCGTGTAGAACTCCTCGGCGGTTGGGAGATCCCTGACGCGCAGGCGGACCATCTCAAGGCGCGGAGGCGGCGTCATTGAGGGCGGTTCTTCGTGGCTGCGATTCGCGCTGTCAAACCGACCGGCTGGTGCCGGGCGCGCTCTGAAAACGCGCGCGCTGCGGACCGATATGGGGGTTGCAATGGGGCGGGCTTCGCGAAGGGTGGATCGTTTAATCCACATGCTTAAGAGAATCTTTGCGAAGCTGCGCGAAAAGATCGCGCCCTCGCGCGGTGCCGCTCCGGCCGGGTCCGGGAGTTCCACCCCATCTTCCGCCCAGCCTTCCAAGTCCCATCTCGGCGAGCCGCGCGGCGGTCGCGGCGGACGGGATCATCCTCGAGGCGAGCGTCCTCGCGACGGCGGCGGGCCGGCTGGCCGGCGTGACGAGCGCGGGCGGGGCGAGGGCGGCCGAAGTGAAGGCGGCCGAGGCCGTCGAGGCCCCGGAAGAGGCGGCGAGAGCGGTCCCGCGCGGCGCGAACGCCCTCAGATCGACAAGGATTTCGACCATCCGCGGACGGCCGACATCAAGCCGGCGACGCCGGTGAACGTGCCGAAGATGGACACCGCCTTCACGGCGCTCGGTTTGGGCGATCCTCTGGCTTTCGCGGTGCAGGAAATGGGCTACGTCACGCCTACCCCGATCCAGGCGCAGGCGATCCCGGTCGTTCTCAAGGGTGGCGATGTGATCGGTTCTGCTCAGACGGGAACGGGGAAAACCGCCGCTTTCGCGCTTCCGATCATTCAGCGTTTGGGCACGCACGGTCGCCTGCGCTGTCTCATCCTCGAGCCGACGCGCGAGCTGGCCCTGCAGGTCGAGGAGGCGTTCCAGAAGTTCGCCAAGTTCACCGATCTCCGCGTGACGATCGTCTACGGCGGGGTAGGCTACGGCAAGCAGACCGAGGACCTGCGGCGTGGGGTCGACATCCTGGCGGCGACGCCGGGTCGCCTGCTCGACCACCTTGAGCAGGGTAACTGCACCTTGGACAACGTCGACATCCTCGTGCTCGACGAGGTCGACCGCATGCTCGACATGGGCTTTCTGCCGGACGTGCGCCGCATCGTCGGGAAGTGCCCCAAGGCGCGGCAGACGCTCTTCTTCACCGCGACGCTTCCGCCGGAGTTGGAGCAGCTCGCCAGCTGGGCGCTCAACAACCCGGTGAAAGTGGAAATCGGCCGCCAGCGTTCCCCCGCCGAGACGGTTGCGCACGCTTTTTACCCCGTCGTGGCCACGCAGAAGTTCGATCTGCTCCAGCTGCTGCTTTCGCAGACTGACTTCAAGAGCGTGATCATCTTCTGCCGCACCCGCATGGGTGCGGACCGTATCGCGCACCGTCTCCAGGGCAGCGGTCACACCGTGGGGGTGCTGCACTCCGATCGTAACCAGCGGGAGCGCATCGAGGCGTTGGACGGTTTCAAAACCGGCCGTTACGAGGTACTCGTCGCCACGGATATCGCGGCGCGCGGCCTCGACATCGCCGGAGTCTCGCACGTCATCAACTACGATGTCCCGGAGAACGCCGAGGACTACGTCCATCGGATCGGTCGCACGGGCCGCGCCCAGAACACGGGCGACGCGTTCACCTTGGTCACCGAGGAGGACGTGCGCGACGCCCGCTCGATCGAGCGCTACATGGGCGTCTCCGTGGAGCGGAAGAAGATCGACGGTTTCCCGTACATCTACTCGGCGCTGTTCGACGACAAAACCTTGGCCGAGACCGCGGCTGCCGCGGCGAAGCCCGTCAGCCGGCTGCCCCGCGGGGCGCGTCGCTGAGCGGTTCCGGGCTGCTCCTGGGCGGGGCTCCCCGCGTGTACCCGGAAGGTTTTTGTCCATGAAACTCGACATCCCGCCGGGTGACTTCGCCGGCTACATTTTCGATCTCGATGGCACCCTCATCGACACCATGCCCTTGCATTTCCGCGCGTGGGAGGGCGCGATGCGCCGGGCCGGTCTCGCGTGCCCCTTGGACGAGGATCTTTTCTACTCGCTGGGCGGCGTACCCACGCGTCGCGTCGCCGAACTCATGGCTGCGCACTACGGGCTCCGGATCGATCCCGACGCGGTCTTCCACCATAAGGAATCGCTTTTTCAGGATCTGCAGGCTGACGCGCAGCTGATCCGGCCGGTTGTCGACTTCGCGCGCCGGGTGGCGCGGACACATCCGGTCGCCATCGCCTCCGGCGGACCGCGCGATATTGTGCGGCGTTCGTTGGAATTGACGGGCCTGGCGCCGCTTTTCCCGGTCGTGGTGTCCGCGGATGACGTGGTGCACGGCAAGCCGGATCCGGAGATTTTTCTACTCGCCGCGCGGCAGATGAAAGTGGAGCCGTCCCGGTGTCTCGTCTTTGAGGATGCGGAGCCGGGGATGCGCGCCGCGGAGGCTGCAGGTATGAAGTGGGTGAAGGTGCCGAGCCGGAGCGTGGTACCGCCCCGGCGGGCGGTCGCCGCGGGTTGAGGGATTTAGGACTTTCTCCTCATCTCGTTAGGAGCATGCTTTCCATCGCCATGCGCATCGCGTCCCTTGCCCGACCATCGGTCCTGTCACAGCCCGTCTACGAGCCGGGCAAGCCGATCGACTACGTGGCGCGTGAGCTCGGACTCGACACCGCGGGCATCATCAAGCTGGCGTCCAACGAGAACCCCTTCGGCCCCTCACCGCGCGCGGTCGAAGCCGCGACGCGAGCCCTGGCCCAGGGTGCTCTGTATCCGGACGGCGGATGCTACGAGTTGCGGCAGAGGCTCGCGTCTTTCCACGGGCTGGGGTCGGACCAGTTTGTGGTAGGCAACGGCTCCAACGAACTGATCGAACTCCTCGGACATGTTTTCCTGGGGCCGGGTGACGAGGTCGTGATGGCGAATCCCGCCTTCGTGGTCTACAAGTTGGTGTCCTTGCTCTTCGGGGCGAAGCCCGTGGAGGTGCCCCTTCGCAACTGGACCCACGACCTTCCCGCCATGGCGGCGGCGGTCACTCCGCGAACAAAACTCGTCTGCGTCTGCTCGCCGAACAACCCCACGGGAACGGCCAACTCCGGCGCGGAGCTGGAGGCCTTCATCCGATCGCTCCCCGATCACGTGGTCGTCGTGATCGACGAGGCCTACGTTGAGTATCTTGAAAACCCGCCCGACCTGAAGCCCTTGATTCGCGCGGGAAAGAACCTCATTTGCCTCAGGACGTTTTCGAAGATCCACGGACTGGCGGCGCTGCGAGTCGGTTTCGGTTACGCGGCCGCGGAACTTTGCGGGCTCCTGAATCGCGTCCGGCAGCCGTTCAATGTGAACGCCATCGGCCAGGCCGCGGCAATCGCGGCGCTGGATGACGTGGATTTCCCCGCGCGTTGCGCCAGAGAAACCCGGGCGGGGCTCCTTTGGCTGGAAGGAGAGTTTCGTCGGCTGGGGCTGGAGACGGTGCCAAGTTCCGCGAATTTTTTGCTTGTGAGAACGGGAGACGGCCTCAGCTCTTTCAAGACAATGCAGGCTAGTGGCATTATCGTGAGGCCGATGCACGCGTACGGTTTGTCGGAGTGGGTCCGGGTAACCGTCGGAACAACCGAGCAGAATCGTCGTCTGGTCGCGCTGATCTCATCCTGCGCGCTTCCTTCCCGGTCCCCCGAAGTTAAGGATGCGTAAGCCGCGGCACAATTTGTGCTTGGAAAAATTTAACGTTCGCCTCAAAACTCCCCTTGCCTTCCGCAATCCCTTCTCCCTTAGTCCCTACTCAGTCATGAAAAATTCGCTCCGTTTAGCCCTTCTTCCCGCTGCTCTCGCCACCAGTGTGGCGGCCGCTCCGTTCATGGCAATCGGCGATGGGGCCGAGTTGTTCCTCACCGGCACTTTGGGTGTCCGTTCCGATGACAACGTATTTCTGGCGGCAAAGGCTGAGAGCGACCTGATTTTTGAGATCGCCCCGGGGGTGTCACTGGAGTTCGGCAAGAACGGCCAGCTCAAAGGGTCCCTGACCCTCTCAGATTCATTTACCAATTATTCCGACAACAGCAAACTCAACACCCAGCTTTTCTCTGGGGCTTTCCGGTCCAACTACGACGACGGTAAGCTGAAGATGGGTTTCAAT
>JBJTCH010000367.1:0-2754 GCA_046091745.1 Opitutaceae bacterium
GGGTTTTCCAGTACCGCATCCGCGGCCAGCTGGCGTCGCGTTCCCGCAACTACTTCGGCTCCGCGCTGCCGCCAGAGAGAGACGTTGTCGAACGGTGCGTAGGTGCGCCCGAGCGACTGGCTGATGCGGCCGAATTCGGCGTCGAGCCGCAGCGTGGTCGTGCGGTTGATCCGCACGGTGGAGGCGAGGGCCAGCCGGCGGTTTACCGTGAACTGATGGGCCTGCCAGCCGTCGGCGGTGTGCTCGAGGGCGTTCACCCGCAGAGCGAGGCGGTCGTTCGGCGCGATGTTGCCGTCGAGGTGGGCGCGACGCAGCGCGTCGCGCCCCGCGGTGACATTCAGCTGTGCGAAGGCGCGTCCGAACCGCGCCTGCTTGGTCGTCGTGTTGAGAATGCCGCCGGCGCCGCCAAGGCCGAACAGGATGGCGTTGGGTCCGCGGGCCTCCTCGAAGCGCTCCGAATTGTAGGTGTCGGGCAGCAGCGCGGAGCCGAAGTAGTTGCGGGAACGCGACGCCAGCTGGCCGCGGATGCGGTACTGGAAAACCCCGGTCTCGGTGTTGATCCCCTGCACCTGCGCGGTCTGGTCGGTACGCTCGGGCACCGCGGCCGCGGAGTAGCGCATGAGGTCGTTCTCGCTGAAGGCGTTCAAGTCGGCGATCAGCTCCGGCGTGAACACGCTGATGGCGTTGGCGACGTCGGCGAGGTTCGTGCGCAGGCGGCTGCCGGCGAGCGTGTGGTTCGCGACGTAGCCCACGTCCCTGTCCGACGACACCTGGAACGGCGAGAGTTCGACGACTTTCGGCTCCGGTGTTTCGGCGGCGGGGAGAAATCCGGCCGCGGCCAGCAGGCACACGACGAGGCCGGCGGGGGTGATGCGCGGGGTCATGCCTGACCTAGGCACGTCATACGGTCATCCGCCGCAAGCCTATCGTGCGCGTCCCGGGGCGCCCTTTGATGGGGTCAGGGCGTTCAATGTTCAGGTCCCTTCACTGACGCTTCGGAAACGAAACATTGAACGCCCTGACCCCATCAAAGGGCGCCACGGGACCAACCTGACCAGCCGCGAACCGACCGCGGCGACTCAGAGCGCCTCGAGTTTCAGCTCCTTGGCCACGAACCAGAGCGGTTCACCGGCCTCGTCGAGGATCGGGGTGATGGAGAGCCGCACCCGGTACCGCGAGCCGTCGCGGTGGTAATTGATCAAGGTCTCGGTGCACGGCGTGCGATCGCGCAACGCCCCGCGGATCCGATCGATCGCCGCCTTCTCCGTTTCCGGTCCCTGCAGCACCTCGCCGGGCTTGCGACCGCGGACGTCGTCGATCGTGTACCCGCACATCTCGAAGAAAGCGGAATTCACCTGCTGCACCCGGCAATCCGGGCCGGCGACCACCAGCACCTCGGGCCCCGCCTGCTGCTCCCGGGACTCCAGCGCGACCAATAGCCGGTTCCGCAGCTCCGGCGGCGGCGCCATCCGCTCCGCGTCGCGCGCGGCGAGCATCACGATGCCGAGCTTGGTGAGCCGCTCGACGTGGGACTTGAGCTCGTGGTGGAACTCCAGCACGAGTTCGAAGTTCGAACGCTCGTCGGCGTTCATCGCGCCCGAAACGTAGAGGGCCGCACGATCTTGGAGGACTTCGGGGAGCATGAGAGTGACTATCCGTAACCGAAAGCGGCGGAATTTCAAAATGCGCGCGCATTTTCCGGTCAAGCGCGCGCCGATGTATCTTTTCCCGGCCACCCCAACTCGGCTTCAGCTTTTTTTAGAGCCCTCCCCCCGCGGCGCCTCCTGCGCCTTTCTGCGGCGATTTTCAGTTGGCCGCGAAAAGGCTCAGAGCGCGCAAACCATGCCTTTGAACAGCAAGCCCGGGAAGTTCGGTGAGGTTACCGCCCCTACTTCCTCGGCGAAATCCGCGCAGTTATTGGTTAACTGCGCGACGTGGTTCGAAACCCCCGTCGGCTGTAGCCTGTGCGATAAAGTCCGGGGCATCAGCCCCAGCTACACCAGAGCAGGCCGAGACCGGATTTTCCCTCTTCCATGGCTTCCGTGTTTTCCGTGGGCCACGCGGTTCGATTTCGTGCCTTGGGTGTGTTTCGTGGTTTCTCCTCGGGGTTTGGAGGAATGGGGAAAGCCGGGAAGGCGGGAACCGAGGCGGTGAATTTGGAAATCAGGAGCTCAGGGTTTCGGGAGAACGCGGATCGAGCCACGGACACAGAGGTCACGATCCCGAAATCCGCTCGCGTCGGCCGCCAGCCATCGGACATTTCCCTCACCCCTCCCGATGCGCCGCGCCTTCGCCGTACTCTCCGTTGGCTTCGTAAGCCTCACCGGATCCCTGCGCGCCGCGGCCCCGCTCACCTTAAGTGGCACCGAGCCACTGGCCGCGACCGGGGATCTCTCCGCCGCCATGGTCACGGGCCTGCATCGGCGGCTGGACACACTCACCCGCGAAGTGATCGCCGACCGGCCGGCACTCTGGGACCAAAAGGCGGACTCCCCCGAACGCGCGGATCACGTCATCCGCACCCGCTCCACCCTCGCCCGCCTCACTGGCGTGATCGATGGGCGCGTTTCCCCCGCCCGGTTTGAGCTCCTTGCCACGCCGACGTTCGACGGCACCGCGGCGGAGTCCGACCGCCTTCGCGTGGTCGAGGTACGCTGGCCGGTCGTGGCCGGGGTGTGGGCCGAGGGACTTCTTTTGCAACCCAAGGGACCTCCCCGCGCCATCGTGGTCGCGCTGCCCGACGCGGACCAGACC
>JBJTCH010000368.1:0-10151 GCA_046091745.1 Opitutaceae bacterium
GAAGATGCCGGTGGCGAGCGCGCGCTCCTTCTTCGGGAACCACTCGGCGACGGTCTTGATCGCCGCTGGAAAATTACCCGCCTCGCCCAACCCAAGCAGGAAGCGCATGACGGCGAAACCCGCGGCCGCGCCCGAGAGCGAGATGAACGCGACGCCGAGCTTGTCGCTGATCACGAGGGCCGGGACGCTGAACTCGGGAAGCTTGTGCGCGAAGGCGTGCCCGGCCGCCGCGAGGCTCCACAGCGCGATGAAGATGGTGAAGCCGATCCGCAGGCCGATCCCGTCGATGATCCGTCCGGCGACGAGCATGCCGATCGCGTAGGCCAGCTGGAAACTGAACACGATGCCCGCGTAGATGCGCTCGTCGGACCAGCCGAAGGCCTGCGAGAGCGTGGGCTTGAGGATGCCGATGATCTGGCGGTCGACGTAGTTGATGGTCGCCGCGAGCAGCAGCAGCGCGCAAATGACCCAGCGCGTGTGGCCGCCGGATGAGGGGGACGGGGAGGCAGGCATGGCTTACGCGGAGGTTCCGGCCGTCGTCGTAACGGTGTCAACGCGGCAGACCGCAGGTGAATCGCTCTCCTCAAGCCGCGAGTTTCTTATCTGCGGACACACCCTTCTCACCTGCCCCTGTTTCCGAGTGCAGGGACACCCCGGCGATAGCCGTCGGGATCACCACCCGCTGGGCGCCTCCACGCTTCGACCGTGAGAAAGATCTTCGGCCACACCCGATTTACCCCGAACGCCAGCCGCGGCGGGAATTGCAGCTTGAACGGGCTGGGGCGCGGACGAATTCTCCGCCGCAGCAACCGCGGCGCGTTTTTCGCGTCCCACCCATCAGCCCCCTACACCATGCATGCCCGCACGTCATTGAACCGCTTGTGCTGGCCGGCCGCCGCCGGCCTCCTCCTCGGCCTCGCCACCCTCGCCTCCGCCCAGACCGCCCCCGCCTCCGCGGGCGCCACGCCACGCCGCGACGATCAGGCGGTCCAGCTCACCGCGTTCACCGTGAGCGAGGCGCAGGACATCGGCTACGAGTCGATGCAGACCACCTCCGGCATGCGCACCGTGCAGGAGCTGAAGAACCTCGCGAACTCGATCTCGATCATGAACTCGCAGTTCATCGAGGACCTCGGGCTCACCACCATGGAGGAGATGTCCACGTGGATGGTGTCGGGCGAATCCAACCCCGACCCTAACGCCACCGTGCAGAGCCGCGTCATCCTCCGCGGCATCTCCAACGCCTACGCGCTACGCAACGGCTGGATCTGGTACTCGCCGATGGACTCCTTCTCCACCGAGCGCGTCGAGGAGCTCCGCGGCCCCAACGCCTTCCTCTACGGCGAGGCCGACGTCGGCGGCGCCCAGAACCAGGTCACCAAGCGCGGCCTGTTCACCCGCGACGTCAACCGCGCCCGCCTGATGCTCGGCAGCTACGGGATCATGCGCGGCGAGAGCGATTTCAACCGCCGGCTGGTGAATGACAAGCTCGCCGCCCGCTTCGCCGCCGTCGCCCACCGCAGCGACTCCTGGATCGACAACGTCCAGCGCGACTTCAAGGGCCTCTACGGCGCGGTGACCTACCGCCCCGCGCGCAACACGACCCTCAGCCTGATGTCGGAGCACGGCCGCACGGTCGCGGTGCTGTCGCAGGGCATGTTCGTCGACAATTTCTCCCGCGCCGCCACCGCCACCCTCGGCAACGTGGGCTACATCTTCAACACCGCCAACGGCACCGGCTACCGCGCGCAGGGCCGCGTCGTCAGCACCGGGCCGGCCATCGCGATCACCGACACCTCGCTGATCCCGAAGAAGACGCAGACCAACGGGCCCGACAGCACCTACAGCAACGCCACGACATCCCTCACGATCGAGGCCGAGCACCACATCGGCAAAAACCTCCACCTTCAGATCACGGGCAACTTCTACCAGCAGAAGATCGAGAACTGGATCGTCAGCGGGCGCTCCATCACCCGCGACCGCAGCCCGCTGCTGCCGAACGGGCAGCCCAACCCGTACTTCAACGAGCTGTACGCCGAGTACTACCGCGGGAAAAACATCGACGGTAACATCGTCCGGGACATGCGCTTCTCCGCGGTCTACGACCTGGATACGAAGTGGTTCAAGCAGCAGTTCATCGCGAACGTGCAGCAGCACCAGGACACTCCCGGCCAGAAGAAGCCGAAGTACGTCGAGTACATCGACCCCGCGAGCGCCAACTGGTCGGGCACCATCAACCCGGCGATCAACTCCGCCGCGTTCGCCGCCAACCGCACCACCTTCGGCGCGAACCGGTTCTACCGCCGCTATTACCTCCGCGACGGCCTGAGTCCCGACCGCACCGACGACCTCTCCTCGGTGGCCGGCCAGTCGGTCATCTGGCCCGACGTCGCGGGTCGCGCCGCCACGGGTCAGTTCATCAACCGCCGCTTCTACACGCCCTCGTGGGGCGTCGGCGCCTCCGGAAACTATTTCAACAACCACCTGTACACGATGATCGGGTACCGGCGCGACCACTTCAACATGCGCACGAACCGCGGCATGCTGCGCGCCCAACCGCAGTGGGAGGTGGACTACATCGACGCGTTCAACACCCCCGCGCTGGAGTTCGTGCAGTACAAGGTCGACGGCGCCAACTACGGCGGCGTGTTCCGGCTCAACGACATGTTCGCGATCGGCTACAATTACGCGCAGTCGTTCCGCATCTCCGTCGGCCAGGGCAACGCGACGTTCAACTCGGGGGAACTCCAGAGCATCCCCGTCGGCGAAGGCACCGACATCTCCGCGCGCTTCACCCTCCTCAAGGGACGCCTCGAGCTGAACGTCACCCGTTACAAGAACTTCACGCCCAACGCGCGCTACGCCGTGCCGGGCGTCACGCAGCTGCTGCGCGATGAGCTCACCGCGATTTTTCCCACGAGCTTCGACCCGACCGCCACGGCCGACTACCAGACCACCCTCACCCGCGGCAACGAGGTGCAGGCCGTCGCCAACCTCACCCGCAATTGGCGGCTCATGGCCACCTACGCCGACAACAAGGTCGTGAACACCGACCGCGTGCCGTTGCTCAAGGCCTTCCGCGACCAGGCCAAGGCGCTGAACAAGCAGACGCCGCTGCTGAACGACCTGATCGCGACGATTCCCGAGGGCGTGCCCAACGGCGGCTACACCAAGGCGCGCGGCAATTTCTTCAGCCGCTACCAGTTCACCGACGGGAGCCTCAAGGGCTTCGCCTTTGGCGGCGGCATGAACTGGCGCCTACGCACCTACCGCGGCACGGTCGCCATCGCCGCGTCGAACGCCACGCCCACCGACATCTGGTCGCCGGCCTACTCCCTCTACAACGCGTACCTCTCCTACGCCCGGAAGGTCCTGAACCGGAACACGACGTTCCAGCTCAACGTCGATAATCTCCTCAACAAGGAGTACTACCGTTCCGCCGCCGTCGGCAGCGGCTCGTGGGGCGATCCCCGCACGTTCCGCTTCTCGATGTCCACGGAGTTGTGAGCGATCCGGCGGACCCGAAATCACCTCGCGTCCGCCTCGCCGGTGCCGGCGTTGCCTTTTGGCCGCGCCCTCGGCTGTAGTCACCGCATGTTGGTCCGCCGCCTCAGCGTTTTCGCCTCCTTGCTCGCCCTGCTCCTCGTGGGCGGCTGCGCCAATTCCAGCGACACCACGGCGGCTCCAACGCGCATCCCGGAGGCGGGCTCGACCGCGCAACTCCGGCCGGGCGACAGCCTCACGGTTGCGTTGCAGGGAGTCCCTGACCCCTCGACCAACAACGTGCAGATCGACGAACAGGGGCTGATCAGCCTGCCGTTCATCGGTGCGGTGAAGGCCGCCGGCTCCACCCTCGCCGACCTCTCGCAGCGCATCCGCGAGACCTATCTCAGCCGCCGCTTCTATACCGCCGTCGATGTCTCGGTCGTCGTGACCGAACGTTTCGTCTACGTCGGCGGCGAGGTCCAACGCCCCGGACGCATCAGCTGGACGCCCGATCTCACCGTCGCGAAAGCGATCCAGGCCGCCGGCGGGTTCACCCTCTACGCCAAGGAGAACGCCGTGAGCCTCGTCCGCGAACAGGCCGCCTACTCCGTCGACGTTAAGGCCGCCCGCAAGGACCCCAGCCGCGACCCGCGTCTCGTGCCCGGCGACTCCCTGCAGGTCTCCCGTTCGCCGTTTTGACCCGCGGGCGCGCGTTCAGCGCAGCGCCGCCGCCATGTCCTTGGCAAAATACGTCAGGATCAAGTCCGCCCCCGCGCGCTTGATCGCAATGAGCGACTCGTGCCGGCAACGTGCGAGATCGAGCCAGCCGAGCCGAGCCGCCGCGTGGATCTGCGCGTACTCGCCGGAAATCTGGTAAGCCGCGACCGGCTTGCGCGTCGCGTCCCGCACGTCGCGGATGATGTCGAGGTACAGTCCGGCCGGTTTCACCATCACGATATCCGCGCCTTCCGCGTCATCGAGCAGCACCTCCGCCACCGCCTCGCGCCGGTTGGCCGGGTTCATCTGGTAGGTCGCCTTGCTCAGCAGCCGCGTGCCGGCCGCCTGCGCGCTGCCGACCGCATCGCGAAACGGCCCGTAATAGGCCGAGTTGTACTTCGCCGAGTACGCCAGGATGCCGGTGGCGCTGAAACCCGCCGCGTCCAGCGCGCCACGGATCGCTCCCACGCGGCCATCCATCATGTCGCTCGGCGCCACAAAATCGACGCCCGCACGTGCCTGCAGCACCGCCATCTCACAGAGGATGCCGACCGTGCGGTCGTTGGCCACGTCGTCGCCCGCCGGCGTCAGCACTCCGTCGTGCCCGTGGCTCGTGTAAGGATCCAAGGCGACATCGGTGATCACGGTGAGATCAGGCACCGCCTTCTTCACCGCGCGAACCGCGCGCAGCACCAAGGTGTCCTCGTCGAGCGCCCGGGTACCCTCGGGATCCTTCAGCCGTGCATCCAGTTTCGGAAACAAGGCCACCGCCGGCACGCCGAGCTTCGCCAGCGCGCGGCATTCCTTCACGAGGTCGTTGATGTTCAGCCGGAACACCCCGGGCATCGACCGGATCTCCTCGGGCGCCCCCTTCCCATCCACGACGAACAACGGCGCGATGAAATCCGCCGGCCGGAGCACCGTCTCCTCCACCATCGCGCGGCGGGAAGCCGTGCGGCGGAGACGCCGGGGACGCTGGATCAGTGGGAGCGCGGGGGTCGGCTTCATGCGGCAGGGGCACAGCCAAAGCCGCGCGGAGCCGCGCGCCAAACCCGAAAAATGGGATGGCAAGCCACGCGCGATTGCCCGCCAATCGCGTTTCCGCCCGAGCAATGCCCATCCGCCTCCACGATTCCCTCACCCGCGAGCCGCGCGAGCTGCGCCCGTCCCAGCCCGACGGCGTGTTCCGTTTCTACAATTGCGGACCGACCGTCTACGCACCGGCCCACATCGGGAATTTCCGCACGTTCGTCGTGAACGACGTGCTGCGCCGCATGCTCGAGCTGGAGTTCGGCGCCGACAAGGTGCGGCACGTCCGCAACCTCACCGACGTCGACGACCGCACGATCGGCCAGAGCCGCAAGGAACAGCGCCCGCTGGCGGACATCACGCGGCACTGGACGGGGATTTTCCACGAGGACTGCGCCGCCTTGAACCTGCTGAAGCCGCACGCGGAGCCCACCGCGACCGGCTTCATCCGCGAGCAGGTGAACATGATCGAGGTCCTGATGGAGAAGGGCCACGCCTACCGCGCCCCCGACGGCTCGGTTTATTTCCGCCTGAACACGTTTCCCGACTACGGCCGCCTCTCCCGCATCCGGGAGCGCGAGCTGAAGGTGACGAACGCGGTCGCCGACGCGGATCACAAGGATTCCGTCTCCGACTTCGCGCTGTGGAAGGCCTACAAGCCCGACGAGGACGGCACCGTCCAATGGCCCGGGCCCCGCGCGGCCTCGGCCGGGCGACCCGGCTGGCACATCGAGTGCAGCGCGATGAGCAAGGCCCTGCTCGGCGACCCCATCGACCTGCACACCGGCGGCGTGGACCTGCTTTTCCCGCACCACGAGAACGAGATCGCGCAGAGCGAGTGCTGCAACGGCGTGCCCTTCTCGCGCCACTGGTACCACAGCGAGCATCTGCTCGTCGACGGCACGACGATGAGCAAGAGCAAGGGCAACTATTACACCCTGCGGGACCTCGTCGCGAAGGGACACGAGGCGATGGCGGTGCGCTACGCGTTGCTCATGGGCCACCCGCGCAAGCAGCTGAACTTCACGCTCGATTCGCTGCACGCCGCGGCGAGCGCGCTGCGCACGCTGCGCGCCGCGCGCGCGGCGATCCCGGGTGCGTGTGGTTCCGTGGATGTCTTCGCGCCGGTGCTCGCCGCGTTGCAGGACGACCTGAACTTCCCCGGCGCGCTCGGCGCGCTCTTCGCCGCGCTCAAGGCCGCGGCGCCGGCCGAGATCAACGCCGCCCGCTTTGACCGCGCGATGTTCGCCCTCGGCCTCGATCTGGCCGCCCAGGCACCGGCCGCGACGGCGCCCGCCGAGGTCACGGCCCTGGCCGAGCGCCGCTGGGCCGCCAAACAGGCGAAGGATTTCAAGGCCGCCGACGCGTTGCGCGGGGAGATCGCCGCCGCCGGCTGGACCATGCTGGACCGCAAGGACGGCTGGTCGCTCGAGCCGCTGCGCAAATAGCCGCCCCGCCCCGTGCCCCGCCCCGTGCCGGCGCGTTGACAGCGCGCCGATTTGCGGGCGCTCTCGCTCCTTCCGGACCGGCAATCGTGCGCCGGGCCGGCCCATCGCCGCCATGCCCATGACACCGCTCGAAGAACTTCGCCACTCGTGCTCGCACGTGCTGGCGACCGCCGTCCTCCGCCTCTTCCCCGAGGCCAAGCTCGACATCGGACCACCGACGGACACCGGGTTCTACTACGACTTCGACCTCGACCATAAGTTCACCACCGAAGACCTCGCGCGGATCGAGGCGGAGATGAAAAAAGTCGCCGAGGAGAACCAGCCCTTCCTGCGCCGCGAGGTGTCGCGCGCGGAGGCCGAGGACATCATCCGCCAGCGCGGTCAGGAACGTTACAAACTGGGCCGCCTCGCCGACATCCCGGAGGGCGAGAGGATCTCGTTTTACCAGAACGGCGAATTCATGGACCTCTGCGCCGGCACGCACGTCCGCTACAGCTCGAAGCTCAAGGCCTTCAAGCTGCTATCGATCGCGGGCGCCTACCACCGCGGCGACGAGCGCAACCAGCAGCTGCAGCGCATTTACGGCACCGCCTTCGCCAGCAAGGACGAGCTCGCGAACTACCTCACCCAGCTCGAGCAGGCGCGCCTCCGCGACCACCGTAAGCTCGGCCGCGAGCTGAAGCTCTTCCACATCGACGAGGACGTCGGCCAGGGCCTCATCCTTTGGACGCCCAACGGCGCGACCATCCGCCAGGAGCTCCAGACTTTCATCAGCGAGGAACTCCGCAAGCAGGGCTACTCGCAGGTCTTCACGCCGCACATCGGCAAGCTGGAGCTCTACAAGACTTCCGGTCACTTCCCGTATTACAAGGACTCGCAATTCTCCCCGGTGGTGGAGAACGAGTCCCTCGCCCGCGCCATCTCCGAGAACTGCCCGTGCGGAGAGGTTTTCGCCCGCCTCGAGGCGGTGTCGGGCCAGATGCGCGACCAGATCAACGCGCGCACCGGCCGCGAGGCGATCACCGCCGACCGCGTGCGGCCTGACGACCAGCTGCTCAGCGGCTTCATGCTGAAGCCGATGAACTGCCCGCATCACATCAAGATCTTCGCCTCGCAGCCGCACTCGTACCGCGATCTGCCCGTGCGTCTCGCCGAGTTCGGCACGGTCTACCGCTGGGAGCAGAGCGGAGAATTGAACGGCATGACTCGCGTCCGCGGTTTCACCCAGGATGACGCCCACCTCTTCTGCACCGAGGAGCAGGTCGCGCAGGAGGTGCTCGGTTGCCTCTCGCTCGTGAAAATCGTGCTCACGACGCTCGGCATGCAGGACTACCGCGTGCGCGTCGGCCTGCGCGACCCCGATTCCAACAAGTACACCGGCAACGCGGAAAACTGGGACAAGGCGGAAAACGCCTGCCGCGAGGCGGCGAAGACCCTCGGCGTGCCATTCACCGAGGAACCCGGCGAGGCCGCCTTCTACGGCCCGAAGATCGACTTCGTCATCAAGGACGTCATCGGCCGCGAGTGGCAGCTCGGCACGGTGCAGGTCGACTACAACCTGCCGATCCGCTTCGACCTCTCCTACATCGGACCCGACAACCAGCCGCACCGGCCGGTCATGATCCACCGCGCGCCGTTCGGCTCGATGGAGCGCTTCTGCGGCGTGCTCATCGAGCACTTCGCGGGCGACTTCCCGCTCTGGCTCGCCCCCGAGCAGGTGCGTCTCGTGCCCATCAGCGAGAAGACCCTTGAGCATTCCCGAGCCCTCCTCGCGCGCCTCAAGGCCGAGGGGCTCCGCGCTTCGCTCGACGAGCACAGCGACAAACTGGGCGCCAAGATCCGCCGCGCCGAGATCGACAAGGTGCCCTACACGCTCGTCATCGGGCAAAAGGAGGCGGAGGCCAACAGCGTGTCCGTCCGCTCCCGCGCCCGCGGTGACGAGGGCGTGCTCACGGCGGACGCCTGCGTGGCTCGCTTGAAGGCGGAAGTCGCGAGCCGCGCCCTGCCCGAAAAGCGCAAGGCCGCCGCGCCGGCCTGAGGCCTCCGCCTCCCAGGCGAAAGTTAACCCGACAAAAAAGGCGGGCCCCGCGGGGCCCGCCTTTTTGATTCCAGTCGGTTCAGACCGCCGCCTCGCCCCGCTCGTCGGTGCGGATGCGCACCACCTCCTCGAGCGGGAGGACGAAGATCTTGCCGTCGCCGATCTTCCCCGTCTTCGCAGCCTTGGCGATGGTGTCGACCGCCTTCGCGGCGGCGTCGTCGGAGACCGCGACCTCGATCTTAACCTTCGGCAGGAAGTCCACCGTGTACTCGCTGCCGCGGTAGATCTCGGTGTGGCCCTTCTGGCGGCCGAAGCCCTTGACCTCCGTGACGGTCATTCCCTCGATGCCGGCGGCGGCGAGGGCCTCCTTCACTTCCTCGACCTTGAACGGTTTGACGATGGCGATGATGAGTTTCATGGGATGGCTGGGTTGAGGTTACGGGATCAGGATTTGGCCTCGTAGATGTAGCCTTCCTCGCCGTGATCGGTGAGGTCGAGGCCCTCCTGCTCGGACTCTACGGAAGGACGTAGACCGACGACCGCCTTCACGATGTAGGCCAGGATAACGGTGGCCACGACGGAGAGGGCGAGCGTGAGCGCGGCGGCCTTGACCTGCTCAAGCCAGAGGGTCTTGCCGACGATATCCTTGAGATTCGTGCTCAGGTTGCTGTTGACCGAGGCGGTGGCGAAAGGACCGGTGAGCAGCGCTCCGAGGGTGCCGCCGACCGCGTGCACGCCGAAGGTATCGAGCGCGTCATCATACTTCAGCATCTGCTTCAGCTTGGTGCAGGCGAGGAACGGGATGACGCCGGCAAGAACACCGAGCGGCACCGCCGAGCCCGGCGTGATGAAGCCGCAGGCGGGGGTGACGACCACGAGGCCGGCGACGGCGCCGGAGCAGAAGCCGAGCACACTGGCTTTGCCGCGGGTGAAGTACTCGAGGGCGGCCCAGGCGAAGGACGCCACTCCGGTGGCGAGCGTCGTGGTGGTGAAGGCGTTGGACGCCACGCCGTCGGCAGCGACCGCCGAGCCCGCGTTGAAGCCGTACCAGCCCACCCAGAGCATGCCCGTGCCGATCATGCAGAGCACCAGGCTGTGCGGAGGCATCGGGGTTTTCCCGAAACCGAGGCGCGGCCCGAGGATCAGGCAAAGCACCAGCGCGGACCAACCGGAGGACATGTGCACGACCGTGCCGCCCGCGAAGTCGATCGCCTTGATGGAGGCGCCGCTGTTCCAGACGCCGTTCATGAAGCCGGTGGCGCCCCATACCATGTGCGCCAGCGGGATGTAGACGACGAACATCCAGAGGGTGACGAAGAGCAACAGGGCGGAAAATTTCATGCGCTCGGCGATCGCGCCGACGATCAGCGCCGGCGTGATGATCGCGAACATGAGCTGGTACATCGCAAACACGTTCTGCGAGACCCACGCGG
>JBJTCH010000369.1:0-2756 GCA_046091745.1 Opitutaceae bacterium
CGTGGAAAGATGTTCATCGACGCCACCTACGTGGGCGACCTGCTGGCCGCCGCCGGCGTGACCTACACCGTGGGCCGCGAGCCCGAGCAGCAGTACGGGGAGGACCTCGCCGGTGTGCGCCGCGGCGACACCAATCCCCGCGTCCACTACACGCAGAAGGACAAGGATCATTTCATCAGGAAGGTGGACGCCTATGTCGTGCCCGGCCGTCCCGAGAGCGGGCTGCTGCCCCGCATCCAGAAGATCCCCGGCCTGGCCAACGGCCAGGGCGACCGGAAAATCCAGGCCTACAATTACCGCGTCTGTCTCACCAAGGACCCCGCGCTCTGCATCCCGATCGAGAAGCCCGCGGGTTACCGGGAGATCGACCATGAGCTCCTGCTGCGCAACTTCGACGCCGGCGACGACCGGCTGCCCGCGCTGGTCGAACCGCTCGCGGGCAAGGGCTCCAAGGTCGACTGGAACAACATGCACGCCGTCGGCTCCGACCTGCCCGGCGGCAACTGGGATTACCCGGAGGCGAGCTACGAGCGGCGCCGCGAGATCGAACGCGAGCACGAGACCTACATCCGCGGCTTCCTCTGGACCCTGTCGAACCATGCCCGCGTGCCGGAGAAAATCCGCCTCGAAGCGGCGGCCTACGGGCTGAGCAAGGACGAGTTCACCGACAACGGCGGCTGGCCGTGGATGATCTACATCCGCGAGGCGCGCCGCATGGTCACCGACTACGTGATGACCCAGCACGACTGCGAGGGGAAGCGGTCGGCGCCCGACCCGGTCGGCCTCGGCTCGTTCGGGATGGATTCCCACAACGTGCAGATCTTCGTCGACGAGCACGGCCACGCGCAGGGCGAAGGCACCATCTGGCGCGTGCCGCGGAAGCCCTACGGGATCTCCTACCGCTCGATCATCCCGCGCCGCGGCGAGTGCGAGAACCTCCTCTCGCCCGTCTGCCTCGCGGCCACCCACGTCGCCCACGGCTCCATCCGCATGGAGCCGGTCTTCATGACCCTCGGCCAGAGCGCGGCCATCGCCGCCGGCGCCGCGCTCGACGCCAAAGTCGCCGTGCAGGACCTGCCCTACCCCGCGCTGCGCGAACGCCTCGTCGCCGCGAAGCAGGTGCTGGCGCCCTGACGGCGCTCACCACCCCTCCAACCCGGCGCAAGACGTCGGGCCCGCCTTTCCGCACCCGAAAAACACCCGCCATGAGCAACTCACCCGACGTAATCACCCTTGAATCCCGATTCCGCCGCCTCCTCCGCCACGGCGCGGTCCTGTTGTTCGCGGGCATGCTTTCAACGGCACTCGCGCCCGCGCAGGAAAGCGCCACCGGATCGGTGACGGGACGCGTTCTCAACCCCGCCACGCGGGAATTCGTGCGCGACGCCGAGATCCGCGTCGAGGGCACCGCGCTCCTCGCCTCCGCGGAGGCCGGCGGCCATTACCGCCTGCCGCGGGTGCCCGCCGGGCCGGTGAAACTCACCGTGTCGTTTGCGGGCTATCCGCCGGTCTCGCGGGTGATCACGGTCGTCGCCGGTCAGGACGTCACGTGCGACTTCGAGCTGGCCCCGCCGGACGGGACCGCCGGGTCGCGCGACGGCGTGGTGAAGATGGGCGCGTTCGTGATCTCCTCGGGCGCCGAGGGCCAGGCGAAGCAGATCATGAACCAGCGCAACTCCATGAGCCTCGGCACCTCGGTTTCCTCGGACCTTTTCGGCGACGTCACCGAGGGCAACGTGGGCGAGTTCCTGAAATACCTCCCCGGAATCGAGATGGAGACGGTCGAGGCCGACACCCGCGGGCCGCGCCTCGGCGGCATGAACCCGGAGTACGCCGGCGTGTCCGTCGACGGCATGAAATCCGCGAGCGCGGACGGCTTCGGCGTCTACGGCGCCACCACCAACGGCTCGACCGGCAGCGCCACGCGCAGCTTCAGCTTCGAGCAGGTTTCCATCAACAGCATTGAGTCCATCGAGATCTCGCGCGTCACGCCCGCCGACCTCGACGGCGACGCGATCTCCGGAACCATCAACCTGAAGATGAAGCGCGCCTTCGACACAAAGGGACGCCGCCTCACGTGGTCGCTGAGCGGCGGATTGAACTCCGAGGAAATGACGCTCCGGCGGACGCCCGGCCCCGGCGACAGCGTCGGACGCAAGGTGCGGCCGACGGCCAGCCTCAACTACTCGGAAAGTTTTCTGAACGGCCGGCTCGGCCTCCTCTTCGGCCTGAGCGAGTCCAACCTCTACAACGAGCAGCAGCGCGTGCAGAACGCCTACGGCGCGGGCACCGGCGCCGCCGCGGGGCAGCAGGTCGTGACCTCCGTGATCATCAAGGACGGCCCCAAGTGGACCGAGCGCCGCACCGCCACCCTGACGGTGGATTTCAAGGCCACCGGCAGCCTGATCCTCTCGCTCAGCGGCAGCTTCAACGGCTACGAGATGTTCGCGTACAATCGCCTCTCCACGCTGACGACCGGCGCGAACCAGCTGGCCGGCTCGGACCTGCTGACGATCCGCACCTCCGCCGGCGCCGCCAACCTCAACAACGGCAACGGGAACATCAACAAGCGCACCACCGGCTACACGATCATCCCGAAATTCGAGTACCGCTGGCGCGACTTCACCTTCGACGGGGCGTACTCGCCCTCGGGGTCGCGCTACAGCTACGGCGCCCGGCTCACCGTCATGGCCGGCAAAGCGCTGGTCAACGCCGACGCCAACCTCACCGTGGTGGGGACCCGCCCGGGCCCCGGG
>JBJTCH010000370.1:0-3277 GCA_046091745.1 Opitutaceae bacterium
ATGTAGGCGATCATGACCGCGCCGGCGATCGTCGCCATGCCGCCCACCATGATGGTGAGCATCTCCGAGCGGGTCATGCCCGGGAGGTAGGGCTTCACGAGGAACGGCGCCTCCGTCTGGCCGAGGAAAATGTTGGCCGAGGCGCTGAGCGTTTCGGCGCCCGAAAGCCGCAGGGTCTTCGACATCACCCACGCGAACGCGTACACGATCTTCTGCAGGATCCCGAGGTAGTAGAGGAGCGAGGAAAAGGCCGAGAAGAAGATGATCGACGGGAGGATCATGATCGCGAACACGACGCCGTGCTTGGATTTGTCCGCCAGCGAGCCGAACAGCAGCCCCACTCCGGCGTTGGTGAAATCCAGCAGGTCCACGAAACGCGCGCCGACCCACTCGATGACCGCGCGCGCCGGGCCGAAGTAGAGCACGAGGGCCGCGAACAGAAATTGCAGGCCGATGCCCGTGGCGACGTTGCGCCAGTTGATCGCGCGGCGATTGGCGCTGAGCAGCCAGGTCACGAAAACGAGGGCGGCGATGCCGAGGAAGCCGCGGCCGGTGTGAACGAGGGTTTCCATGCGGGTGGGGGTGCGGCGGGAGCTTGCGGCGGCGCGAACGACGCGCGAGAACCATTTTCCCATGAGCCCCGCGGAGCGCCTCGCGCGCCATCTTTCCCGGCGACCTGACACCGCGCGCGCGGCCTTCGTCGCGCCTAACGCCACCGTCGTCGGCGACGTGACGCTCGGCGTCGACGCCAGCGTGTTCTACGGCGTCGTCCTGCGCGGGGATATCGGGCGAATTGTCGTCGGTGACGGTTCCAACATCCAGGACAACGCCGTGGTCCACCTGGCGGATGATCTCGACGCGGTGATCGGCGCCCGGTGCACGATCGGGCATGCCGCAATCGTCCACGCCTGCGTCATCGGCGACGAGTGTCTGGTGGGGATGGGCGCGACGGTGCTCGACGGCGCGGTGATCGGCGCGCGCAGCATCATCGGGGCGAACTCGCTCGTGCCGCAGCGTTTCTCGTGTCCGCCGGGCTCGATGGTCTACGGTTCGCCCGCCCGCGTGGTGCGTCCGCTCACCGTCGAGGAGCAGGCGGGCCTGCCGCGGTGGGCGGAGAAGTATGTCGTTGTCGCCCGCGCCCACCGGGCGCTCGGCGCCACGCCCTGAACCGGCCGGGTCCGACGCGCCCCACCGAAGGCACGGGGCCGCGGAAACGAGCGAGGATGCGCCTTGGTGTAGCCGAGGCTGCCAGCCTCGGACCCTAACGCCACGCCTTGGGCCGAAAGCGGCTCCGATCCGTGTACTTTTCCAACGTGGAAAAGCGCGTGCTCGGCATCGCCTACGAGACCGTGGAGGGGACCGACGGGGCGTTCCCGCTGCTCAGGCCGATGTCGCAGATCGCCGGCCGGCTCTCGAGCCAGACCGGCGCCTATTTCCTCCAGTCCCAGCACGGCGGGTCCGGGGTGTTGCTGGGCGGGATTCCCGGCACGATGCCGGGGCACGTTGTCGTCGTGGAAGCCGGGAACTCCGGAGCGCACGCGGTGCAGATGGCCGCCGGCATGGGCGCGCGCGTCACGGTGCTCGGCCTCGACACGCGCAAACTGGAGGCGCTCGACAGCGAGTACCGCGGCCGTGTGGTCACGCTCATGTCGAATCCCGCCAAACTGGAGCACGAGGTGGCCGACGCCGATCTGCTGGTGGGCGCGGTGCTGATCCCGGCGGCGAAGGCACCGACGGTGGTTTCGCGGCGCATGGTGGCACGGATGCGGCCGGGCAGCGTGATCGTGGATATCGCGATCGACCAGGGTGGGTGCGTCGAGAGCATCCGCGCGACGTCGCACGAGCAGCCCGTGTATCGTCAGCATGGCGTGATGCATTACGCCGTCCCCAACATGCCCGCGCTGGTGGGGCGCACCTCAACGCTCGGCCTCGCGCAGGCGACCGAACCGTTCGTGGCGTTGCTGGTGCGACGCGGGGTCGAACGTGCGTTGGCGGAGCACGCCGGACTGGCGAAAGGCGTGAACACGCGCGCCGGACGCATCGTCTATCCGGCGGTGGCGGCGGCGCTCGGTTTTTCCGAGTGAGCGGCTGGCTTGCGCGGACGCGAGGCGCCGTGAAAGTGGGCCGCATGATCCGTCGTTTTTCGCTCCTCGGACTCGTCCTGCCACTCGCCTTCGCGCTCTGTGCCGGTGCGCCCCTCCCGGCCGGACCGGGGCGCGCCGAGCTGCCCGACGCGAAGGAGCCGATCACGCTCTTCACGTACAAGCCGCCGACGTACCGCGGCGGTCCGTTGCTGGTCGTTTGCCACGGCGTGCAGCGGAACGCGGAGGACTACCGCAATTTCGCGATCACGCTGGCGGAGCGCTTCGGCGTGCTGGTGGTGGCGCCGCTTTTCGACAAGGAGCGCTTCCCGATGGCCCGCTACCAACGCGGCGGTTTGGTGAGTGCCGAGGGCAAGGTGCAGCCAGCCGAGGAATGGACCTATTCCTACATCCCGCGGATTGTGGCGCGGGTGCGTGAACTCGAGGGCAAACCGGAGCTCCCTTACTACCTGATCGGCCACTCCGCGGGCGGGCAGTTCCTCGTGCGGCTGGCGGCGTTCATGCCCGGCGCGGCCGAGCGCATCATCGCGGCCAACACCGGCTCGCATCTTTTCCCGACCCGCGAGGCCGACTTCGGCTACGGTTTCGGCGGACTGCCGCCGGAGCTTTCCGGGGACGACGTGATCCGCCGTTACCTCGCGGCGCGACTCACGCTCTACCAGGGAACGGGCGACATCCTCGCCGATCCGAGCATGGACGCCACGCCGCCGGCGATGCGGCAGGGTCCGAACCGGCTCGCGCGCGGCCGCGCGGTGTTTGCCGCGGCGCAGGCGCTCGCGAAGGAAAAAGGCTGGGTGTGCAACTGGCGCCTCGTGGAGACCGCGGGCATCGCCCACGAGGCCGCGTTCATGTTCGCCGCCAAGGAGGCGGGCGACGCGATCTTCGGAAAATAGGCGGCACGACGGCCGCCTGGGTCAGGCCGCGGCGACGATCGAGATGCTCTCGATCGCGACGCGCTCGATGGGCGTGCTCTTCTCGCCGCTGCTCGCCTTGGTGGGGACGTTGGCGAGTTTCTCGAGGACGTCATCGCCCTTCACCAGTTCGCCGAAGGCGGTGTATTGGCGGTCGAGGAAGCGGGCGTCGCCGTGGCAGATGAAGAACTGGCAGCCGGCGGAGTCCGGGTTGGCCGAGCGGGCCATCGAGATGACGCCGCGCACGTGGGGCTTGGCGTTGAA
>JBJTCH010000371.1:0-23143 GCA_046091745.1 Opitutaceae bacterium
ACTGGACGGAGCCCGGCGCGCCGTTGCGCGCCATGGCGCTCGTCGACCGCGAAAAGCCGCGGGACTCCGCCGTCTTCCTGCGCGGTAACCCCGCCAACCGCGGCCCCGAGGCACCGCGGCGTTTCCCCGAGGTTTTGGGCGGGCCGGACCGCCCGCGTTTCGGCGATGGCAGCGGCCGGCTTGAACTGGCCAAGGCGATCGCGGATCCCGCCAATCCGCTCACGGCCCGCGTTTTTGTGAACCGCGTCTGGGGCTGGCATTTCGGCCAGGCACTGGTGCGCACGCCGAGTGATTTCGGGGTGCGTACGGAACCGCCCGAGCAGCGGGCGCTCCTTGACTGGCTGGCGGCGGATTTCACGGCCGGCGGCTGGTCGGTGAAACGCCTGCACCGCGCGATCGTGCTGTCGCGCATCTACCGCCAATCGAGCGTGGTCTCCGCGGCCACTTTGGCGGCGGATCCGGAGAACCGCTACCTCACGCGCTTCAATCGCCGTCGGCTCGAGTTCGAGGCGTTGCGCGACACCCTGCTGGTCGCGGCGGGCCGCCTCGACCCGCAGGTGGGCGGCCTGCCGGTCGATCTGCTCGCCGAGCCTTTCCCCGGGCGCCGGACGGTCTACGGTTTCATCGACCGGCAGAATTTGCCCGGGATGTTCCGCACGTTCGACCTGCCGAATCCCGACGTCTCCAGCGCGCAGCGTTTCACCACCACCGTGCCGCAGCAGGCATTGTTTCTCCTGAACAGCCCGTTCGCGCTCGAGATGGCCCGGGCCGCTGCCGCCCGTGCCGCGCCGGCGGCCGCCGAAGCGTCCGGCGGCGAGATCGAGGCGCTCTTTCGCATCGTGCACCAACGCCGTCCCGAAGCCGAAGAACTCGCCTTTGCGCGCGAGTTCCTGGCGGCGGCCGGCGATCCGGTTTCCGCGGCTCCGGGCGTCTCCGACACCAAGGCCGCGGCGGCGCCGTTCGGCCGGCTCGCGGAACTCGCGCAGGTGCTGCTGCTCTCCAACGAGACCGCGTTCGTCGACTGAGCGTCCGCGGCGGTTGACAGGCCACGCGCGCGGCGCGGACATTCACGCCGCGCATGAAAACGATCCGCCTCGCCGTCCTCGCGCTCTGCCCCTGCCTCGCCGCACTCGGCGCCGAGAACCTCCAGCATCGGAACTCCTACGCCCAGGCCTACGGCGAGACCAAGGTCGCCACCGCCGTCGACCCCGCGAAGGACCTGCCGCGCTATCCTGCCGTGGAGCCGAAGAACGCCGTGGCGACGTGGAAGGTGAAGCCCGGGTTCAAGGCCCAGTTTGTCACCCACGAACCGATGGTGCGCGACCCGATCGCGATCACCTTCGACGAGAACGGCCGCATGTTCGTCTGCGAGATGATCGATTACTCGGAGGAGCGCGACCGCACGCCGCACCTCGGGCGCATCTCCGTCCTCGAGGACCGCGACGGCGACGGCTTCTACGAGACCAGCAAGGTCTTCGCCGACAATCTCCCGTGGCCGACCGGCCTGATCTGGGCCAACGGTGGACTTTACGTCGGGGCCACGCCCGACATCTGGCGCTTCGAGGACCGCGATGGCGACGGCCGCGCCGAGATCCGCGAGAAGGTTTTCACGGGCTTCGGCACCGGCCTGCCGCGCCTCAATGTCCAGGCGATGTTCAACAGCTTCGCGTGGGGGCAGGATAACCGCATCCACGTCCAGGGCGGCACCGGCAACCGCGGTGTGATCACGAGCCCGAAACGTCCTGAACTTCCGGGCGAGGAGCTCGCCGGGCGCAATTTCTGGTTCGACCCGCGCACGCACGAGTTCGGGTTCTCCGTGGGCGGCGCGCAGTTCGGCATGAGCTTCGACGATTTCGGCCGGCGCTTCGCCTGCTCCAACTCCGATCACCTCCAGTTCTGGGTCTACGACGGCAAGTACACGGCGCGGAATCCGTTCTTCACGATGCCGCTCGCGCGCCAGAGCATCGCGGCCGACGGCGGCGCCGCCGAGGTTTACCGCATCAGCCCCGACGAGCCGTGGCGCATCATCCGCACGCGGTGGCGCATCGGCGGCGTGGTGAAGGGCGCGGTCGAGGGCGGCGGGCGCGTCAGCGGCTACTTCACGGGCGCGGCCGGCACCGCGATCTACCGCGGCGACGCCTACGGCGAGGATTTTGTGAACAACGCCTTCGCGGGCGATTCGGGCGGCCAGCTCGTGCACCGGAAGAAAATCTCCGCCGACGGCGCGAGCCTCTTGGGCCGTCGGCCCGCCGACGAGCAGAACTACGAGTTCGCCGCCAGCAACGACACCTGGGTGCGCGTCGTGAACTTCGCCAACGCCCCCGACGGTACCCTCCACATCTGCGACATGTACCGCGAGGTGATCGAGCACCCGTGGAGCATCCCCGAGGAGATCAAGCGGCATCTCGACCTCAACTCGGGCAACGACCGCGGACGCATCTACCGCCTGGTGCCCGAAGACGCCGCGTGGCGCCGGCGCGGCAATCCCGCTCTGGGCAAAGCCGCCACGGCGGAGTTGGTCGCCACGCTGGCGCACGCCAACGGCTGGCACCGCGACACCGCCTCGCGGCTGCTTTACGAGCGGCAGGACAAATCCGCGGTTCCGCTGCTGGCGGCGCTGGTCCGCGAGTCCTCCTCGGCGCCCGCGAAACACCACGCCCTCGGCGCGCTCGACGGCCTCGGCGCGCTCGACGCCGGCGTCCTCACCGTGGCGTTGCGGGATCGCGACGCGCCGGTGCGGGAGCGGGCGGTTTACCTGGCCGAGATTCTCCTCGCCCGGGGTGGAAACGCTCCGGGCCTGGTCGAGGCGATGGCGTCGCTGGCGGACGACTCCGATTCGCGGGTGCGGCTGCAACTCGCGTTCACCGCGCCGGTGGTGCCGGGCCTTTCCGGGGCCTACGCGCGGATCGCGCGGCGCGACCACGCCGACAAGTGGATTTCCGCCGCGTTGCTCAGCGCGCCCCCCGCCGCGGTCAACGGCGTGCTTTTCCCGGCGATGACGCGTGACCCCGCGGTCGCGCGCGCCGCCGCGCCTTTTGTCGCCTCGTTGATCGAGATCCAGGCGGCTTCGAAACCCGCCGGAGGTTACGGTCCGTTGCTGGATTTCATCGCGCAGCCGGGCACGAGCGTTTTGTGGCTCCGCGCCTTCGGCGACGGTTTGCGGCGTGCGGGAACGTCCGTCGACAAGGTCGACACGGCGCGCCGCCTCGACGCGGTCTTCGCCCGGTCTTCCGCGACGGCGGCCGACGCCAAGGCCACGGCGGCCGCACGTCGTGAGGCGATCGAACTGATCGCCGTGGGCCCGTTGGAGAAAGGCCGGTCGGCCCTGAAGGCGTGTCTCGCGGAAGGCCAGCCTGAGGACGTGCAGGCTTCGGCCGTGCGCGCGATGGCCGGCTATTCCTCGCCGGAGGTCGCGCCGGCGTTGTTGGCGCATTGGAACTATAACCGGAAGGCCAAGGAAGCGGTGCTCACCGCCCTGCTCACACGCGAGGAACGCACGATGCCGCTGTTGGACGCGGTCGCCGCGGGCAAAGTGAAGGCGGCGGATTTTAGTGCGGCCCAGATCGAGAGTCTCGCGCGGCACAAGAATGCGAGGATCCAGACCAAGGCCCGGGCGGTTCTGGCGAGCGTCATCCCGCCCTCGCGCGAGGAAGTCGCGGCCAAATTCCAGCCGGCGATCGCGCTCGCCGGCGACGCCGCGCGCGGCCGGCTGCAGGACCAGGGGCGCTGCATTATCTGCCACAAGGCCGGCGGCGAGGGCGTGGAGGTCGGCCCCGACCTGATCACGACCAAGTCGCGCGGCCGCGATTCCCTGCTCGCCGCGATCATCGATCCGCACCGCGAGGTCGCGCCCCAATACATTGCCTACGAGGTCAACACCAAGGACGGCAACGCGTACCTCGGGATGATCACGCGCGATGACGCCACCGGCTTCGGCCTGAAGATCATGGGCGGCGCCGAAGTCGCCATCACACGGGCCAACGTGAAGGGCAGTAGCTCCTCCGGTAAAAGTCTCATGCCGGAGGGCTTGGAGGCGGGGATGGCGGTGCAGGACATGGCCGACCTCCTCACCTTCATAGAACAGCTGAAGTAAGGCGCACGCGGCGCTTCCTGCGCCTCTCGTTCAGCGGAAGCACCGACGCTTCCGCGACGAAACGCGTCCAATGTAGCCGCGGCGGCTGCCGCGGAGGTCGGCTTCCGCCGCCCATCGCCCGATTCTAATCCAATCAAAGTGGCCTGCTTTTATCCCGTGACCTGACACCCTCATTCAGAGATAGGTCAGCAGAGGCGAGTGGCGGCGTTGCTTCCGTTTGTGAAACCAGGTGCAGGTTGGGAGGAGGAGCGCCAGCGACAGGAGCCAGGCGAGATATACTCCCGTCAGGCCAGTGCCGACGTGTGGCGGTGCGAGTTCGCCGGGGAACCCAAACAACCATGCAGCCTGTCCCCACAGAGCGTTCGAGACTACGAGGGACAGGCTGTGGAGCAGGGGAAGATGAAGGAGGTAGAAAAACATCGGCACGCGGCCGAAGGTGACCAACGGAGCCGTCCAGGCGGGCCGGCGGGTATCCCACGCTGCAGCCAGGAGCAGCGCAGGCCCCAGCGTCATCAGCAGATAGCAGAGGGAGGGAGGGTATTTCGCGCAGGACAGGAAATTATAACCTGTCCCCAGTGCGCTTTCGCCCGGTTTCCATGGGTTCGGGTCACCGTAAACCCCGGTCGCGCGGAGAGCCAGAAATGCCACAATCATACCTGTCCCTGCGAATACCAGGCGTCGGCGCCGCTCGGGTGGGGGCAGTATCAGCCACGACCCCAGCGCGTACCCGATCGCCATCACGCCGACCCACGGCACCAGCGGGTAACCGGCCAGCAGTCGATGCCCGCCACCCAGCGCGACCTCGCCGCCTTCATGCAGGACGACCCATAGAGGACCAAACGCGCCAAGGTCGGCCGCCTTAACTCCGTCGAAGGCGTTGTGTCCCGCGCACAGCGCCGCGCCGATCACCGCCACCCCGAGCCGCGGCAGATGAATCAACGCCGCCAAGCCGATCATCGACCAGCCGATCGCCCAGAGAACGAGCGCGAAGTGCACCTTCAAATCGATGCGCCAGGCCCAGCCGGCCCACTGCACGAACGTCATCTCGAGCACGATCAGCCAGGCGCCGCGCGTCAGGAGAAAGCGCGATAACTCCGCCTTCGGCCGCCCCCGCGCCAGGGAAAGATAGGCCCCCGCTCCCGCCAGCAGCACGAAAACCGGCGCGCAGAAATGGGTGATCCAACGCGTGAGGAAAAGCGCGGGCGTGGTGGTGGCAGGATCCAGCGGGTTCACGCCGTGCAGCGCCCCCGAGTGAAGGAAATCCCGGGCGTGATCCAGCGCCATCAGCGCCATCACGGCCCCGCGCAGGGCATCAACCGAGTCCAGCCGGCCCTTCGCCTCGCCCTGCGGCGGGCCGGTTGGCGTCGGTGCCTCTGACATGCGGCGGGGTGTATCGCGCTATCAACCGAACGCCGCCCGCAGCGTCGCCAGGCTCTTCGGCACTGCCGTCGCGGCGTCTTCCTTGCCTTCCATCTCAAGTCCGACCCAGCCCGTGTAGCCGGCGCGGGCTAGAATCCCGGCGATGCGCGGGTAATCGAGGTCGAGCGTGTACCACTCGCCGCCGCCGTGATAGGTCTTCGCCTGAACGTACACGGTCCGAGGCGCCATCGCTTCCAGCTGTGGATAAGGATCCTCGAGGAAGTTCCCGGTGTCCATCAGCGCCCCGAGCCACGGCGACTTGATCGCATCGAGGATGCGGAGCAACCCCGCCGACGTCCGCGCAAGTCCCCAATGGTTTTCCAAACCCAGCACCACGCCGCATTCCTCGGCCTTCGCGAGGCAGCGGGTGATGCCGTCGATGCACCATTTGAACCCCTCGTCCTCGGTGTGGCCCGGCAGCACCGGCTCGATTCCCCGGTTGGCCATCAACGCGTCGAAGCTGCGCGTCGTGCCCCAGCGGCCGGTGTTGATGCGGATCGACGGGCATCCGAGTTCGTAGGCGAGCTCGATGCATTTGCGCGTGTGCTCGACCTCCGCCGCCAGCTCCGCGCGGTCGGGCTTCACGAAACTCTGGTGCGTCGAAACGCAGCAGATCGAGAGCCCGCGGCTGAACGCGTGGCGCTTCAACCGGCGAAGGTAGGCGCGACCGGCCGCGTCGAGCGGGGCGCGTTCCCCGATATCCATCTGGCGATGCAGGATGTCCACGCCCTCGGCGCCGAGTTCGGCCGCACGGTCCATCACGGTCTCGACCGGCACTTTCGTCGTCTTGAAGTGCCAGTACGAATAGGTGGCCACGGCCAGCTTGGTGCGGCCGCGCGGCGCAGGTGCGGCCGGGGCGCCGGAGGCAGAGGCGCGCGGAGCGCCGAGCAGGCCGGCGGCGGCGGCCGCAGCGGAAGCGGTCAGGAACGAACGACGATCCGTTTTCATGGGTGGGGTGGAGGGGAAACGTGGTGGCGCCCGGCGCCACGAACGCCAGCGAACCCGAGCGGCCGCCGCGGCACAAGGCCGCTCTGATTTCACGCTTCACGCGCGCCACCGGCTTTCGGGTTGTCATCCCCGCCTCGCCGCGGAGACACAGGTCCATGCGCGTGCTCTGCGTCCATGCCCACTTCGACGACTTCGAGTTCGTGGCGGCCGGCACCTTTGAACTCCTCCGCCGGCGCAATCTCCCGGATTTCCGCGCGCGGGTGATCGTGTGCACCGACAGCCGTTCCGGACACCAATTCCGCACCCGCGACGAGACCGCCGCCCTGCGCCTCGCCGAGCAGGAGGCCAGCGCACGCCTCGGCGGCTACGAGTTCGAGCTGCTGCGCAAACCCGACGGGCGGCCGTTCACGGAGGCCGCGCACTTCGTGACGCGCGATTTGCTCGGCGCGCTGTGGAAGGCGATCCGCGACTTCGAGCCCGACTACCTTTTCTGCCCGCCGTGGCCCGCCGATCCGCGGGCCGGCGTGCACGCTGACCACATCACGGTGGCCGACGCCGTGCGCCGCATCGCGTACCTCATCAACGTCCCGCACGAGTTCCTTGATCTGTATCCCGTGGCCGACGAGACGAGCTCCCGTTGGATCCGCACGCCCGTCATCCTCAACACCTACGACGGCTACATGGCGGGCGACAACGCGGGCGAGCTCGTCGTCGACGTCGAGCCCGCCTTCGACCTCATCGCCGCGCAGTCGTGGTGTCACCAGAGCCAGATCAACGAGTGGCTCCCGTGGGTCGCGCGCCACCACATCGAGCCCACCGCTGATCTCGCGGCTTGGAAGGGGAAACTGCGCGCCCGCTTCGACCGCCAGGCGCGCGAGCTCGGGCTGCCGGCGGGACGCGCCCACGAGGTCTTTTCGCCGACGGCGTGGGGCGTCGTGCCCACGGTGGAGCAATTGGAACGCGACCTGCCGCTCACACTCGACCCGCGCCGTCGCGAACGCCTCGCCGCGCTTCTGGCGCGCTGGAGTTAACCGCGGATCAAAGTCCGTCCGCCGCGATGCGGTGAACCGCGGCGCTGCGGTGCCGCTTCCGATCCTCGCCGCCGAGGCAGTAGATCCAGTTGCCCCACCTCACGAGCGTCACCATTCCCGCGTACGGTAGCGGGGTGGCCGGCCGATATCCGGGATTTTCCGGATCGAAGATCACGGCGCCGCTCACGAAACCGGTGTCGTCGTTCTCATATCCGCCCGCGAGGTAGACCCGGCGCGGGTCGAGCGCGATCGCTGTGATACCCCGGTTCGCGCGGGGCAAAGGTGGCAGCGGCGACCATTGCCGTGTGCGCGGGTCGTAGGCATGCCCTGCCGCGTGATTCACGACCGTTCGCACGGTCGCGTCCCAGCGGGCACCGCCAAAAACCAAGATGCGGCCGCCCGCCGCCACCGCCGTTCCGGTCGTGAGTCCGGCTTCGGGGTAGGGCGGCAATTCGGTGACGCGACCGGTCTTGAGATCGATCGAACGAAAACGACGGGAAACGCGATCAAGCGCCGCCTGGTCGTCGGTGCCGCCGACGACGTGAAGCTCCAGCCCGATCGCCGCCGCGGCCGCGTAGACAAAACCCTCGGTGAGCCGCGAGACGAGGCGCGGGGTGAGGTCGCGGTCGAGCGTCCAGAGCGCGCGGTGCGTCGTGTCGCCACTGCTCCCGCCGGCCCACCACAGGGTGTCGCCGACCTGCGTGCTGGCCGGATACGCCAGGGCGGCGGGTAGCCGTCCGGCTTCGCTCCATCGGTCGGTCGCGGGCTCGTAGCTCCAAAGGCGGTCGAGCCAGCGCTTGGTGTCTCCGTCCCACGTGGTGCCGCCGGCGATCACGATGCGGTCGCCCAGCGCGGCGGCGACGAAGCCGCCGTTCGCGACCGGGAGCGGGGCGCGTGTTTCCCAGCCTGCCGCCTGCGCCGCGACCGTCAGCGCGCCGGCGAGGACGGCGGACGCGAGGAGGCGCTGCATCATCCGTTTCACGCTTTCGGTGCCGGCTCCTCCGCCTCGCGTGCGGGACGCCGCGACCACGTCAGGCCGTCCAGCTGTTTGTCGGCCGGCGGAGGTTCCAGGAGGCTGCTCAGATAGCCGGCGGTGCAGGTGACAATGGTGCCGGTGGCGGCCCACCAGAGGAACGATACCTTGGTGCCGAACGCGATCCAGAGCGTGGCGCCGAAACCGGCGACCCAGCCGATCAGCGCGCCGCGTGCAGTTGTGCGGGCGGTGATCATTCCGAGCAGGAAGAGGCCGATGAGCGGGCCTCCCACCAGGCTGATGATCTTGTTGGTGGCCTCCAGCAGGGTCCCGAGGCGTTCGACAAGAAACGCCAGCGCGATGACGATCACGCCGTAGGCAAACGTGAGGATGCGCGCGAGGCGGAGCTGCGCGGAATCCGAAAGGTCCGCTCCCTTCCACAGACGGCGGTGAAAATCGATCAGGCTCGAGGAGGTCAGGGAGTTGATGCCGGCGGAGATGGTCGACATGCTCGCGGCGTAGATCGCCGCGATGAACAGGCCGGGCAGCCCCGAGGGCAGCTCGTTGATCACGAAGTAGGGCAGGATCTGGTCGGCCTTCGCGATCTTTCCGGCCGCGAGCGGGTCGCCATGGACGGCGTAAAACGCATGCAGCACGGCGCCGGTGCCGTAAAAGACCGCGGTCACGGGCAGCACCAGCCACAGCTTCAGCCAAAGTCCCCGCTGCGCCGTCCGCAGGCTGGTGGCGGTGAGGTAGCGTTGCACCGAGACCTGGTCCGTCGCCATCTGCACGAGGTGCATGAACGCCGAGCCGATCACGAGGCCCCAGAGCGTGATGCGCGCCGTGGGATCGAGGCTCAGGCTCAGGTCGAGTCTTCCGCTCTGGCCGTTGAGCTCGATCACCTGCGCCAGCCCGCCCGGCACGCGGCCAATCGCGACCGCCATGATCAGGAGCATGCCGCCGAAGAGCACGATCAGCTGCATCACGTCCGTCCAGATCACCGCCCGCATGCCCCCGAAGGTCGTGTAGACCGTGGTGATCACACCGGTGCAGAGGATCGTGAACCACAGCGGCATTCCGGTCACCTGCTCGAGCGCGAGAGCCGGGGCGTAGGTGGCCGCGGCCAGCCAGAGCAGTACGCGCAGTATGAACGAGGCCGCCGCGAGCGTGCGCAGCGGACCGGAAAAGCGTTCCTCGAGGTACTGGTACGCGGTGAAGAAGCGCGGATTGTAGTAGAGCCGCAGGAACACGATGGTCGTCAGCGGCGTCGCGACGAAGAACCCGAGGTTCACCAGGTAGAACAGCGGGCCGTTCAGGTACGACTCACCCGGACCCGAGATGAAGGTGATCCCGGAGAACAACGCCGCGAGGATCGTCATCGAAACCACCACGCTGCCCATCGAGCGACCCGCGAGGAAGTACTCGTCGAGGTCCCGCTGCCCCTTCACGAACCACAGCCCGATCGCCGCCGTGAGCAGCAGGTACACGCCGAAAACGCCGTAATCGAGCAGGGTGAACGTCGGGGCGAGTGCGTGCATGCGGGGGAAGTGGGGGAGACCCGGGGCAGGGTCTTGGGTGTGGGGCAAGGGGAGTTGCCCCGCCGCCCGTGTCAAAGCCAAGCGTCGCCGGTCAGTAACCTTTGTCCCAGCGCGGCTCGACGTCGGCGGCGAGCGACTCCGTCACCCACACGTCCGTGCGCAGGGTCTGCAGCAGCGACTCCGGCACGAACTTCGTCACCGGCCCGTGCAGCACCAAGCGCGTGGTGAGGCGCTGCCACGAAGCGAACGAGCCATCCACCGTGATGCCGTGCATTTGGATGCGATGTTTCGCGCCGATGACTTCGGCGGGGCCGATCGTCGCGGCCTTCGGCGGCACCGCCGTGAGGTCACCGCTCATCCCGAAGCAGCCGTGCAGCGAGTTTTGCGCGATCGTGAAGGGGCTCAGCGTGCACACGCGCGGCCCCATCTTTTTCCATTCCTCGAAGGTGCCGGCGAATTCCGGCGCGTCGGGCTCGATGAACGCGAGGTGGCCCGTCCACCCCGGGCCGCTGTAGCAGATGTCGGCCCCGCCGAGATCGGCCAACATCCGGCCGTAGTCCTTCAGGTTCCGGTCGGTGAAAACGCGGATCTGTCGCTCCGGCGGGCGGAGCTTTGGGTCCAGCTCGGCGTAGAAGTACTTCTTGAAGGCGTGGCCGAAGCCGAACTCCCACGTCTCGGGTGCGATACGGCCGTGCTCGTCGGCGTACTCGTCCATGTTGAACGTGTGCAATCGGCGGCAATCGACCCGCGCGCGGTTCAGCATCGCCGCGAGCTTCGCGTAACCCGGCCACGGGTTCGGCATGATCATCACGTAGTTCCGGCCCGCGGCCATCGCCTCGGAAATCCGGAAAAACATGTCCGTGATCCAGCGGTGCTCCAATTCGGCGTCGGGCATCACTGTGATGCGGAATCCGGGATTCCGGTGGCGCGTGATGTCCTGGCGCCGGATGGCGCGCACCTTTTTGACCGCACGCTGGTCGCGGAACGGCACGAAGGTCGCGGGCGCGAAGGAAAAGGGAGCGGGGCGGCGGGATTTCATGAAAAGAGCGGAGGGAGTCGCTGGGAATGCGCGGTGGTCGGCTTACTCACGCGAAAAAACCACCGACCCGCCAAGCCAGGTGCGGCGGGCGCGCAGGTCGTCGTCCCACAGCACGAGGTCGGCGTCGGCCCCGGGCTCGAGGCGGCCTTTTCGCGCGAGGCCGAGCAGCTGCGCCGGGTTGAGCGTCCCCATGGCCCAGACCTGGGCCGGCGGCAGCCGCAGCCAGCGGAGGAGGTTCTCCATCCCGCGGTCCATCGTCAGCGCGCTGCCGGCTAGGAAGCCTTTCGTCGCGTGGCGTGCGGCTCGCGCTGACGAGACCGTCACCGGATAGCCCCACGGGGTGTCGTAGGTGCCTTCCGGGAGTCCGGCGCCGATGTTCGAATCAGTGATCAACAGCACACCGCGCCACGTCTTCGCGGCGACCGCGGCGCGGATCGCCGCCGGGTGCACGTGCACGCCGTCGGCGATGAAGTCCACGCTCGCGCGCGGATCGGCCAGGATCGCCTCCACCGCGCCCACCGCTCGCACGCCGGGATCGGTCTCCGCGGGCGGATAAAACACGTCGTAAAAATGCGTCGCGTGCACCGCTCCGGCGTCGAGCGCCGCCTCGGTGTCCTCCGCGTTGGCGCGGGTATGCGTCAAAAAGACCACGACGCCTTTTTCGCGCAGGCGCCGAATGACGGGAAGGATCCCCGGTGCATCGGGGCTCACCGACATTACCGCCAGTTTACCCGCGCACGCCGCGAGCATTTCCTCCAGCAGACCGAGGTCGCCGGGCAGCGTCGGACACGCCGCTCCACCGACCGCCATGAACGGTCCTTCCAGATGCAGGCCGGGGATGTGCACCTCCGATGTCGCGGGGATCGTCGCCGCGACGGCCGCGATCCGCTCCAACCAGCCCGGTCCCGGACGCGGCACGATGGTGGGCAGCACCGAAGTGACGCCGAAACGCGCGAGCTCCCGCGCGGCGCTCCGGAGGCCGTCCGGCCCGGCGGGGTCGTTCTCGTAAAGGCTCCGCATCACGCCGTGCGTGTGCACGTCGATCAACCCGGGTGTCAGCAGACGCCCGCCGCCGTCGAGGCGTTCCGTGGCCGCGTTCGCCTCGGGCCGCGGCACGGTTCCGGCCGCGACGATCCGGCCGCCGCGCACCAGGACCTCGCCCGCGGTGATGTCGAGGCCGGGGCGGACGAGACGGACGTTTTGAATGAGCAGGGCGGACATCGGGGTGGCGAATAACTATGCCGGACAGGGGCGTTTCGTTGGCAAGATTCTCATCGGCTCCGGGCCTTTTCTCTCACTCCGGCTCACTTTCACTTATCCCTCGCGGCGTGGAGCAGGCGGAAAATGTTCACGATTTGGCGAGGGGCGTCGGGTCAGACTTTCTCCGTGGTGCCGCGCTCCTGCGAGCGCAAGGCCGCGGTGAAGAGCCGGTGGCTGAGCGCGGTTTCGTCGGGGGTCACGCAACCGGCGGACGGGCGCAGCGGCCGCCCGTGGGCGAGCTCATGCAGGTAGGCGGCCGTCATTTGCAGCATGGCGTCAGGGAAACCGAACTCGAAGATTTCGCCTGAAACCGACTTGAAGGCGCCCGTGTAGCCGACGTCGATCTCCTGCCAGGCCTGCTCGCCGCCGGAGTAGGTGAGCAGTTCGAGACGCTTGGGGTTCTTGGTCGAAAAGCGTGCCGAGGCCTTGGTGCCGGCGATCTCGACGTACCAGGTGTTCTTTTGCCCCGGCGCGATGCGCTGGGTGCGGAGGGTCCACGGGAAACGAGCGCCGTCGCGGTCCTCGGCCTCGCAGAGTAGCGTGGCGTTGTCCCACGTGTCGCAGGGCGCCCGACCGCCTTTGCCGTCGGGGCGTTCGGTCACGACGTTCGAAAGCACCGCCCGCACGTCGCGGGGTTGCCAGCCGAGGCGGAACGGCACGTGGCACACGTGCATGCCGAGGTCGCCCATCACGCCGTAGTCGCCGTTGGCGGCGCGGGTGCGCTTCCAGTTGATCGGCTTGGCGGGATCGAGATCGCTCGAGTGCAGGAAGCCGGTGTTGACCTCGATGACGCGACCGAAGGCGCCGCTCTCCGCGAGCGCGAAGATCCGCTGCACCGCGGGGAAGAACGGAAACTCCGATGAGCAGCGCACAAGCAGGTCGGGGCGTTCGCGGATGGCCGCGAGGATCTCCGTGTTGGCTACCTGATCGATACCGAAAGGTTTCTCGCCCAGCAGGTGTTTCCCGGCGCGCAACACGTCCGTGTACATTCCCGCGTGGAGGTGATGCGGCACCGCGCAATAAACGGCGTCCACCTCGGCGCTCGCGGCCAGCTCGCGGTGGTCGGTGGTCACAACCCGGATCGAAGGGAAGTGCTCACGGAACCAGGCGACGCGCGCCGGCGACAGCGTGCGGCCGCAGAGCGCCGTGATAACCGGGCGCACACCGGTGTCCTCGAGGTGACACCAGCGCGCGACCGCGCTGGCGATCTCGCGGCCCATGATACCGGTGCCGATGAGACCGAGACGGATGGTTTTCATGAAGGGAAAGAGTTGGCCCGCGGAAGGTACGGAGCGGCTCCGTCCCAACCGAAGCTTTGATCAACAGGGACAGCTTTGGGGGCGTGATGCGTTTCCGAACGGCTTCGCGAGGGGGCAACCACGGATGGACACGAATGGACACGGATAAATGCGGTTCGCCTGTAGCAGTCGGGGTCCGGTGACCCCAGCCTGTAAAATAAACGCGACGGCCGAAAGCGGTTCGAAACGTTCCGCGGTTCAACTCCGCGGCGTTCGGCACCGCCTTCGGCCGTCTGATTGCCGGCATACGCCGGGGTCGCCGGACCCCGGCTACAGCGAGCGCTGCCCTCCTGATCCGTGTCCATCCGTGTTGATCCGTGGTTAAAACTCCCGCGGAGCAGTCCGGAAACGCCGTACGACGAGCCTGATCTCCGCCTCACCTCGCCGAACGCCCTTTCCCAGCGCTCCTCATCCGCTCCATCCGCATTATCCGCGGTAAAAATTCCGCGGCGTTCGGCACCGCCTTCGGCCGAAAAGTCCGCCGACTCATCCGAGGCTTCAGCCTCGGCTACACCGAGGCTGAGCGGAGGTGTTCCTTGGTCCATCTTCGGCTCAGTATCCGAGCTCCCGGGCGGTTTCGCCGATCGCCTCGTCGATGAGGTCGAGGCCCTTCAGGAGGGCGGCCTCGTCCATCACGATCGGCGGGCTCATACGGAGGATGTGGCCGGCGGGAATCCAAGCGAGGCCCTTCCGGAAGGCCTTCTGGTAGACCAGTGTGCCGGCCTTGTCGAAAGGCTCCTTGGTCGCGCGGTCCTTCACAAGCTCGATGCCCATCAGGCAACCCTTCGCGCGCACGTCGCCGACGATCCGGTGCTCGGCCTTCATGCGTTCCATGCGGCGCAAGGCGATCTCACCGAGGTGCGCGGCGTGCTCCAGCAACTGCTCCTCCTCGATCACTTCGGTGGAAGCGAGGGCCGCGGCGCACGCCATCGGGTTGCCGCCGTAGCTACTGGAGGCGGAGACGGCCTCGAAGCTTTCCTTGTAGGGTTCGCGCACGGCCACGCAGGTGACGGGGAAACCGTTGCCGAATCCCTTGCCGATCGTGACCACGTCGGGAACCACGCCCCAGTGCTCCAGGCAGAGCCACTTGCCCGTGCGGCCCCAGCTCGTCAGGACCTCGTCCGCCATGAGCAGCAGCTTCCGCGCGTCGCAGAACTTCCGCAGCTTCGGGAAAAAATCGTCCGGCGGCATGATCGATCCGCCCCAGCCCTGGATCGGCTCGAGCACGAAACCGGCCACCGCGCCGACCGTCGCCTTGTCGAGGTACTGGTCGTAGAACGCCAGGTATTGGTCGGTGTCGATGGTGCCGTCGGCCTTCTTCCACATGGGCCGGTAGGTGTCGGGCCGCGGCACCATGTGCGCACCGGGCGCGCGCACCGCGCCGTAGACGTGGGAGCGGATGTGGCCGAGCGACACCGCGCCGTAGGTCTTGCCGTGGTAGTCGTAGAAACAGGAGACCGTCTCGTGCTTGCCGGTTGCGGCGCGCAGGACGCGCACGCCCGCCTCCACCGCGACGGTGCCGGAGTCGTAGAACTGGAAACCGTTCAGATCGCCGGGGAGGATCGACGCCAGCTTCTCGACCAGCTTCGTCTTCACGGGCGTCGTGAAGTCGTGCGCGTTCATCAGCTGGCCGGCGGCCTTCGCCACCGCCTCGGTGATCTTCGGGTGGCAGTGACCGAGCGTGGTCACGTAGATGCCGGACGAGAAGTCGATGTACTCATTGCCGTCGACGTCGCGGAGCACGCAGCCCGCGCCCGACTCGAACGCCACCGGGAACAGCTTCACCTGGCTGCTGAGGCCCTTGAAGAACCTCGTGCAGCGGGCGTGCTGGTCGCGCGACAGCGGACCGGGCGGCGGAACGGGCACGTGCGGCACGCGGCGAAGATCGACCCGGCCCCATTCAAGGGTGGAGGTGGCGGTGGAGGCGGAGGTGCTCATGGCGGTAAAGTTTTCAGGCGCGGGCGACGACCACCTTCACGCCGAGACGCGCGAAGCGCCGCAATGCCGCCGGCGGTGCGCCGGCGTCGGTGATGAACGTGCCGGCGTCGCCCAGGTTGCCCGAGCGGGCGAGGGCGGTGCGGCCGAGCTTGGTGTGGTCGGCCAGGATGCAACACGCGCGGGCGACGCGCCGCATCAGGCGGTCAACCTGCGCGAGGCGGAGGTCGGAATTGTAGAGGGATCCGTCGAGACCGACGCCGTCGGCCCCCTGGAAGGCGAGGTCGGCCGAGAACAACTCGAGCGCGCGCTCGGTCACCGGCCCGGTGAGATCCGGGCTGCCGCGGCGGATGACGCCGCCGAGCAGCACGACTTCCACCCCGGGTGCGTGTTGCAGTTCCGACGCCACGGCGAGGCTGGGCGTGATGACGGTGAGGTCGCGGCCGTCGCGCAGCAGCGCGGCGAGCTCGAGGGTGGTGGTGCCGTTGTCGAGGATCAGCGTCTGGCCCGGCCGCACGAGCCGGCGGGCGGCGGCGGCGATGGCCCGTTTCGCCGCGCGGTTGGCCTCGCGCCGCTCCCGGTAGTCGAACTCGAGGATCATCCGCTCCGCGAGCACCGCGCCGCCGTGCGTGCGCCGCACCTCCGAGCGCGCCTCGAGGTTGGCGAGGTCGCGCCGCACCGTCATGCCGCTCACGCCGAATTCCCGCGCGAGCGCCGCCACGGTCACGCCCGGCCGCTCCGCCAAGCGGCGGCGGATCTGGCTCTGGCGGGCCGAGGAGGGGAGGTGCTTCACAGGCGTCGGCGAGGCTCGGGCAGTGGTAAGAAATGTCAAAGCTGTGTTCAGATGAACAAAGTTTAACATTGTCCGGCCGGTTCGACGGGGCACGCTCCGAGCGCATGAACGAGTCGCGCGGCGGGAACGGGGAGAACGCGGGGTTGCGGGCCGGTGCCGCCGTCACGGATCTCACGCCGGAGGGCTCCGTCTTCCTGTTTGGTTATCCGCACGTCCCGCGCCTCAGCACGGGCATCCACGACCGCCTGCAGTGCTCGGCCCTCTATCTGGAGGGCGGCGGGGGGCGGGCGCTGTTCCTTGCCGCCGATCTGATCTTCGTGGGCCGCAAGCTCGCCGGCGAGGTGCGCCGGCGCATCGCCGCGGAGACCGGCGTGCCCGAGGAGGCGGTCATGATCACGGCCACCCACACGCATTCGGGACCCGTGACGGTCGACTACGTGAGCAACGCCGCCGACCCGGTCGTGCCGCGCACCGACCGTGCGTACCTGCGCCTCACCGGCGAGCGGATGGTCGCCGCCGCCGTGGTCGCCGTGCGCTCCGCCGTTCCCGCTGAGGCCGGTCTCGCCGTGGCCCGCGCCGAGGGCGTCGGCACCAACCGCCACGACCCCGCCGGTCCCGCGGATCCGGAAGTGCCGGTGCTCATGGTTCGCGCGCGGGCCGATGGACGGGCGATCGCCTGCATGGTGGCCTACGCCATGCACCCGACGGTCTTGCACGAGGACTCCACGCTGATCAGCGGCGATTTTCCGCATTTCACGCGAACGTTCCTGCAAGGGACGGCGTTGCCCGCCGATTGCCCGGTGCTCTTCCACAACGGCGCGTCGGGCAACCAGAGCCCGCGCCACGTCGCGCGTGCGAACACGTTCGCGGAGGCCCGGCGGCTCGGGGAAAACCTCGGGCGTGCCATCGCGGCCGTTGTTCCGGGCATCTCGTATTCGGATGCGCTGCCGGTTTCTGCGTCGCATCGCTTCCTCGATCTCGAGCCGCGGCGGTTTCCTTCCCCCGAGGATGCCGCCGCCGCCGAACGTGCCGCCCGCGCCCGCTTCGAGGCGCTGCGTGCCGCCGGCGCCCCGCGGCAGGCGGTGCGCACCGCGGAGTGCGATTGGTTCGGCGCCGAGGAAACGGCGGAGCTGTCGCGGGCCGCGCTCGACGGCCGGCTGGCCGAGGCGCTCCGGAAATGCGTGCCCGCGGAGGTGCAGGTGATCTCCGTCGGCCCGTGGCGCTTCGTCGGCTGGCCCGGGGAGTTTTTCGTGGAGTACGCCCTCGAGGTGCGCCGGAGGTTTCCGTCCGCCTTTGTGCTGACCATGGCCAACGGGGAACTGCAGGGGTACATCGTGACCCCCGAGGCCGCCGCCCGCGGGGTCTACGAGGCGACCAACGCCGTCTTCGGGCCCGAAAACGGACCGCGGTTCGTCGAGACCACGCTCGCCTTGCTCGAGGGCCGGGGCTAGCGCGTCCCCCATGCGACTGCTGCTCGGCCTCGATCTGGGAACCTCCTATTTCAAGGTCGGGATTTTCTCGTCCGACGGTGCGCTGCGTGGGCTCGGGCGCGTGCGGGTCGTAACCGACGCTCCCGCTCCGGGTCGCGTGGAATTACCGGTCGAGCGGTTCATCGGCCTGTTGCGTTCCGGTCTGGACGAGGCCTTGCGCGCGGCTGGAGCGGGCGCCGGTGATATCGCGGGGATCTCGTACTCCTCCCAGGCGACGACCTTCGTGCTCCTCGACGCCGGAGACCGGCCGCTGACGCCGTTGGTGTTGTGGACCGACACCCGCGGGGCACCGATCGAACCGGACGTCGCGGCCTTCGGTATGTCGTCGGAGTTCCGGCAAAGGATAGGCCATGCTGGATTTGGGGCCGAGTCGGCGGTGCCGAAGTTGCGTTGGTTCCGACGCGAGCGACCGGAACTCTGGGCGTGGGTGGCGCGGGTGATGACGATTTCCGATTACCTCACGTTCCTGCTCACCGGTGAGCGCGCGGGTGACGCCAGCACGGCGGCTTTTCTCGGGCTGCAGGATTTGCGGACTCGGACGTGGTGGCCGGAGGCCTTCGACAGTCTGGGACTGGATACTGCGAAATTTTCCCGTCCGCTCGCTCCGGGGGCTGCATGCGGTCGCACCGGGATCACCGCAACCGCGCGGTTTGGACTACCGCAGGGCATTCCATTCGCGGTCGGCGCGATCGATCACCACGCCGCGGCGATGGGCGCTGGCGCGGGCTCGCTCGCCGAAGTAAGCATTTCCACGGGCACCGTCTTGGCGGCGCTGGCGTTGGTGGATCAACCCGAGTCTCGGCCAGGGTGTTACCATGGTCCTCACGCCGATGGCCGCCGTTTCTACCGGCTGACGTTTGACGCCGATGGCGCCGGGAAACTGGAAAACTACCAGCGTCGCGTTGCGCCCGGGCGAACGCTCGAGGAGCTGCTCGCCGCCGCGGACCGCGCGCGGCGGGAGAAAAATCCCGATCCGGTCGAGGCGGGTGTCTTGGAAATCCTCACTTCAGTGGCGCGGGCGCACGCCGGTCTGGTGGCGCAAGTGGCAGGGTCGCGTCCGGTCGCGCGGATCGTCGCGACCGGCGGCGGTGCACGCAGCGATCTGTGGCTGCAGCTGAAGGCCGACGCGCTCGGCGCCACGGTGGTGCGCCCTGCGGTCGCGGAACCGGCGTGCCTCGGCGCGGCGATCTTCGCGGCGGCCGCCGCGGGTCTTCACCCTACAATCGAAGCCGCGGCCGCGGGCATGGTGCGCCCGTCGGCGGAATTCCTTCCCAGTCCCGCCCCTCGTTCCTCACCGGCGACGTGATTCTTATTCGAAGAGGGTTTTGAGGTCATTGGCTGGCCGGGCAGTTTCGGCGGAAAAGTTCCGCGGCGGGCGACTCGTAAAAAACAAGGGGAGGCGGAACGGATGTCCGTTCTGCCTCCCCCGTGATCCGTCGTGCGGGACGTCCGCCGCGTCAGCGGTAGTCCTCGCCGGTGATGGCGTTGATGATCTTGAAGTTTTCGACGTGGAAGTTGAGGTCCGCGCGGAACGCGAGTTTGACGCCGAAGAGCTTTTCCATGCGCACGAGGAGATCGGCGTCCTCGCTGCGGAGACGCTCGAGGATGCTCGGGTGCACCATGACGCGGAGCGAGTACTCCTTGCCGTCGTTGCGCAGCTGGAGGCGGCGGACGACCGAGCTGAGGCGGCGCTGGAGCTCGACCGACATGGTGGTGGCGCTCTTCACGATGCCGCGGCCGCGGCAGTAGGGGCAGTCGGTGTAGAGGTTGGACGAGAGCGACTCCTGCTGCCGCTGGCGCGTCATCTGCATGATGCCGAGCTGGGAGATGGGCAGGATGTGGTTCTTCGCCTTATCGCTCGCCATGAGCTCGACCATCTTCTCGTACACCGCGTTGCGGTGGCGCCGCTCCTTCATGTCGATGAAGTCCATGATGATCAGGCCGCCGAGGTTGCGGAGCCGGATCTGGCGGGCGATTTCCGCCGCCGCCTCGAGGTTCACGGCGTAGATGACGTTCTTCTCGTCGCCGCCGCGGTTGCGGTGGGAGCCGGTGTTCACGTCGATGGCGATGAGGGCCTCGGTCTCGTCGATGATGATCTCGCCGCCGGACGGGAGCGGGACCTTGCGCTGGCCGGTCTGCTCGATCTGGCGCTCGATGTTGAAGCGCTCGAAGATCGGGATGCTGTCCTTGTAGAGGGCGATCTTGCCGGCGCTGCGCTTGGAGATCTGGCCGACGAGCTTCTGGGTGCGCTCATGGTCGTCCTTGGAGTCGATGAGCACGCGGTCGACCTCCTCGGTGAGGAAGTCGCGCACGGTGCGCTCGACGAGGTCGGGCTCCTGGTAGAGGCACGCCGGGGCGCGGTCGTTCTTCATCTTCGCCTGGATCTGCTCCCACGTCTTGAGAAGGATGTGGAGGTCGCGGACGAAGTAGCGTGACTTCTTGCCCGCGCCGGCGGTGCGCACGATGACGCCGACGCCCTCGGGGAGGGTGAGCTCGTTGATGAGCTGCTTGAGGCGCTTGCGCTCCTGGGGGTCCTCGATCTTGCGGGAGATGCCGCAGCCGTCGCTGAACGGCGTGAGGATGAGGTAGCGGCCGGGCAGGGAGAGGTTCGTCGTGGTGCGGGGACCCTTGGTGCCGATCGGGCCCTTGGTGACCTGGATGACGATCTCGCTGCCGGGCGGGTAGAGGGTGGGGATGTCCTTGACGGTGGGTTCGGCGGGGCGCTCGGGGGCGTTCTTGCGCTTGTTCACGCGCACGACCTCGACGGACGAGTCGGCGGCGGCGGGCAGCATGTCCCAGTAGTGGAGGAACGCGTTCTTGGTGTAGCCGATGTCGACGAACGCGGCCTTGAGGCCCGGGTCGAGGTTCTTGACGCGGCCCTTGTAGATGCCGCCGACCATGCGGTTGTCGGACTCGCGCTCGATCTCGAACTTCTCGAGACGGCCGTCGACGAGCAGCGCCACGCGCTTCTCGAGCGGCTCGGAATTGATGATGAGCTCGCGGTACGAGCCCTTCTCCTTCTGGAAGACCGCGAGGATCTTCTGGAGCAGCGGGCGCTGCTTGGCGCGTTCGGCGGCGCCGGCCTTCAGTTCCTCGGCGCTGACGGGCTTGACCTCCGTCTGCGGAGGCGGGTTGACGAGTTCCTCGTCATACTGGCGGGTGACATCCGGCGGGACGCCGGGCTGTGGTTGGGTTTGATCGCTCATGGCGGGTTTTTTTGGTTTTTGCCATGGCGGCCCCCGGTGCGGTGTTTGCGGCGCAGGAGATTCTGGCAGGGCGGTCGGTGACGCGGGGAAGGTGGTTCATGCGAACTCCTTCCGGAAGCGCCAGACGCTCTGGACCAGTCCTTGCAGCATGCAGCAACTGAGCACAAAGGAGCCACCGTAGCTGATGAGGGGAAGCGGTATGCCCGTGATGGGCACCAGCCCGATGGTCATGGCGATGTTCACAAACACATGCACCGTGAACAGCGCCGTCACGCCGATGGCGATGAGGGCGCCGAGCCGGTCCCTCGCGGAACCGGCGATGCGTATGCCGTTGAACAGAACCACCCCAAACAGGCCCAGGACCGTGATGCTTCCCAGAAATCCCTTTTCCTCCGCGATGACCGCGAAGATGAAATCGTTGTGCGCGACCGAGCGCGGCAGGTAGCCGAGCTGGGCCTGCGTGCCCTCCGTCCAACCCTTCCCCGCGAGGCCGCCGCTGCCGACGGAGATCAGCGACTGGCGCTGGTTCCAGCCGATGCCGTTGGGGTCGTACTCGTCGGGGTTGATGAAGCTGAGGATGCGGTTGCGCTGGTAGTCGTGCAGCGGGAGGCGCAGCCAGGTCGACTCCTCGAACGCGCCCTTGTCGCGGGAGAACGACTTCTGGTTGGCCCGCATGTAGTCGACGTAGCGGCTGGTGTCCCACGCCACGGCCCCGAGCAGAAGGAGGAACGCGCCGAGCGCCCCCAGGAAGAAGCGGGGTGACAGCTTGGACACGTAGAGCATCGAGAACACCATCGGCGGCAGCACGATCGCGGACTTCAGATCGGGCTGAAGCAGAATCAGGACCATGGGTACACCCGCCGCAAGGGCCAATTTGGCGAGCGCGCCGAGCGACTGCCGCACGGTGCCGATCCGCGAGTGCATGAGTATGCCCGCGGTGATGAGCAGCACGGCGATCTTGGCCGTCTCGGAAGGTTGGAACGAGAACGGCCCGAGCGGGATCCAGCGTTGAGCGCCCCAGCGCGCGGCGGCCTCGCCGGAAATACCCGGGATCAGCACGATCAGAAGGGGCACGAGGCAGATCAGGTAGAACCAGTGCGCGATCCGCAGCCAGAAGCGGTAGTCGATCTGGGCGACCACGTAGTACACGACGCCTCCCGCGCCGAGGAACAAGGCCTGCTTGAACCAATCCTGACGCAGCCACGACGTCCCCGCGCCCCGGGCCTGCAGCACCGAAAGCTGAGCGGAATAGATGAAAGCCACGCCGATCACTCCGAGCAGCACCAGCGCGACCGGCGTCACGAGGTCCCAGGAGGAACGCGTGACGGGCCGCAGGGCCGGCAAGGAGGCGGAGGAGGAAGCTGGCATGAACCGCGGCGAGGGGATCCGACTTCCCTCGCCGCGGCAAGATCACGCGGCCGCGGGCGCTTTGGCGCGGCCTTCCTGAACGGCGATGCCCAGCAGCGTCCAGAACAGCACGGCCCCCATCGGTCCCTCGAGAACCACGCCGAAACAGGCGCTCACCAACAACGCCCAGGTAGCACTCCACCAGCCGAGAGCCTTGAGTCCTTCCGGACCCGTTTGGCGGATGGCGCGCAGAGTCGAGATCAGCATGGAGCCGACGATCGCGAGCCATGCGAGCAAGCCAACCACGCCCATTCGTCCCAGCACGGTGAAAAGAATGCTGTGCGGACTGCGCGCGCTGAAGTTTTCTCCGAAGTCCTGGTCGTAGGCGCGGACAAAGCCGCGGCTGAGATCATGCCCGAAGCCCAGCCCAACGAGGGGATTGGTTTCCGCGACTTCCTTCGCGACTTGTCGCCACCAGACTATCCGGAACCGGTTGTTGTCGCTGAGATAGCCATGCTCGTCGTTTTCATAGGCGATACTCCCCGAGAAGTCCGCGATGGAAACGATCCTGCGTGCGATCTCACCGAGCGGGTTCGCACCGATCGCTCCAACTTTCAGAGCCGAGCCCGCCACCAACGCCGTCGCGGCGATCGCGGCCAAGATTAACTGAACCCGCACATATTCCCAACGGCGCGCGATGCACCACAGCGCTGAGCCTGCGCAAAGGGCGACGATCGCCGCGCGGGAGGACTGGATGCTCCAAAGTACCGCCT
>JBJTCH010000372.1:0-19841 GCA_046091745.1 Opitutaceae bacterium
GGATCGGCTCCCGCGGAAGTAGATTCCGCGCTCCGGATCGGAGAGGAATGAACGCACGACGCCGAATTCATCGATCCAGCCGCTCCAGCCGGCGTTCCCGCAGCGCAGCACGGGACGCCTGGTTTCCACCGCCCGCAGCACCGAGTGCGCCGCATGTTGCTGCGCCGCACCACCCTGCCCGAACCAGCCGTTATTGGTCAGCACCACCAACACTCCCGCTCCGCTCAGGACGCTCAGCCGCGCCAACTCAGGGTAGGTGTCCTCGTAGCAGATCAAAGGCCCGAACGCCACGGGCTCACCTCGGACGGGGACGAGGATAGGCGCTGCGGAATCGCCGGGTAAAAAGTCCCCTCCGACCGGCACCACCTTCTCCAACCATCCGAGTAATGGGCGCACGGGAACATATTCCCCGAACGGCACCAGTTTTCGCTTCGCGTAATAGGAGGTCGCCACGCCTTCGGCCGGCGTGACCAGGAAAGCGCCGTTGAACCAGGACTCCTCTGCCACTCCGCGTCCCTCCACGGTAATGGAACCCAAGAGCAAAGGTCGCCCCGCCCGACGCGCCAAAGTCTCGACAAAGTTCTTCGCCGACTCGTCTCCCCGCACCGCCAGCGGCGTCACCGCTTCGGGCCAGAGGATGAGATCCGGCTGTGCCGCCGCGGCCTCCAGGGTCGTCGAGGTCAACACACCCAGAATGGCCGGCGCCCGCCCCGGATCCCACTTCACGTCCTGCGGTATATCCGGCTGCACCAGCGCAACGCGCATGAATGGAACCGAGTACCCACGCCGGTTGAATGACTCCTGGAAGTGGACGCACACGCACGCCATGAGCAGGAACAGGGCGAGAAAAAACTCCTGGCTCCGTTTGTTGATCCCCGCGGCCCGCTCCCGGAACAACCGGTGCGCGTAGGCCGCGAACCCAAGATTCATCATCACGAGAACGAAAGATACCCCGCCCGAACCCGTGTAGGCGGCGATTTGCAGGATGCTCGTGCGCTCCCATTGGCTGGCCGCCAGTGGCAACCACGGAAAGCCTCCCAGCAGCCAACTGCGGGTCCATTCCAGTACCACCCATGCTCCGGCGAGCGCCAACACTGCGATCAAACGCTGCGGGATAGGGCGACCGATGATTCGCGGCATCAGCCACCATGCGGCCAAATACCACGTCCCCACCCACACGCCGACGAAAGGCCCCAGAAGCAGGCACCCGACCCAGGTAACATGGTGCAGCCAGCCCAGCAGGAGGGTCCAACCCACCGCCTGGGCCGTCAGAATGGTGGTGGCGTAAAGCCTGAAGCCGGGTCGCGTGTAAGCCCAGAATACCCCGGGCACGAGCATCGCGTAGGCTGCCTCCGGAAGCCGGAAGGGCGGAAAGGATAGTACCAGAAGAGCGGCTGTGGCAGCGAAGACCACGCCGGCCGCCACGAGACGGCTATGGCGCTCCAACCACCCTGCCGGGCGTTCGAAGTGATCATCGCGGGTTGGCATGCGGAACTATCGGGCCTGCGCGGACTAGAACCGCAAACGCACGTTCGAATGCCCGCATCTCGGACAACCGCCGGAATCGACGTGCGACCCCGGCAAGGCGTAGATCGCGTCACATCGGATGCAATGGAAGGCGGTCTGGCCACGCGTTTTCCCAGCCCGCCAATAGCTCCGCCGGTCGTGGTAGATCCAGAGGCCGCAGAAAAGCGCCCCGACAAGCGCGCAATAGACCACGGTGGCCGCGGTGAAATCCAGCATCGCGGGAGAAAATCGCCGCTCCTTGCGGAACGGCGATAAAAAACGCGCCGGACGGGAAGTCCGGCGCGTCGCAGAGGAGATCAGATGGCGATCAGGCCTTCGGCTCGTCGGCCTTGGGCGCCTCGGCGGCCGGTGCGGCCTCGGGAGCTTTGGGCGCCCTGGTCTTGGCCTTGCCGGACCGACGACCCTTGGACTTCTTGTAGCCTTGGTCTTCAGCCTTCACGAACTCGATGATCGCGAGTTCGGCGGCGTCGCTCTGGCGCTGCGGCCCCAGCTTGTAGATGCGGGTGTATCCGCCGTTGCGATTCGCGAACTCCTTGTGCAGCTCGTTGAAGAGCTTGTTGACGGCGTTCTCGTCGCGAACCTCCGCGAGCGCGAGCCGGCGGAGATGGATCGCGTCCTTCCGCTCGGTCTTGGCCGCGGCTTGCTTGGCCTTGGTGATGATCTTCTCGACGAAGGGGCGCAGAGCCTTGGCCTTGGTGAGAGTGGTCTGGATGCGACCGTGATCGATCAACGACGCGGCGAGGTTGGACAACATCGCCCGGCGGTGCTCGCGGGTCACGCCCAGGGAGGCATGGTGTTTGTTATGACGCATTTTGGTTTTGGTTCGGACCCCCGGTCGGCAATCCGGCCGCAGCGTGGAGCGGCGACGGACGGCGCGAGGGCCCGGTGATTAAAGGGGCTCGGAGGGGGCCGCCGGGCACTGCCCGGACCGTCTCCGAGGCGAGATCAGGCTTCCTTCTTCGTGTCGAGAAGACGCTCGTCGAACTTCATTCCGAGGGAAAGGCCGAGGGCTTCGAGCTTCTCCTTGATCTCGTTGAGCGACTTCTTGCCGAAATTCCGGTACTTGAGCATTTCCTGCTCGGTCTTCATCGCGAGTTCGCCGACGGTGGTGATATTCGCGTTGTTGAGGCAGTTCGCGGCGCGGACCGAAAGCTCGATCTCGTTGACCGACATGTTGAGAAGCTTGCGCAACTTGTTTTGCTCCTCGCTCACCTCGGACTGCTGGCTCTCGAACTCGTATTGCTCCTCGCTGACGCGATCGAAAACATCGAGGTGGTGCTTTAGGATGGAAGCGGACTGCTTCAGGGCGTCATCGGGCGTGATGCGACCGTCCGTCCAAACCTCGAGGATCAGCTTGTCGTAGTCGGTGATCTGTCCGACGCGGGTGGCATCGACCGTGTATTTGACCAAACGGACCGGAGAGAAGAGTGAGTCGACGGGAATGACGCCGATCGCCTGCTCCTCCTTCTTGTTGCTTTCGCCCGGCCAGTAGCCGCGACCGGTCTTGATCTCGATCTCCGCCTCGAAGGAACGCTTGTGGTCCAGCGTGCAGATCACTTGGTCCGGATTGATGATCTGGATGTTCGCGTCGGCCTGGATGTCGCCGGCGGTGACCACACCGGTCTTGGCGGTCTTGATGAGAAGATTCACCGGCTCACGTTTCTGGGAGACAATGAGGACCTTCTTCAGGTTAAGCACGATGTCGGTGACATCCTCCACCACGCCATCGATCGACTGGAACTCATGGTTGACCCCGTCGATCTTGATGGAGGAGATCGCCGCGCCCTCGATGGAGCTGAGCAACACCCGGCGCAGCGAGTTGCCGATGGTGTGGCCGTAGCCGGCCTCAAAGGGCTCGGCGATGAACTTCGCATAGGTGGGCGTCGAGCCCTCCTCGACTTTGGTGAGCTTGCTGGGCAATTCGAACTTTCCGAGGCGTTTTGGCATGGCGGGGAGTCCTGAAGTTGTGCGGATGGACTGAAGGGAAAGCCGGCTGGTCAGAATCGCGAGTAGAACTCGACGATGAGCTGCTCGTTGATGTCCTGGGTCATCTCTTCGCGCGTCGGCAGGCGCACGACGGTGGCCTTGAAGGACTCCGGGTTCATCGTAAGCCAACCCGGCACGTTGCGGATGCGGTTTTCCTCGAGGCAGCGCGTGGCCAGTTGGCGGGAGGCCGGGGTGTTCTTGACCTCGATCTCGTCGCCGGCCTGCACGTTGTAGCTGGCGATGTCGACCGTGTGGCCGTTCACCCGTATGTGCCCGTGATTGACGAACTGGCGCGCGGCCGCGCGGGTCTTGGCCAGACCCAGCAGGTAGACCGTGCTGTCTAGGCGAGTCTCCAGAAGCTGCAGGAACCGCTCGCCGGTGACGCCGCGCTCACGCTTGGCGAGTTCGAAAACGCGGCGGAACTGCCGCTCGAGGAGACCGTAGATGAACCGAAGCTTCTGCTTCTCGTTCAGGCCGACGGCGTACTCGGAGACCTTGCGGCGCATTTTGGGACCATGCTGGCCGGGCGGATAGCCGCGGCGCTCAAGGGCCTTGCCGGAGCCGAGCAAATGCTGGCCAAAGCGGCGGCTGATGCGTGTGGATGGGCCGGTATAACGAGCCATGACTTGTTGGTTTTCAGCTGGAGGGAGGGTTGGCGACGCGGGCGGGCGCGGGCGATCAGACGCGGCGGCGCTTGCGGGGACGGCAGCCGTTGTGCGGGATCGGCGTCACGTCGACGATGGAGGTGATTTCAAGACCGACGGCCTGAAGCGCACGGATCGCGGAGTCGCGACCGAGTCCCGGACCTGAGACACGGATGACGACGTCCTTCAGACCGTGCGCCATGGCATTGCGCGCGGCGTCTTGGGCCACAACCTGCGCGGCGTAGGCGGTGGACTTGCGCGAGCCGCGGAAGTTGCACTTACCAGCGGTCGACCAAGCGATCACGGCGCCCTTCAGGTCAGTGATCGAGACGATAGTGTTGTTGAACGAGGCGAGGACATTGGCGATTCCCGACGTTACGTTCTTCGAGCCTTTAGCCTTGCGGACCTTGATCGCGCCAAGCTCTTCCTTCAGCAGTTCCTCGGCCGTGGGCTGGCGGGCGACGCCATGAACCATTTCAACCGGCTTTTGCTCTGCGGCGGGCGCAGGGGCACCGTCCGCGGCGGGGGCAGCCGCAGGCGCGGCCTTCTCACCGGCGGCGCCTCTGGGCGCGCGGGCCTTCTTTTCGGCGGGCGCAGCCGGCGCGCCTTCAGCGGCGGGCTTGGCGGTCTTCTCTTTCTTAGGGGCGGACTTTTCTTCGGCCATGGATGGAATGGGTTACGCGGTTTCCTTCGCCTTCGTGACACCAACGGTCTTGCGCGGCCCCTTACGGGTACGGGCGTTGGTGCTGGTGCGCTGGCCGCGCACCGGCAGACTGCGGCGGTGGCGGATGCCTCGGTAGCAATTGATCGCCTGCAAGCGCTTGAGATTCGCGGCAATTTCGCGGCGAAGATCACCCTCGAGCACCCACTTGTGCTCGGTGATGATATTGAGGATTTTGTTGAGATGCTCCTCGGTGAGGTCCTGGGCCCGCATATCGGGGTTCAAACCGGCTTCCTTCACGAGGAGGTCAGCGCGCGTCGGCCCGATGCCGTTGATGTAACGGAGCGAGTAAGCGACTTTCTTTTTGGCGGGAATTTCTACGCCGAGAAGACGAGGCATGGTTTTATGAACGGGTTGATGTGTGTTGGAAAATGATCAGGGAGAAATGTAACGGCGAGGGATGGTGAGGATTTCAGGCCCCTCGTCGGTGGTGAGAACAGTATGCTCAAAATGAGCGGAGAGCGACCCGTCAGCGGTTGCGACCGTCCAACCGTCAGGGAGCGTCTTGGTGCGATGCCCCCCGGCGTTGACCATCGGCTCGATCGCCAAAGTCATTCCCGGAAGGATGCGATCGCCCGTACCACGCCGCCCGAAGTTGGGAATCTCCGGAGGTTCGTGCATGCGGGCGCCGACCCCGTGTCCCACCATTTCGCGAACGACGCTGAAATCGTTGTCCTCGACGTGACGCTGGATGGCGTGGGATATGTCACCGATTTTATTGCCCACGACCGCCTCACGGATGCCGAGTGCCAAAGCCTCGCGCGTGACGCGGAGCAGCTTTTCGACTTCAGGTGAGACGCGTGCGACTGGAACCGTGCAGGCATTATCCCCAATGAAGCCTCCGTGCTCGACGACTATGTCGAGAGAGACCAAGTCTCCCTCGCGCAAAACCCTCTTAAGGCTCGGAATCCCGTGAACGACCTCATCGTTCACCGATATACAGGTATGCGCCGGATACCGACGTATACCGTTCTGGTAACCGAAACAGGCGCTGCGCGCACCAAGCCGGGCGATGAACTCACGGCCGGCCTCCTCCAAGTCCTGCGTCGTCACTCCGGGCTTCACGAGCGGCTTGAGATTTTCAAGAACCGTCGCGGCGATGACGCATGATTCACGCATCTGCTGGACGGCTAAACCGGTTTTAATCGGGATTTTCACCGCGAATGAGCAGATGCCGCCTCTCGGAACAATCCGAGCGAGCGATAGTGCACGACAACTGACTCAAGTGCTCCGTCCACCGCAAAAACAGCGGTTAGGGCTTCATCACGGGCCTCGAGCCACTCATCGAACACTCTGGCTTGGAGCAACGTAGCCGGGAAGTCCGAAAGGACGAATCCCGCGTCAGGTTTACGCGCGAAGAACCACCTGCGCATAGGCGCAAGGAGGCTGTTTTCATTGGCCGCGGCGGACGCCGGGCGACGCGAAATCCCCGGAGTCTTCAGCAGAACCGGGGAGACGTGCTCTAGATTCAAAGAACTCAAACGGTCCAACAGCGCTGAACTGCCAGAATCTGAAGGACCGAGTACAAGGAACTTGGACTTTTGAACGGGGCCGAAACCCAGCAAGGATAAGAGACTGCCGTCCACGTCGACGCTAGTAAAGAACTTATTTTACGAAAGCCTTGTAGGCCCAGATGGCGGTGCCGAGCAGCAGTAAACCGAGCATCGGCAGGGCGAGCTTCATGACAGCGTCCTGGCTCAGGGCCTCCCCCGTCGCGCCCTGCTGCGGATTAGCGCTTCTGGCGCGGATACGGCCCTTGCGCAGGAATCCGTCGTAATGCCTCTGCAGGAGGAAGGTTTCCACCTGGCGCATCGTGTCCAGGATCACGCCAACGGTGATCAGCATACCGGTTCCGCCGAAGAAATAAGCGATTCGAGTGGGAACGTTCAACTCGAAGAGTAGCACGTCGGGCATGATGGCTATTACGGTGAGGAAAATCGCTCCCGCCAACGTCAACCGAGTCATGATGAAATCAAGAAACTGAGCGGTGGGCTCACCGGGACGCACTCCAGGGATATATCCCCCGTACTTCTTTAGGTCGTCCGCGATTTGGATCGGCTTGAACATCACAGAGACCCAGAAGTAGCTGAAGAAAAGTATGAGGGTGGTGTAGAAGAAGTAGTAGGTCCAGTGGCCCCGCAGAAGATTCTGGGAAAACTCCGTGAGAAACTTCAACTGGTAGGTCGCCCCGATCCAGGAGAAGATCTGCTGCGGAAAGAGAAGGATCGCGCTGGCAAAAATCACGGGCATGACGCCCGAATAGTTAACTTTCAGAGGCAGAAAAGAGCTTTGCCCCCCCATCACCTTGTTACCGACCACCCGCTTGGCGTATTGCACAGGAATCTTTCGCTGGCCCTGGACCACCGCGATGATGCCCATGGTAACGATGAGGAAGAGCGCCACCATGATGACGGCCTGCGGGAGACCGAGACTTGCACCGGTACCGACGGGACGGAAGAAAAGGCTATAGGTCTGGGCGGCCGCGCCAGGGATGTCAGCGAGAATACCGACCGTGATCATCAACGAAACCCCATTTCCGATCCCGCGTTGGGTAATCTGCTCCCCAAGCCACATCAGCAGCATCGTACCCGCCGTCATGAAGATAACTGATGTGAGTATAAAACTCCACTTGCTCACAATCACGATGGGACCGTAAGTCGCCACATCATACCCAGGGAAAAGCTGTCCGGGGTTGTTAAGGGCAAGAATCAGCAGCGTGCCCTGGATGAGGCAGATCACCACAGTGGCGTAACGGGTGTATTGGGTGAGTTTCTGGCGACCGACATCGCCTTCTTGCTGAAGGCGGCTTAGCGCCGGAACCACCGCGGTCATCAACTGGAAGATGATCGAGGCACTGATGTACGGCATGATTCCCAAGGCAGCGATGGCTCCCTTCGTGAGGGCCCCGCCCGTGAACATGTTATAGAGGCCGATCAAATTTCCGGCTCCGGAAGCCGCCTGTTCCGAGAAGAACTTCTGCAAAGGATGCGGATCAATACCCGGCAGGGGAATGATCGAGGCAACCCGCGAGACGAAGAGTAGCGAGAGCGTGTAAAAAATCCGGGAACGTAGTTCCGGAATTTTCAATGAGTTGGAGAAAGCGGAGAACACAGTTGGGATTAGAACGATTCAACAGCTCATGCCCTTAAGCGCCAAAGAGACGTTAGGGCGACAATGCCGCACGAGTTACCTCAGGCCACGACGGCCTGGCCGCCAGCTTTCTCGATTTTCTCCTTCGCCGATCCGGAGAACTTCGAAGCCGTCACCTTGAGGGGACGCGCGATCTCACCATCGCCGAGAACCTTTACCGACGTCTCCCCGGAACGGAGCAAGCCATGTTCGACAAGAACGGCCGAAGTCACTTCCTTGATTCCAGCGGGGAGGCCGTTGAGATCGCCGACATTGACGACGGCGGCCTCGATTCGGTGGTTGAAATTATTGAAACCGCGATGGGGCAGCTTACGATAGAGGGGCATCTGACCACCCTCGAAACCGGGGCGAATGCTTCCTCCGGAACGAGCCGTCTGGCCCTTGCCGCCCCGGCCCGATGTCTTACCTCTGCCGCCACCTTCGCCGCACCCGACACGCTTCTTGCGGTGAACTGCGCCTGGAACGTTTTTGAGCTCGTGAAGTTTCATGTATTTCCTGTTGGAGGGCGCCGACCGCTGCAACTGAGACGCAACGGAAGACTCGGATTAATTGGAATTGGTGTAAGGTCAGGCCGACTTGCGTATCTGAGCCACGTCAGCTGCGAGGCGAAGCCTCAACAGGCCGTTTAGCGTGGCATGCACCACCGCGATGTGGTTCGAGGACCCCATCGATTTTGTGAGGATATTCTTAACACCCGCCGCCTCGAGGACCGCGCGGACGCCTCCGCCGGCGATCAAGCCGGTGCCAGGAGAAGCGGGCCGGAGAAGAACCCGGCCGCCGTCGTACTCACCGAGAACGTCGTGAGGGATGGTGTCGCCCTTGAGCTTGACGTTGACCAGGTGCTTATGGGCATTGGCCGTACCCTTCTTGATCGCATCAGGCACCTCGTTGGCCTTGCCGTAGCCGATACCGACGCGGCCTTTGCCGTCACCCACGACAGCCAGCGCGGCGAAAGAGAAACGGCGCCCGCCCTTGACGACTTTAGCACACCGGTTGATAAAGACGACCTTCTCGATCATCGAGGGCCCTTCACCCTCGGCGGATTTCTCACGGGAATCACGACGGCCGGTGTCGCGACGAGGCCCGCGGGAACCGGGCCCCCGGGATCCGCCGCGCGGTTCGCGCTGGGGACGCTCCGGGGCGGCAACCACGGGGGTTTCCGTGGCAGATACTGCTGAATCAGGCGCGGAATTCTCTGTGCTCATGCGTTCGTTAAAATTTTAGACCACCCTCACGGGCGGCGTCGGCAAACGTCTTGACCTTACCGTGGTAGGGGGCGCCGCTGCGATCAAAGACGACCGCCGTGATACCGGCCGCCTTAGCCTTCTCCGCAAAGGCCGCTCCCAACACCTTGGCTCCCGCAATATTCGCCTTGAGCTTTTGCTGACGGAGACCGGCGTCCAAGCTCGAAAGAAACACCAAGGTGGCGCCTGCCTCGTCGTTGATGGCTTGCGCGTAGATATGCTTCGTCGAGAAACGGACGGCAAGTCGGGGCCGAGCGGCCGTGCCGACGACCTTCTTGCGAATGCGCCAACGACGGTTCTGCAGAAGGCGCGCCTTGTTGATAGTATTCATGATTCTTTGCTCCCGGATCAGGCGACAGTCTTGCCTTCCTTGCGACGCACACGCTCGCCCACGATGCGCACTCCCTTGCCCTTATACGGCTCAGGGGGGTAGTAACCGCGAATCTCGGCGGTAACGGCTCCGACCATCTGCTTATCGGCCCCCTCAACCTTCAACTTGGTCTGGTCGGTGACCGTCACTTTGATCCCATCGGGAATTTCCATCAAAATGGGGTGAGAATAGCCCAGGGAGAGGTCGAGCTGGTTACCCTTCAGATTCGCCTTGAATCCGACGCCTTGGATTTCGAGCTCCTTCACATAGCCCTCCGTGACGCCCTTGACCATTCCGGCCACTATGGAGCGGGCCGTGCCGAACATGGCGTTTGCGAATCGCGTTTCCTCGGTTGGGGCGAAAGTGACTTTCTTGTCGGCCACCTCGACTTTGACCGCGGGAGCGAACGTTCGCTGAACCTTGCCCTTGGGCCCCTCGACAAGCACGGTTCCGCTGGAGACGGTCACCTTGACCTTGTCGGGGATCAAAACGGGTTGTTTGCCGATCCTGCTCATAATGAAAAACGTGACGAAAGCTTGTTGTGATTGCGGAGGTTACCAGACATTGCAGAGCAACTCGCCGCCAGCCTTGTTGCGACGGCAATCTGCGTCCTTCATCAGTCCTCGCGAAGTGGAGAGTATTGCGATGCCCAGACCGTTAAGAACCCGAGGAATTTCGGTATACCGATAATAGAGGCGGCGACCCGGGGTTGATACGCGCGCAAGCCCCGTGATGGCGGGAACTCCATCCACGTATTTCATTTTGACCACCAGAGTTTTGTGGCCCTGGGCGTCAACCGAACTGGAAAAGTCCGCCACGTAGCCCTCCGTCTTGAGGATGCCAACAATGGCTTCCTTGAGCCGCGAGTGCGGCATCACACAGTCGTCGAGGCGCGCCTTGGATGCATTGCGCAGGCGCGTGAGAGAATCACTGATCGGATCGGTCATGGCGGATGTAGTGGATAAAGGCTAGCGGGTCATATCCGGGAGGCGAACGCCCCGACCCCCGCAGGCCAGAGTTTATTACCAGGAAGATTTGATTACGCCGGGGATCTTACCGGCCAGAGCCAGTTCACGGAACTGGATACGGGACACGCCGAACTTGCGGTTATATGCTCTCGGCCGACCACTCAGTGAGCAGCGGTTGCGGACGCGAACCGGGGAGGAGTTCTTCGGGAGCTTCTGGAGCTTCTTCTGGGCGGCGAAGAACTCGGTGTCCGTTGTCGACGGATTGACTAGAATCGCCTTCAACTCCGCACGCTTGGCGGCGAACTTGGCGACGAGTTGGATGCGCTTCTTGTTGCGCTCGATGGCAGAGGTCTTCGGCATGGCGGTACTGGATTAGGCGGCCTTCGGAGCGGGTTCAGTGCGACGGAACGGCATCCCCAGCAGACGAAGAAGCTCCCGGCCCTCGTCATCTGTCTGGGCTGTCGTCACGATCGTGACATCCAAGCCGATGTGCTTCTTGAGGTTTTCGATGGAAATCTCAGGGAAGATGGAGTGATCCGTGATGCCCAGATTGTAATTCCCTTGGCCGTCCAGCTTGGACGGAACGCCCCGGAAGTCACGAATTGTAGGCAGGGCAACGGCGATCAGACGATACAGGAACTCCCACATCGCGGCACCGCGTAGAGTCGCGTGGCAGCCCACCGCCTGTCCTTGCTTAAGCTTGAAGTTGGCAATCGCCTTGCGGGACCTCGCCAAGACCGGCTTCTGACCGGCAATCAGAGCCACATCGCGCTGAATGTCAGCGATCTGGTTCTTGTCGGCATCAGCGTCGATTCCGGTATTGATGGAGATCTTGACGATCTTCGGAACCTGATGCGGGTTCGCATAGCCACGGCTCTTGACGAGCTCAGGAACGACCTGCTCAAGGTAGGCTTTCTTCAGACTGGGAACTTTGCTCATTGTGATGATCCGGGATTACCGACCCCGGCCACGGAGTGTTGCTAGTGAATTAGTGCGGTTTACGCTTATGCAGACGAGGCAGGCTGGGGCTTCTTCCGACGCGTGCTCGCATCGTACACCGACTGCAGCATCAGGTTACTGACGTGAATTGAGCCTTCGCGCTCCGCAATCGTCCCCTGGGGATGCTCCTGCGATTTTTTAAGGTGGCGCTTGATCAACGCGAGACCTTCGACGCGCGCGCGACCGGTGGGGGCCAAAACCTCTAGAACCTTTCCCGACTTGCCCTTCTGGGCACCCGCGATGGCTACCACTAGGTCGCCGCGTTTGATGTGAAATTTCGGCATCTTAAAGTACCTCCGGTGCGAGCGAGATGATCTTCATGAAGTTTTTCGAGCGAAGCTCGCGGGCGACGGGGCCAAAGATACGCGTACCCCGCGGATTATTGGTCGCGTCGATGATCACCACTGCGTTACTATCAAACCGGAGATAGCTGCCGTCGGCGCGACGGATCGGCGCCTTGGTACGTACGACAACCGCCTTGGCAACCTCACCTTTCTTGACCGTGGCGTCAGTCGTGCTCTCCTTGATGTGAACGGTTACCACGTCGCCAACGTGGGCGTAGGCGGTCTTTTGGCCCATCCGTTGGATGAGAGCCGCCTTGCGGGCGCCGGTGTTATCGGCCACCTCGAGAATGGATCGGAGCTGGATCATGGATTTTCCCCGGTAGAGTTTTTCGACTTAGGAGCGGCCACTTCAGGTGGTCGCAGCCGTCGCGGCGGCTTCCGCAGGCTTGCGGGTCTTCGTGGGAACCGCCGCCGCTACATCCGCCTCGCTGACGGCCGCAGCATCGGCAGCCACAGACTTCTGAAGAACGGAAATGACGCGCCAGCGTTTCAGACGACTAAGAGGACGCGTTTCCATAACCTCCACTTTGTCACCGACAACGGTTTCGTTTTTCTCGTCGTGCACATGGAGAACGGTTTGCCGGTTGACTACCTTCTGGTAGAGCGGATGAGGAGTCTTGTAGGCGATAGTGACCTTGATGGATTTGTCGCCAGAACGACTGGAAACGAAGCCGATCTGGGTCTTTCGCTGCGTGCGCTGACCGTTGGTGGCGGAGGACATGGCGTGAATTTACTGGATTTTAATCAGGCAGCTTTGGCTCCGGCTTTTTTCTCGGTCAATACTGTCTCAAGACGCGCAATCGTCTTGCGAAGGGTACGGAGTTCATGGGTCTTCTCGACCTGTCCGGTTTGCTTGCGAAGGCGGAGTTGCAACAGCTGTTCCCGCACCTCGCGCAGTTTCGTGGAGATCTCGGCAGGCGCGAGTTCGCGGATTTCTTTGGAAGTCATGACGAGGGTTTCCCGTAGTTTAGAAATCAGGACGCGGACGCGTCACGCTGGATGAAGCGACAATGGAAAGGCAGCTTGGCGTCGGCCAAACGGAATGCCTCTTTGGCGGTTGAAAGAGGAACGCCGGCAAGTTCGAACAGCACAGCCCCAGGCTTGATCGTCGCCACATAATATTCAACCGGGCCTTTGCCCTGACCCATGCGGACTTCGGCGGGTTTCTTGGTAACAGGCTTGTGCGGGAAAACCCGGATCCAAAGCTTCCCCTTGCGCTTGAGGTGCCGCGAGATGGTGACACGAGCCGCCTCAATTTGTTGACCCGTCATCGGGCCGCGGGTGAGCGACTGAAGGCCGAACTCTCCAAACGCGAGAGTGTTGCCGCGCTTGGCATTGCCGGCGCGGGAGCCCTTCTGGGACTTGCGAAACTTGGTTCGGGCGGGAGCTAGAGCCATGGGAAAAATATCCTCGTATCAGGTTTCGGGCGCGAAAGATCAGTTGTTGTCGGCCTCTTTCTTGCAGATCCAGCATTTCACGCCGATCTTGCCGTACACCGTCTGCGCCTCGGCAAATCCGTAGTCGATGTTTTCACGCAGGGTGTGCAGAGGAACGCGGCCCTTGCGCTGCCATTCGCGACGGGCGATATCGGCACCACCAAGGCGGCCGGAGCACTGAATACGGATGCCCTCCGCACCAAGCGCCATCGCCATTTCGACGGCCTTTTTCATGGCCCGACGAAAGGCAATGCGCCGTTCTAGCTGAAGGGCCACGTTTTCAGCGACCAAGGCCGCCTCGATCTCGGGCTTCTTAACCTCCTGAATATCGAGCAGGATTTCCTTGCCCGTGAGCTTCGCGAGATCCTCTTTGATTTTCTCGATCTCCTGCCCTTTGCGTCCGATGACGATGCCGGGACGAGCTGTATAGATCTTCACACGCACCCTGTTAGAAGCACGCTCAATGAAGATTCGCGGCACCGAGGCCTGCTTCAGCTTTTCCATCAACTTTGAACGGATCAACTGATCCTCGGCCAGGAGCTTGCCGAAGTCCTTCTTGCCCGCGAACCAGCGGGACTGCCAGTTGCGACGGACAGCTAGGCGAAAACCGACGGGATTAGTCTTTTGGCCCATGGTGAGGTGATTAAGAGTTGCTCGATCCGTCGGTCAGAACGATCCGAATGTGGGACATCTTCTTCCGACGGGGCATGGCGGTTCCCCGAGCCCCGGCCTTGAAGCGCTTGAGCACGGGTCCGTTTTCAATGATCGCGCTTTTCACGATCAGCGAGTCCGCCGACAGATTGTTATTAGTCTCCGCGTTGGCGATCGCACTCTTCAAGGTCTTGGCGATCAGGCGCGCGGACTTACGGGGAACGAGCGTTAGATATTCTACCGCATCGGCTGCCTTGCGGCCCTGAATTGTACGAGCGACCTCACGCACCTTCTTCGGTGACATGCGGGCGTAACGAGTGAGGGATTGGACTTCCATTTTACTTCGGTGAGATTCCGGCAGGGCCGGCGACAGCGGTGGCGCGATGCACCACCAGTCCTTTGTTTTCGTTATTGGTTCAGAGTTTTAGTGTTTTGATGCTGACAGCATCCCCACGCCTCACGGATTCCCCAGGCGCCATTCCGACGATGAGTGCAGAGCTCACGGATTGCCTCGCCTCGACGAGGAGCAACTGTGCGACTCGCCGGCCTTCCCGAGAAACAAGGCAGGTCATTCCCCTGTCGCAGACCTGAGCCAAGCCCTGCGCCGACCAAAACGAGGTCCGCGCTCGCCGTGCGCTCGAAGGCGATCACCGCAACCGTTTCCGAACCGGCGTAAGCCTGAACGGTATTTATCAGGCCCACTACGAGACCCACCCGGAAAAGCAGGAGGGAGATGGAGAAGCGGGAAGACACGTGGACGCGATCAGACTTCCTTACGAGTCATTCCACCGTGCGCCTTGAAGGTGCGCGTCGGGGCAAATTCGCCGAGTTTATGACCTACCATGTTCTCCGTGACGTAAACGGCCACAAACGCCTTTCCGTTATGCACGCTGAACGTGTGGCCGACGAAGTCAGGGGTGATCGTCGAGCGACGAGACCAAGTCTGGATCGGCTTCTTAGCGCCGGATTTGACGGCCTTCTCGATCTTCTCGAGCAGGTGATAATCGACGAAGAAACCCTTCTTGATGGAGCGAGCCATGGTACGAAAGGAACAGGATTATTTCTGGCCACGCGGCTTGCGGCCGTTGTGGTGAACGATGATCTGCGCGTTGGATGGCTTGGACCGGCGCCGAGTCGGGAATCCCTTGGCGAGTTGGCCCCACGGGGAAACGAGCTGCTGACGGCCACCACCACCCTTTGACTTACCCTGACCACCACCGTTGGGGTGGTCGACCGGATTCATGGCCATACCGCGTACGGTTGGCCGGACTCCAAGCCACCGCTTGCGACCCGCTTTGCCCAAGGACTGCTGATTATGGTCTCCATTCCCAACCTCTCCAATCGTGGCCCGGCAGCGGGCATTGACGCGGCGCAACTCGCCGGAGGGCATCTTCAAGGTGGCGATTTCATTCTCGATCGCCACGAGCTCAAGTCCAGCTCCGGCGCTGCGCGCGATCTGCGCGCCGCGACCAGGAACTAACTCAACACAATGCAAGCGCGTCGACGGGGGAATAATGGCCAGAGGGAAGTTGTTACCCACGGTGTAGTCGTTCGTAGTCGCCTTGTTTGAAGCGAAGATTTGGTCGCCCACCCTGAGGCCTTTGGGTGCCAGAATATACCGTTTCTCCCCATTGGTATAAGCGACCAAGGCCAAGTTGGCGGAACGATTGGGATCGTACTCTATCGCCTGGACACGAGCGGTCATGTCCAAGACGTCCCGGCGGAAATCAACAACGCGATAGAGACGCTTGTGGCCACCACCGCGATGGCGGGAAGTGACGCGACCATACACGTTACGGCCGCCGGACTTCCCGAAGGACTCGGTCAGGGCGCGCTCGGGACGCTTCTGCGTCAGCTCGCCCGTGGTCTTGTTCAGGGAAGTGAATCGCCCGGCGGGAGTGAGCGGACGGAATGAATGGATAGGCATTTTGATGTTCTCCAGTTGATCCTGCGGCTTAGACCAACTCGATCTTGTCTCCGGCCTTGAGCGTAACGATGGCCTTCTTGAAATCAGACCCTACGCTCGGCCGACCCTGACGGCTGCGCTTGTTCTTGCCGCGATAGTTTTGGGTGTTCACTCGGCGTACCGTCACCTTGAAGGTGCGCTCAACAGCCTCGGCGATCTGATGCTTGGTGGCATCGCCAAAGACCTCGAACGTATACTGCCCGAGTTCAGAGGACAATTTATTCGATTTCTCAGTCAGACGAACGAGCTTAAGTATCCGGTCGGCTTGCATTAGTTTTTCCCTCCGTTGACGCGCGAGAGTATGGCCTCGAGAGCCTTGGAGCTGACGATGATCTTGGCGTACTGCGCCAAATCCAACGTGTTCAGCTTAGAAGCCTCCTGCAGGGACACCCGCTCAATGTTACGGGACGCACGGGACGTGGACTCAGCGAACGGCGCGTCCACCAACAATACGCGACCCGCCGGAGCGATACGACCGACGATTTCGTCCATCGCCTTGGTTTTGGAAATCTTTCCGTCGAAAGCCTCGATCACCGCGAGTTCACCGGACGAAGCACGATCGAACAGGGCGCGGCAAAAAGCCAAATGGCGAACCTTGCCGTTGACCTTCTTGGAGTAATCACGTGGTTTGGGCCCAAAAACAACGCCTCCGCCAACCCAAAGAGGGGAGCGAATTGATCCCGCGCGCGCGCGGCCGGTCCCCTTCTGGCGCCAAGGCTTCTTGCCACCACCGCGAACCTCCCCCCGAGTTTTCGTGGAGTGCGTTCCTTGGCGGTTATTGGCGTTGATCGCGACGATCACTTCTTTGACCGCCTGGAGTCCCTTGTCTCCTTCAAACGTGGGTAGTCCGGCAAAATCACGCTCGGAGCTCGTTTTCCCGTCGGAACTGAAAACCGTAAGTTTCATTGGGCGTTAATCTCCTTATTTCTTACCGGCGTCCTTCTTGGCGGGCGCCGCTTCCTTCTTCGCAGCGGCCGGTACCGCAGCCGCGCGGACAGTCCGCTGCCCCTTGATCGCGGAGCGCACGATGACATCGTCGCCATTGGCACCCGGAATGGCACCTTTTACCAGGATGAGATTCCGATCAGCGATTACTTTCACCACGCGCAGGTTTTGAACTGTGCGCCTGACGGTGCCCATGTGTCCGGGCATGGCTTGGTTTTTCCAAGTGCGGCCCGGTGTCTGTCTCATTCCAATGGCGCCAATTCGGCGATGGAACATGGAACCATGGGAAGCGGGACCACCAGCAACACGCCAACGGCGCACCACACCCTGGAAGCCCTTGCCCTTGGTCACGCCAATGACATCGACCAATTGCCCCTCCGCAAAGGCGGACGCGTTAATTACGTCGCCCACCTTGAGGGCCGGGGCCGCGTCGAGACGAACCTCCGCCAAGACGCGCGGCGCTTGCTCCAACCCGGCCTTCTTGGCGTGTCCGCTCTCAGCGGCGGAAGTATTCTTCGACTTCTTTTGAGCAAAGCCGATCTGGACGGCGTTGTAACCGTCGGTCGCGACAGTTTTGACCTGTATGACGGAGCAGGGACCGGCTTCGACCACAGTCACGGGCACGAGCACGTTTTGTGCATCGTATACTTGGGTCATGCCAAGCTTTTTACCTAGAATTTCGGAGATCATAGGCTAAGCGGTAGGTGGAATATTTCCGTTATGCGGACCTACTTTAGCGCGGGGTCTGGCGGTGCCGTCGGGCACACAGACAACTGCTAACTGTAGATAGTGAAACCGGGGGTTATTCGGTAAAGGTGAGGTTTGGAGCCGTCGGAGTTATCAGACGTTGATCGTGATGTCCACGCCGGACGGAAGATTGAGTTTCTTCAACTCATCGACCGTCTGGGCGGTGGGCTCGATGATGTCGATGAGACGCTTGTGGGTACGGGTTTCAAACTGCTCCATCGACTTCTTGTCGACATGGGGAGACCGGTTGACCGAAAGCTTTTCGATGCGGGTCGGGAGCGGAATCGGACCGGAAACCCGCGCCCCGGAGCGTTTGGCGGTTTCCACGATGTCCTGGGCCGATTGATCGATGACTCGATAGTCGAAACCTTGGAGCTTGATGCGAATTCGTTGGCCTTTCATGGCGAAAAAGAACGTGGGTCAGGTACGGGCTGGAGCCTTCGAGGAAGACTCGACGATTTTGGACAGAAGTGAGTTGGGCACCTGCTCGAAGTGGGACGGAGTGATCGAGGCGGAGGCACGTCCCTTGGAGAGCGAGCGGATGTCAGTCACGTAGCCGAACAAGGTCTCAAGCGGTACGAAGGAGTTGATGATACAAGCACCCGCCTTGTTCTCCATGCCTTGGATCTGACCCCGACGCCGATTGATATCACCCATCAAGTCCCCTTGGTAATCCTCAGGAGTGGTAACCTCAACCTGCATGATCGGCTCCAGAAGGATCGGATTCGCCTTCTTCATGGCTTCCTTGAGGGCGAAGATTCCGGCCATCTTGAAGGCAAGTTCGGACGAGTCGACCTCGTGGAACGTGCCGTCGACGATGCGAACGATAACATCGACCACGGGATAACCCGCGACTACGCCATTGTTCGCACCCTCGAGGATTCCGTCGGTCGCAGGCTTGATGAACTCCTTCGGGATCGCACCACCGACGACCTCGTTGACCACCTCAACGCCTTTACCCTTCTGGTTCGGCTCAAGCTTTACGATGACGTGGCCGTACTGGCCCTTACCACCAGATTGGCGAATAAACTTACCCTCGCCGTCGGCGGTACGAGTCACGGTTTCACGATAGGCTATCTGCGGCTTGCCGGCGGTGGCCTCGACCTTGAACTCGCGCTTCATGCGGTCACGGATGATGTCGAGGTGAAGCTCGCCCATTCCCGCCAAAATGGTCTGACCCGTATCAGGATCGGTCTTAACCCGAAGTGTCGGATCCTCGGCCACGAGGCGCTGCAAGGCGGTCGACATCTTCTCCTGGTCACCCTTGGAATTCGGCTCGATCGACATCGAGATCACGGGCTCCGGGAACGTCGGCGGTTCGAGCCGAATATCAAAATCCTCGTGGGAAAGCGTATCCCCGGTGATGACCTCCTTAACGCCCACGACCGCGCAGATATCGCCCGAATAGGCGATATCGATATCCTCGCGATCGATCGCGCGCATCAGAACCAAGCGTGAAACGCGTTCACTGCGGCGTGTGCGCGGATTGTAAAGAGACATTCCCTTGGTGATCGTCCCCGTATAAACTCGGTAGAAGACGAGTTTACCGACGAACGGATCCGTCCAAAGCTTGAAGGCCAGACCCGCGAGTTTTCCGGCGTCATCAACGGAGGCCGGAACCTCCGCGCCGTCGCTATCCTGACCGGTCATCGGCGGAACGTCGATCGGACTGGGGAGATAGTTAACGACGCAATCGAGAAGACGTTGCACCCCCTTTTTCTTGAAGGCGGAGCCGGGAATCACGCCCGTGAACTGGAGTGAGATCGTGGCCTTGCGGATGCCGAGCATCAGCTCGTTGACCGATATTTCCTCCCCCCCCAGATACTTCTCCGCGATGACATCATCGAAATCGGAAACCGCCTCGATGAGCTTGTCGCGATACTCCTTCGCCTGATCGGCCATCTCGGCGGGAATCGGAGCCGTGACCGGAGTCATGCCCAAGGGGTCCGTGGTGTCGTCGAAAATGTAAGCTAACTGCTGAACCAGATCCACCACGCCACGGAACTGATCCTCCTTGCCAATCGGAATGAAGAGCGGGTGAGCGTTGGCCTTGAGCTTGTCGCGCATTTCCGAGACCGCGCGGAAGAAATCGGCACCCACACGGTCCATCTTGTTGATGAACGCCACCCGGGGAACCCGGTAT
>JBJTCH010000373.1:0-4069 GCA_046091745.1 Opitutaceae bacterium
CCTCACGGCCCCGGCGCGGCGGCATTCGCGCGACCGGGCCGCCGCGCCGTGGACGCCAGGGCACCTCGAGCCATCACGGATGGTGGGTTTGCCAACACACTCTTTTAACGTTTTTTCACTGCTGAATTTGATCATGCAAACCGTATCGCACCCTTCGAAATCCCGTCTCCTCCATCGCAAGTTTCCGCTGCTGGTGACCGCCCTCGGTTTCGCGGCCGGTCGGGTCTCCGCCCAGACCGCCCCCGCCGCGCCCCCGCGGGACGAACCGGTGGAGCTTTCGCCGTTCATCATCGCCACCGAGCGTGACACCGGCTGGTCGGCGAACGACACCCTCTCCGCGAACCGCACCAAGCAGGCGCTGAAGGACGTGCCGGTGAACATCGACGCCATCACGCGCGACTTCATGGACGACCTCGGGCTCGATTCGGCCGACGACGTGGCGCCGTTTGTCGCGAACGTCTACGCGCTGCCGATCATGGAGAACGACAACCACAAGGGTAACTTCTCCTTCCGCGGACTCGCGCAGACGAACAACGTCAGCCGGAACTACTTCCGCTGGTACATCCCGAGCGACACCTACAACGTCGAGCGCATCGACTTCGGCAAGGGCTCCAACTCCCTGATCTTCGGCGAGGTCGAGCCCGGCGGCCAGGGAGCCGTCTTCACGAAGCGCCCCCTGCTGCGAAACTTCGGCGAGGTGTACGCCCAGTACACCAGCGAGGGAGCGTACCGCTACCAACTCGACGTCAACCGGAAGATCCGCCCCAACCTCGCCCTGCGCCTCAACGCGGTGCGCCGCCTCCAGCGCACGTTCCAGGACGCCTCGGACTACCGCTTCTCCGGCGAGACTGTCGCGCTCGCGTGGCAACCGTTCCGCCGCACCGGCATCCGTATCGAGTTCGAGCAGGGTGAGTACGAGAACGTCCGCGGCTTCGCCGGCATCTGGGTCCGCGAGTTCTCCGCGCGCAGCCGCGCCTTCGGCACCGCAGGCACGTACTACACCTCGGACCGCGAGTGGATAATCTCGACGACGCTGCCGACCGCCGACCGCACCTCCTCCCTCCATCCGTCCGGCGGATCGCCCTCCCTGCTCGAGGGCGGATTCTTCGACGTGAAGATGCTCAACGCCGCGGGCGCGCTGGTTGGCACCAAGCGCATCAACGGGTTCCCCAAGCACTACAACATCCGCGGCTCCTTCGACAACCACAGCCGCCCGTTCCGCACGTGGTCGGCCACGTTCGAGCAGCAATTTGGCCCCGTCAGCACCGAGCTCGCCTACAATTACCAGACCCAGCAGGAGGAACGTAACGACAACGCGTTCGACCAAACCATCAGCGTCGACGTCAACGGCCGGCCCTACATCGACAGCCGCGGCGACCGGAAATGGTTCCGCAACGACGTCCACTCCTTCCGCGGCTCCGCCGTGTACAAGTTCGATCGCTTCAAATGGATGGAGCAGCTGTTTGTCGCCGGCGCCGAGTATCGCGAGGATCAGGCCCTGAATCTGCGCTGGCAGTATTTCAACATCGCTCCCGCCCTTTCCGGCGCCGCCAGCGCGATCAACACCACCAACGACCGTCTCGTCCTGCGTCTCTATATGGACGACCCCCAATTCTACTCCCGCGCGGTCTTCGACCGGCTGCAGAAGGACGGCCTGCCGGTCACCTCGGCCGTCAACATGGTCCCGCTTCGCTACTTTGCGTCCGGCACCTCCGCCGCGGACGGCACCGCTTGGCGCCAGACCTACTCCACGTCAATCTCCGCCAGCGGCCGTTACCTGAAGGGCCGCGTGCAATCCATGGCGGGCGCGCGCACCGACTGTGGTAGGACGTGGGACTACGACGCCACCCGCAAGGAGGGCCGCTGGGCCGAGGACATCCAGCCGCCCAACCGCGCCGACGCCCTGCCGGGCGAGTACGTGCAGAACCGCGCGCTCCGCCAGGCCCAGACCACCTACTCCGGCGGTCTCACCGTGGGCCTGACCAAGGACATCAACGTCTACACGATCTACTCCGAGTCCTTCCGCTTCCAGGATGCCCGCACCTTTGACCGCGTGACGATCGGCCCCATCTCCGGCGTCACCAAGGAAATCGGGCTCAAGGGCAACGTGTGGGGCGACCGCGCCACCTTCAGCTTCGGCCTGTTCGAGATCGACCGGCAGAACGTCGTGCGTTCGTGGAACAATATCATCCCGTTCACCGACACCCAGACCGAGGACCTGATGAACCCCAACGACGTGCTGCCCGGCGACCCGCGCTACAAATACCGCGAGCCCGGTACCGCCAGCGCCGCGCGCAATTACACCGCGACGGAAAAGTCGAAGGGCGCCGACCTCACGCTCACGTTCCGGCCGACCCGCGGGCTGCAGCTCCGCTTCACCGTCGGTTACGCGGATGTCTTCAGCCAGCCCGACCTCTCGTCGTTCCGCGGCTACTACGAGGCCGCCGTGAAGCGCGGCAACGAGAGCCCGTCGCTGCTGGCCGACGCGAAACTCCTGCTCGACACGCTCGACGTCGCCGACCGCGCCACCGGCGCCCGCGCCGCCCCGTGGTCCGCCAGCTGGGTTGCCGATTACGGCTTCTCCCGCGACTCCGCCCTGCTCCGCGGCGTGCGCGTCGGCGTGAACGGCGTCTGGCGCGACGACTACCTCTTCGGCCTGCCCGCCGGGCAGCAGATGATCGGCGGCAGCACCCATCTCGTGAACGCCTACGTGATGCGCGACCAGAAGCTCTGGGGCCAGCAGGTGCGCGTGCGCGCCGGCGTGCGCAACCTCACCGATCTGGAGAACGGCGGCATCCGGAAGACCGGCTTCACGACGATGTCAGACGGCCGCAACGTCTACCGTTACTCCTACGTGATGCCCGCGCAGTACGACTTGTCGGTGAGCGTGAAGTTCTAACTAGCCCCGCCGACAAGGCCGACCGACTCCCGTCCCCCTAGGGAGCGGGAGTCTGGTTCTGGCAGGTCCGAGGCGGCAGCCTCGACTACCCCGTGCGACCTTCATCGTGGCGAACCGGCTGACGAGCGGGACGCGTCGGATGCTGATCCAGACGTCGCGAAGTCTGAAATTTTAGAGGATTTCGCCTCCGCGACACGGAGGCACCGAGGTCAGGGTGATTGCGCGTGGAAAATACGCGCGGGCGTTCGCAAAGTTTTCCAGGAGCCGCAATAATCGGGCACCCTCCCCATGAATCGCCTCCTCCTTACCGCGCTCATTTCCACCGTACCCGCGATGCCGATCGGCGCAACCGCGCCGGAGGCCGCGCTGCGGGCGGCCCTCGTGTTTCACGCGCCGTTCGACACGACGGCCGACGCCGCGTTCGCCAAGGGCGACCCGCGCGTCTACACCGCGACCGACCGCGCGAAGCGGGCGAACGCCACGCCGGGGCTGCCGCCGGCCGAGGACACGCGCATCGTGCCGGATGCCGGTCGCTTCGGCGGCGCGCTGGAATTCCGTCGCAAGATCAAGCCGCAGGTATTCTACCGCGGCGGCGACAACCTCGGCTACCAGCCCAGGAACTGGCAGGGCTCCGTTTCGTTCTGGCTGCGGCTGGACCCCGACCGCGACCTCGAGCCGGGTTACTGCGACCCGGTGCAGTTCGTCGGGCAGGCGTGGAACGAGGGAAATCTGTTCGTCGAGTTCAGCAAGGACCACACGCCCCGTCACTTCCGCTTCGCGATCATGGCGGTGACCCGATTCTGGAATCCACAAAACCGGAAATGGGAGGAAATGCCGGAGCCGGAACGCCCGATGACCGCGGTGCACCGGCCACCGTTCAGCCGCGAGCGCTGGACGCACGTGCTGATCACGTTTTCCCGCATCAACTCCGGCGCACCCGACGGTCGCGGCACACTCTACCTCGACGGCGTGAAACAAGGCTCCTTCACGGGGTGGAACAACACGTTCAACTGGGACGTGAGCCAGTCCGCTCTCACTGTCGGCCTCGCGTACACCGGGCTGATTGATGACCTCGCGGTGTTCAACCGTGAGCTCGACGACGCCGAAGCCGCGGCCGTTTTCGCGCTCCCGCGCGGCATCGCCGGTCTCGCGCGCTGACCATCGGGACCT
>JBJTCH010000374.1:0-8805 GCA_046091745.1 Opitutaceae bacterium
CCTTCGCCGGGCTTCCGGAGGACACGTCGGAAGACGAGTCGGCGGTTCCACCACAGATAACTCAGATTTCGCGGATCCCTCGGCGCCGGCCTTCACGATCTTCCCGGTCTTCCTGTTCCACCCCGCCCGTTCGCTCCGGGCATGCGGAAGCGACGAACGCCCTGCGGTTTTTCATCTGCGCCATCTGAGAAATCTGCGGTTCAGATTCGCGGCTTTCGGAACCGCCTTCCTCCTTCGCCAAGCCTCCGGAGGACAAGTCGGAGGACGGGGTTGCTGTCAGGCCCGCCACATGGTTCGCGGCAAACAGCCGCGGCTACATCAAGGCCGCCAAAGACCCTTGGCTTTTGCGCCTCCTGCGCCTCCTCGCGGCCATCCCGGATTTTCCGCCGGTCGCGGTCGCCTCAATCGCCCTCGTCGGGCGCCCGCCTCCGCGGGGTGCGGCCGCCCTTAAGCGAGGCGAGGTAACCCACGACATCACGGATCTCGCGCGGCTGCAGGATGCCCAACATCGGCGGCATGACCGAGACCGGCGCGCTGCGCTCGGCGATTTCCGCCGGCGGCAGGATGCGCTGCTTCCCATCGAAGAGCCGCACGGTGACGGCGGCCGGGGTCTCCCGCGCCAGCGTGCCCGAGATCTCGGTGCCGTCCTTGAGTTTGATGGAAACCAGACCGTAGCCCGTCGCGATCTGCGCCGAGGGGTTGAGCATCGACTCGAGCAGGTAGGCGGGGTCGCGCTGCGCGCCGATCGCGCGCAGGTTCGGTCCGACCTCGCTGCCGCCGGAGCTCTCCACCGTGTGGCACGCGGTGCAATTCGCCGCGAGGTGGTTGGCCACGAGGTCGCGACCGCGCGCGATGTCGCCGCCCGCAAGCAGTTCCGGCCGCGCCGCGGCATCCGCACGCTTCCCCCACGCCGCCACGTGCGCCGCGAGGGCCGGCGCCGCGGCGGACCGCGCTTCGAGCGCCTCCAGCACGTCGAGCGCGAGGGTCGGCTCCATTTTGCCGGCGACGAGATCGGCGCCGAGACCGCCGAGCAAAGCGTCCGCGGCCGGCGTGCCGGCCCGCGCCAGCAGCGCGATCGCATGCTGCTTTTCCGGCAGGCTGCGGCGCGCCAGCACGCGCGGTGCCTCGGCGACCAGCCGATCCGCCGCGGCGGGCAACAAGAGCGCCAAAGCCGCCCGGTGCAGCGCGGCGGGCGCGTCCTCGCGCAGCGCCGCGTCGAGGGAACGGGCCGCCGCCGGATCACTCCATCCATCGGAGGCGAGCAGGCGCAGCGCCTGTGCCCGCAGTTCGGGCGAGGCGGATCCGTCGGCCACGATCGCCGCCCCCGCCGCGGGCGCGGGACGCAGCTCGTGGGCGATCATCACCTCGATCGCGAGGGACTTGAGCTCCGCGTCGCGGAGCGCGAGCAGTGCCGGCAAACGGGGCGCCAGCACGCCCGCGGCCGGCGTGGGAGAAAAATTCCGCGCCCAGCCGTCAACCAGGTCGAGCGGCGGCGGGTTGCGCCAGACCTTCAGCGTCCGCAGCGCCTCGGCGCGCAGCACCTGCGGCGCCGACTCATCCAGACCGTAGGCGGCGAGCCGGTCGGCCGCCTCCGTGGTGCCGAGACGCAGGCCCGCGTTGATCGCGCGCCGCGCCGTCATTTCCACCGGGGGACGCTCCGCCAGCAGGGCCGCGAGAGCCGGCAGCGCGTCCGGGATCGAGGCGTCGTCGTGGATCGCGCGGGCCGCTTCGGCGACCACCAGCGGATCAGCGTCGTGCAGGAATTCCGCGACCGCGGGGCTGGCCTGACGCCGCAACGCCACGACCGCGATCAAGCGCACGGTGGCGGACGGGTGAAGCAGCCGGGCGAGAATCGCCGCGCGGTCGGCGCAGCCGGAGAGCCCGAAAGCGGCCGCGTGGCGCAGCACCGGATCCGCACCGTCCCGTTCCGCGAGCGCAAAAAGCGCGTCGACGGCCGAGGTCTCCCGGATCTTGCCCAGCGCGATCGCGGCCTGCAGCCGGACGCGCGGCGACGCGTCCGCCAGGAGCGGCACCAATTCGCCCCCGGAGATCGTCTTCCCCGCCGCCGTGGCGTCACCGATCACCTTGGCGGTTTGCGCGCGCACTTCGGAATCGGGGTCGCGCAGCAGCGGCGAGAGCGCCGCGAGATCAGCGGCCCCGCGCCGCAGGAGCTGACCGTAGCCCCAGATCGCGTGCAACCGGGCGAAAGGCTGAACGGTGGTGCCGCGCGCGACCGCGAGCAGCTCCGCCTTGCGACCGCGGCGCACGAGCTCGAATTGCGCGCCCTGCCGCACGCGTTGGTCGGGGTGGCCGAGCCGGCCGAGCAGCTCGAGCGAATTGCGGCCGCCGAAGCCTTCCTCGAGCAGCATCCGCGTTTCCTCGCGGCGGGGATCGCGCGCATTCTCGGCGACATCGGCCCGCCACACGGCACCGAGGCCGTCGAGCGGATAGCCGCCGATCCAGTCGGCGAGGAACAACGATCCGTCCGGATGCCACGCAAGCCCGATGCCCATGATACCCTCGTTGAGTACCCGCGCGTCGACCATGCGGTAGGTGGCGCCGACCGGCTCGACGCCGAAGGCGCGCATCTTGCCCGAGGGAAACTCGTTGAGCAGGTAAGTACCCTGCAGCGCCTCGCCGAGCGCGACACCGGGGTGATATTTGAAACCGGCGGGGCCGTCCGAGTAGCTCAGCAACGGCGGCAACAGGTAAGCGGCCTGACCCGGGAAGTGCGGCTTCCACAGGCCCTCGCGCATCCACGGGCTGCGCGTGGCCATGTACTGGTAATTGCACCGCCAGCCGCTGTCGCTGCCCTCCACCAGGTGCACGAAGCGCTCGCGCTCGCCCGGCTGGTCGGCGTCGTTGTCCACCCCGATCAGGTCGCCCACCTCGTTGAACGCCGGCTCCTGCACGTTGCGGTTGCCGCGCGTGTAGACCTCGAAGCCGGAGCCGTCGGGCTCCATGCGCAGCGTCGCGCCCTCGTTGGGGAAGACGAACCGCCGGCCCTCGCGCGAGGTGACGTTCACGCCCTTGTCGCCGATCGACCAGTAGATGCGTCCATCGGGACCGACCATCGGTCCGTGCATGTCGTGACCGGCGTACGCGATGTGCAGCCCGAAGCCGCTCACGAGCTTCTCGCGCTCGTCGGCCACGCCGTCGTCGTCGACGTCGCGGAACCGCCACAGGTCCGGCGCGATGGTGGCGTAGACCCAGCCGTCGTGCCAGAGGACGCCGGCGGCGATGCCGGTGACCTCGGTGTTGAAGCCCTCGGCGAAGACCGTGATGCGGTCGGCGGTGCCGTCGCCATCGGTGTCGCGCAGCTGATAGATGCGCTCGGTGTGGTGGGTGAGATCCTTCCAGTCGATCGAGCCGTCGCCGTTGTGGTCACGCAGCCCGCCGCGCGGCGCGCGCAGCCGGCCGGGCGCGAGCTCGCGACGCAGGAACTCGGCCTTTTCCTCCACCGACGTCAGACCCACGTCGCCCGGGATCCACATCGTGTGCTCGCGGATGTCGAGGTCGCCCACCTTGCGCCGTGTGGTGGCGGACACGTAGACGCGTCCCCACGGGTCGACGCTGCACGCCACGGGATCGGGGACGTTGATGTCACCGGACCACTTGTGGAGCCGGAGCTCGCCGCCCGGGCGCGGGGCCGGGGTGGTCTCGGCGGCGTGAACGGAAGCGAGGAGGCAGCCGGCGAACGCCAGCCGGAGGAAAACACGGGCGGGGTGCATGGCGGGGAAAGAGACGTTGGCGCGAGCGGGAGGTCGCGTCAAAAAACGCGGCGCCGTTCCGCCGCCGGGTCAGGCCGCCGCGCGCCGGAAGCGGTCGAGGCCGACGGCGAGCACGATGACGGCACCCTTGGCGACGAGTTGCCAGAAGAACGAAACCCCGAGCAGGGTGAGGCCGTTGTTGAGCACGGCGATCACGAGCGCGCCCCAGAGCGTGCCGAGGATGCCGCCGACGCCGCCGGCGAAGCTCGTGCCGCCGAGGATGACCGCGGCGATGGCGTCGAGCTCATAGCCGGTGCCGAGCTGCCCGTTGGCGCTGTAGAGACGGCTGGCGCTCATGACGCCACCCAGGGCGGCGAGCGAGCTGGCGAGCGTGTAGACGCCGACGAGGACGAGCCCGGAGTTAACCCCCGCGAGATGGGCGGCCTCGGGGTTGCCGCCGAGGGCCAGGACATCGCGGCCGAAGACGGTGCGGTTCAGGATGAACGCGCACAGGCCGATCGTGGCCGCGGCGAGGACGACGAGCCACGGCAAGGGCCCGAGGTAGTCGTTGCCGATCCAAGCGAACGCGAGGTCGTTGTTGATCACCGAGGTGCCCCCGGCGGCGAGATAGGCCGCGCCGCGCAGCGCGGTGTACGTGCCGAGCGTGATGATGAACGGCGGCAATCCGGCGTAAGCCACAGCCGCGCCGGTGACCGCGCCCACCCCGGCGCCGAGCGCGAGGCTCGCCGGCACGGCGGCCCACGCCCACGACGGGTCGAGGGACAATTGCACGGCGACGACCGCGGTGAGACCGAGCACGGAGCCGACGGCGAGGTCGATGCCGCGCGTCAGGATCACGAACGTCATGCCGGCCGCCAGCACCACATTGATCGAGGCCTGGCGCGCCACGTTCATGAGGTTGGCGGCGGTGAGGAACTTCGGCGTGAGCACCGCGAAAACCCCCGCCACCACGATGAGCATCGGCAGGATGCCGAGCGCCTCCCGCACGCGACGGACGCGGCCGGCGCCGGAAGATTCGAAGGTGCGGGGCGGGGTGCTCACGGGAAAAACCGGCGCGACTCCACCGGAATCCCGCCGGCTGGCGAACCTGAAAACGGCGGCGCGCCGCGGTCAGTTGTCGGCCACCGCGGGTGCGCCCGGCGGCCCCACGGAGGAACGCAACAGCCCGATGACACGCAGCGGCCCACGCCCGCCGGCGCCACGCATGGCGGCCGGGGACGACTCGAGCCGGAATACGTTCAGGCCGGGCGCCATCTCCAGACCATCGACGACCAGCCGCGACGACGTCGTCCCCAACGGCGCCCGCGCGATACGTTGGTCTCCCCGCCATAATTGCACTTCGCCCGCACTGGCGCCGACGAGCTCGAGCGTTGCGGTCAACGCGACGGGGACGCGCAGCGGATTGTGGAACGACAGCATCACGGTCCCACCGCCCCACCGCACTCCACTCTCCGGCCGCAGGTTCCAGCCGCGCCCCGGCGTGAAGGAGCGCGCGAACGGCGGCGGGGGATCGGCGGCAGGCTGGAGCAGGATGACCACCTGGTTTCCCATCCGGCCGCTGATGACGCGATCGTAGCCGAGCGCGGCCAGTTCCTTGAGCAGGCCCTCGGCGCGATCACCGAATCCCTTGCGGTTGAGATAAAGCGCACCGAACCCGTGCTCCTCGAGGCGCCGCACCAGCGCGGGCACCGGCTCGTTCTCCAGCTCGCGTTGCCAGCGGCCGCGGGCGCGATGCTTCGCCGCGCCGTAGCTGAACTCCAGGCCATCGGTGGCCAGGTAAGGACGGAAGTGCTCGTAGTCCGTCAGCCGATGCGGCGGCACGACCTCGGGAAAACCAAGCACCGGGAGTTGAAATACGCGGGCGCCCCGCGGCAGCGCCGCCTCCAGCCGCGCGCCCAGCTCGCGGTCGGAAGCCACTTCCGTCGCGATGCGCTCGCGCCGCTCGGGCGCGACGCCACGGGGCAGCTGGTCGAGCAATCCGATCGCCGCCAGCGCCAGCGCGGCGGCCACGCGCAACCCGGCGGGCCAGCGCGCGGTGAGCCGCGAGAGCCGCGCCATGAGGAAGACGAGCACCAACGCGGAGATGAACACCGCCACGCGGTTCGTCGCGCGGAAGACCTGAAACCCCGCGAAAAACGCGATGAAGTTCGTGAGGCCGCCGACCGCGGCGTACGCGATGAGCCAACCGGCGGTGAGCGCCTGCCCGGGCACCGGCCGGCCGCGCAACAGCCGCACGACGGCGAGACCGGCGAGCCACACCAATCCGGCGATGCCGCTCACGCCGAGGTAGGGAAGAAACGCCTCGCCGTGCCATTCCGACCAGCGGCGGTAGCGTTGCCCGAGGAACGCCAACCAGTCCGCGCGGTGGAACTCGGGCGGGATGAACATCTCCACGGGCTTGAGCGCGTAACGCTCCGTGCCGCCGTAATTGCGCGACAGCAGCGGCAGGCCGTCGGGCTCCGCCGCGTGCAACCAGAGCTCCGCGTTGCAGACAACGAACACCGCCAGCGCGAAGGCGCCGGCCGAAAATCCGAGGGCGAGATTGGCGCGGCGACGCGACCCGAGCCACTGCACGACCAGCGCCCACAGCAACAACTGCCCCCAGAAGAGCAGCAGATACGGATTACCCGCGCCCAGGCCGGCCGCCGCGCCCAGGCACACCAACGCGCCGCGGCTTTTCCATTTCAGCCGGTGGCTCCGCGCCACGAGCCAGACCGCCAGCAGCCCGAGCGGCACCGTCCAAGACAGCACGAAGGAAAAATGCGCGAGCCCGCGGTGAAAGACGTGATAGGAGTACGCGTAAAGCAGCGCACCCGCCCACGCCCACTCCCAGCGCACGCGCAGCCATCGCGCCGCGAGGTAGAACGACGCCGCCGACGCCAGCTGCGCCAGAAGAAGGCCGAGATTCGCCGCGAGAAAAACCCCGGTCCAGCGCGACAGCGCCCCGAGCAGGAGCATCACGGGTTTGTCGGGCGTCGGGTAGTCGCTCCAATCCGCCCCGAACGGCGCGCCGAGCCGGTCTATCCGCTGGGGAAGAAGCGGAATGCCCACGCCCTCCCCCGCCGCCTTGATCCGCGCCAACACCTCATGCGCGTCACCGGAATAATCGGTCGGCATCAGCCAATCGGCCGCGGAGAAGCGTCCGTGGTGGGCCACCCACACAAGGCAGGTGACCAGCAGGAGCGTGCCCAAACGCCAAGGCGCCGGGAACTTTGCCGGTGGGGTGATCAAGGGAGGGTACGGACCGCTTGGGAACGGCCCGATGTCGCAGCGCTTCCGTTGAGCCGCGCCGTCGCACACCCCGCAAGCGCGTCCGCCTGACCGCGCGGAAAGGCGAACGACACGCGGGGAGGAAAGCTTTGCCATGCCGAGGGGCGCCGATTTGCCTCCGGCCTCCATGGCTCAAGGGAACCGCCAGCCTCCCGCCGGAGGCGCCTTCTCGCGGCGCTTCGCGTCGTACGCCGGCCTTTTCTTCGACGAGTTTGAACCCGCGTCGGCCTGGATCCGCGAGTCGGCCGAGGTGCGTCTGCCGCCGCTGGATCCGGGCACGAAACTGATTGTGCGCGGACATGCCCGATCTCACCCGGAGGCCAGAGGCATCGAGGCGGCAACGCCCGGGCTCCGGCTCACGTTGGATGGCACCTCCGCGGGCGGGATTCCGGCGGGCTCGGAAGGACCCTGGGAACTCACCGCGACGGTCACCTCCGCGGAACCCGCCGTGCTGGTGTTTTCGTTGGAAGGCGCGGGCCTCACCAACCTCCTGGCGTGGGGCGGCCGCGTCACCGGCCTCGGCCCGTGGCAGCGCTTCCGTGCGCAGAACCGCAACCGGCAGCTGCGCGTCGAGAAGATCGCGACCGCGGACGGCGAGGTGATCTTCGACTTCAGCCAGCGCGCCGCGCCGTTCTCGGCGGCTTTCGCGCGCCGGCACGCGCGGCTCGGCCTCAACATCGTGGGCTTCCTCACCGCCGACCTCGGCGTGGGCGAGTCCGCCCGCTGCATGGTCCGCGCCGCCGACGCCGCCGGGCTTTCCTCGGCGCTGGTGCCGCTGAAGCTGAATTGCCGCAACCGGCTGGGCGACGACACCTACGCCGCGCGGCTCGGCGAGGAGAATCCCCACGGCGTGAATGTGTTCCACGTCGACCCGCCAGCCGCGCACGAGATCGACCATCACCACGGCGCCGGTTTCCGCGCGGGGCGTTACAACATCGGCTATTTCGCGTGGGAGCTGCCGGAGTTCCCCGACGCCTGGCTGCCGAGCTTCGATTACTTCGACGAGATCTGGTGCCCGAGCGACTTCACCGCGGAGGCCGTGCGGGAGAAATCGCCGCTGCCGGTGCTGACGATGCCGCACGCGATCGCGTTCGCTCCGCCCGCCGGGGACCGCGGGACGTGGCGGACGCGCTTCGGCCTGCCCCGGGACGCGTTCCTCTTCCTGTCGCTGTTCGACCTCAATTCCTACGCGGAACGAAAAAACCCGCGCGCCGCGGTGGAGGCGTTTCGCCGTGCCGCCCTGCCACCCGCGCGGCCGGGCGGTGGTGCGGCCCTCGTGCTCAAGGTCCAGAATGTGGCCGGCAACGAGTCGGACTTCGCCGCGCTGCGCGAGTCGGTACGCGATCTGCCGGGCACGGTGCTGATCACGGAGACGCTCTCGCGCACCGACCTCTACGCGCTGGAGGCCGCCTGCGATTGCCTCGTTTCGCTCCACCGTTCCGAGGGCTTCGGCCTCGCCGTGGCCGAGTGCATGCATCTGGGCAAACCCGTGATCAGCACGGATTGGTCGGCCACCGCGGAGTTCGTCACCCTCGCCAACGGCCGGCCCGTACGCGCGCCGCTCGTCACCCTCGAACGCAGTCACGGCCCGTACGCAAAGGGCGGTACCTGGGCCGACCCCGATCCGGCGCACGCCGCGGAGCACATGAGGGAACTTTTCGCCGACCCGGCGCTCGGCGCCCGCCTCGGCGCAGCGGCGCAGGCGACCATCGCGGAGCGTTTCGCCCCGGCGGTCGTCGGCGCGCGTTACCGCCGCCGGCTCGAGGTGCTCGCCGCGCTCTGACGTCTGAGCTTCGTGGCACCG
>JBJTCH010000375.1:0-3812 GCA_046091745.1 Opitutaceae bacterium
GCGGGAGGTCTACCAGCGGGTGAAGAAACACTACGCCGATCCCGCCGCCTGGAAATACGGCCGCCCGGAGGACTTCCGCAGCCACCAGCACGATCCGCGCGAGGATGTGATGTTCTACTTCGAGCCGCACGTGGCGGAGCGGATCTATGAGGACCTGCTGCGCGAGGCGCGCGTCGAGGTGGTCCGCGGCGAGCGGCTCGACCTGCGGGCCGGCGTGGAGAAAAACGACGCGGACATCACCGCGATCACCATGGAATCCGGTCGGCGCTTCCGCGGCCGCGTCTTCATCGACGCGACCTATGAGGGCGACCTCATGGCCAAGGCGGGGGTCAAATACCTGGTCGGACGCGAGGCGAATTCCGCTTTCGGCGAGACGCACAACGGCAACCAGCCATTTCTCCTGCGACGCCAGAAGGTCGCCTCGGCGCATGACGTCCGCCGCGCCGTCGATCCTTACGGTCGTCCCGGCGACCCGGCGAGCGGCCTGATCTTCGGCGTGCAGCCCGGCGGACCCGGCGAGGTCGGCGTGGGCGACGCGCGCGTGCAGGCTTACTGCTACCGCCTGTGCCTCACGAACGAGCCGCGGAACCGCGTGCCGTTCTCGCGTCCCGCCGACTACGATCCCGCGAAATACGAGCTGGTCGCGCGCTACCTCAACAGCACCCGCATGCTGCCCGAATTCCCCACGGCGGGCGATATCGAGCACCCCGTCCTCGGAAACAACCTCCCGCGCCCGGAGCCGGTCGTGATCATGCCGAACCGGAAGAGCGACTCGAATAACAAGGACCCGGTCGGCTTCAACCTTCTCGCGGGCAACTACGACTATCCGGACGCGGACTACGCGACCCGCGAGCGGATCATCCGCGACCACATCGCGTGGCAGAAGGGCTTGATCTGGTTCTTCGCGACCGACCCGCGCGTGCCCGAGAAATACCGCGCGCCGATGAAGAACTGGGGCTATCCGAAGGATGAGTTCACCGACACCGGCCACTGGCCCCACCAGCTCTACGTGCGGGAAGCGCGCCGGATGCACGGCGCGCTCGTCATGACCCAGCGCCACTGTGACGGCACCCTGCCGGTGCCGGACCCGGTCGGCATGGGCGGCTACGCGATGGATTCCCACAACGTGCGGCGTTACGTCGACGAGAACGGCCACGTGCGCACCGAAGGCACGATCGGCCTCGGGGTGAAGCACGCGTACGGCATCGGCTACGACGCCCTCACCCCGCGTCGCGAGGAATGCGCCAACCTGCTCGTGCCCGTGTGCCTCTCCGCGACGCACGTCGCCTACGGGTCGATCCGCATGGAACCCGTCTTCATGGTCCTCGGCCATTCCGCCGGCATCGCCGCGGACCAAGCCATCGCCCCGCGCACCGCCGTGCAGACGATCAATCGGGCCGCATTAAAGTCCGCGCTCCTCGCGGAACGGCAGGTGATCGACCTGCCCAGGCCCGGCTGATTCCAACAGAACGCTTTCTTAAACCCCATGACCACCCCATCCCTACCCCGCCGGCCGCGTGCCGTGTTCTGGCTTTCGCTGCTGTTCGCTTTCATCGGCTCCGCCCGCGCCGAGACGGGTTCCGTCTCCGGCTGGGTAGGCAACCAGGCCACGCGCAACCTGCTGAGCGGCGCCTCGGTCGAGGTGCCCGCGCTCGGCTTGTCCACCCGCACCGACGACCGCGGCTATTACACCGTCGGCGGCCTGCCGGCCGGCGAGCACGTCGTCGTTGTCTCCTACGCGGGCCTCGATCCGCAATCGGTCCCCCTCCGCGTCACCGCCGGCGCCGCGACACTCCGCAATTTCGAACTTACCAGCGCGGTTTACCGGCTCGGCGAGTTCAAGGTCAGCGCCGACCGCGAGGGCGCCGCCGCCGCTCTCACCGCCCAGCGCAACGCGGGCAACGTGAAGAACGTCATCGCCCTCGATTCCTACGGCGACCTGCCCAACCTCAGCGTCGCCGAACTCGCCGGCCTCATGCCCGGCGTCGCCGTGAACTTCTCCGACGACGGCGTCGCCAACGGCATTCAGGTGCGCGGGGCGGCCGCCACCCTCAACCGCGTGACGATCGACGGCGGGCTCAAGGCCGGCTCGGGCGCCACCCGCCAGTTCCCCTCCGCGCAGTTCACCGGCGCGGGTTTCGCCGAGGTGGAACTCACGAAGGGGCACCGGCCCGACACCGGCGCCGACTCCCTCGGCGGCACCGTCAATCTCAAGAGCCGTTCACCGCTCAGCATGCGCGAGCGCCGGCGGTTCGACTACACCACCTCGGTGCGGGCCGCGCCCTCGTTCACCGAGCAGGTGGCGTGGCGCGCGCGCCACCGCGAGCACCCGCTGCTCAACTTCGGCTACATGGAGGTCTTCGACGTCGCCGGCGGGGAGCGCAATCTCGGCGTCTCGCTCAACGCCTTCTACAGCGAGAACGCCAACGGGCTCTTCGTCACCGATCGCCTTTACCAGCCGCTCGCCACGTCCCCGGCTTTCAATTACGACTACCGCGTCCAGGACAAATACAACAACCGCAAGATCTACAGCGGCCGTTTCCTCGCCGACCTCCGCACCTCCCCCGCCACGACGTGGCGCCTGATCACCGGGCTGGTGCGCAACGACGAGCCCTACGTCCACCAATACACCGCGCGCATCTTCACCAACCAGGTCGTCGGCACCACGGGCACCGCCGGAATTTTGCCCGACTACACCGACCTCATCACCTCGGCCCGCCAGACCGCCGCGACCTCCATCCAGTCCACCGACCAGATGATCCGCACCTGGCGCATCTTCGGCGACGTCAGCCTCGGCGCGGAGCACAAGTGGAACCGCCTCCAGCTGGATTACACCGCCGCGTACAGCTGGAACCAGTTCAACCGCAGCACCGGCAAGTCGGGCGCCAACCTCGTGAGCGGCATCACCAACATCGGATGGACGATCGATCGCACGCGTTCGGAACTGTATCCTCAGTTCATCCAGACCGGCGGCGCCGACGTCCGCGACCCCGCGAATTACCGCCCGATCGCCAACGGGCTCACGGTCCGCGACCAGGACGACTACGAGCAGGTGCGCGGCTTCACCGCCAACGCCCGCCTCCAGCCGATCGATTCGCTCGCCGTTTTCCTGAAGGCCGGGCTCGACTGGCGCGAGGTCGCGATCGACCAGATCAACCGCGACCGCCGCTACAGCTACACGGGAACCGCCGCGCTGCCCCACGACTCCACCGCCGCCAACCGCTCCAGCTTCGGCATCCCCCACTGGCACCCGGGCGTTTTCGTCCGCGGCGGCACGCTCGTCGATCCGACCCTCTGGAGCCAGGACGCGTATTTTCACGAGCAACTGCGCTACACCGGCACGCGATCCGCCACGGAGACTGTCACCGCCGGCTACTTCATGACCGAGGGCCGGTTCGCGCGGCAGGGTTGGCTTTCCCGCACCGGCTTCCTCGGCGGCATCCGCACCGAGGTCACCGAGACCGAGGGCCGCGGCTATGTGCGCGCACGGAGCCTATCCACCGCCGCGCAGCAGGTCGCCGATCCGCGCGGCACCGCCGCCCGCGACTACGGCGCCAACTTCCGCGTGAACGAGTCCCGCTACACGCAGCTGTTCCCCAGCGCGCACCTGAGCCACGATCTCACCGCCAACCTCAAGGCCCGCGTGAGCTGGTCCACCAGCTTCGGCCGGCCGAACATGACGAACATGTTTCCGACGGAGACCCCGAACGAGGCCGGCCGCTTCGTGACCGTCAGCAATCCGGGCCTGCTTCCGCAATCGAGCACCAACTGGGACGCCACGCTCGACGCGTACTTCAAGCCCGCGGGTTATT
>JBJTCH010000376.1:0-7994 GCA_046091745.1 Opitutaceae bacterium
GTCAAGGAGTTCGCCGCGCGACAGCGGGAGGCCGACTGGAAAAACGACCGCGCCGCCCTGGAGCGGGCCCTCGCCACGTTGCATGCCCGCTTCGGGCTCTTCGTGTCCTTGATCGCAGTCGACCGCGATGGACAGGTAGTCGTAGCCGCGCCCGCCGCATCACAAGCCACGGAGAGCCACCGGGAACCGCGTCCCTCCGTGACCGACCGCACCAATTACACATTTCCGATGGCGACCGCGCGGCCGTACGTCTCGGGCGCATTCCGCGGCAGGGGCTTGGGAACCGACCTGATTGTCGCGGTGAGCGCCCCCATGCTTGACGCGAAGGGTGTGCCATTCGGGGTGATCGAGGGCTCCCTTCTGGTCGGAAGCCTCGAGGAAATCCTGCGTCGCGAGTGCACCGGCCGGGACTGGCGCGCCATCCTGACCGACTCGACACGCAAGGTGATCGCGCGGGAGGGATTTGAGGAGGCGCCCCTCCAGAATCTGGACGGATCCACGCTTGGACGTGTGGTCGGCATGACCCGGACCAAACCGCTACGCGTCACTCTGGAGAAAGGTTCCGAACGCGTGTCGTTCCTTTCGGCCCAAGTGCCGATTCCCGGGCTGGGCTGGACCCTCACGCTCCAGCGCGAATGGAGGGTTGTGATCCGGCCCGTGATCGAAGCGTACACCTGGGCTCTACTGATCGCGGTCACCACGGTACTGGTCGCGTCGTTCTTCACCACGTGGTCGCTGCGCGATTTCCTGCAGGCGTGGCGGGACCTGATCGCGTTTTCGCGCGCCCCTTCGTTCGAAGCGGCCGCCCTGCGAAACTCCGCCCGGGTCGGCCTGCCCCTCGAGTTCGGCGAATTGATCCGCAACCTCACCGGCATGGCGGACCGCCTTGAGGTGGAGAGGCGCGGCCGCGAGGAATTGCTGGTCCAGCTGGAGGGACGCGTCCGGGAACGAACGCGGGAACTGGAGACGGCCGTCACCCTAGCGCGGTCGGCGGATCGCGCCAAGGGAGCCTTCCTCGCCACGGTCAGCCACGAGCTGCGCACGCCCCTCACGGCCGTCGTGACCGCGGTGCGACTCCTGCGCATGATGCCGGTGACGCGGACGGAGGCGGAGGCCCGCACCCTCGCCACCCTCGATAGCTCCAGCCGCGCGCTCATGTCGGTGATCTCCGACGTGCTCGATTACTCGCAACTCGAGGCCGGGGCCGTGCGCATCGAAACGGCGCCCTTCCAACCCGCCGCCCTCGCCGCCGAAGTGGCCAGCATCCTCGCCGCTGAAGTCCAGCGCAACCGGGTGGAACTCCGCACGCATCAGGAGGATCCGACGGCGCTGGTCTGGCCGGGAGATTCCAAGCGGGTGAAACAGGTTCTGCTCAACCTCGCGGGCAACGCGGTGAAGTTCGCGCCGGCCGGGCGCGTCGAGATCGTCTCCTGGACCACCGACGAGCCGCGGCGGTTGTGGTTCGCGGTGACGGACAACGGTCCCGGCATACCGTCCGAACGTCTCGAAGCCGTGTTCGAGTCCTTCGTGCAATTGGAGACGAACCCAGTGCCTTCCCAAGGCGGCACCGGGCTGGGCCTCAGCATCTCGCGCCGGCTGGTGGAGCTGATGGGCGGGAAGATTCGCGCCGCCGATACCGGAGGCCGCGGCGCGCGTTTCGAATTCTGGCTGCCGGCGGAGCCGCCCCCGCGCCCTCCCTCGATCACCCCGTTTCCATCGCCCGCTCAGTAGGACCAGGTCGTGGTGAAACGAAATTCGCGCGGCGCCACCAGATCGTAGCGGCTGTAGGCGACCCCGCGGCCACCGGGGAGCACGAACCCATCGGGCGCCGACGCCGAGGTGGCAAAACGCGCCGGGATGATGTCCGTGCGATCCAGCACATTGGTGATGTTGAGCTGGAACCGCACGCGACCGGGCAGCCGGGCGAACCGCCGGGTGTAACCGAGCATGAGATCGGCGGCGGGGATGATGCTCCCACGGATCTCGCGCCCCTGGGAGGTTTCCCCGATCACGTTGCCGCTGCGCCAGCGCCAGCCGGCGCCGGCGGTGAGACCCGCGAGGCGGCCCTCGCGGAAATCGTAGGCACTGAAGAGGCTGACCGTGTGCGGGCGCACTCCCCAGCGTTTCTGCTGCGCCTCCTTCTCGGCGTTGAGGGTGTCGACCAGATCGAAGATCTCGCGCGCGACCGGCTGCCCGCTGCTGGTGGTGAGCGTGCCGATCGCGGCCGCGGGGTGCAGGCGCGAGAGCTCGATCCACTTGGCGACCGCCCCGCCCGCGAGGTAGGCGGCGGGATCGACGACGTACTGACCCGCCGCGTTCTGCGACACGCCCTGCACCAGCACCACGCTGTCGGCCTGCTTGAACCCATACCAATTGATCGCCTCGCCCGCCAAACCCACCCGACCCGAGTCGGTGTAGGAATAATTGGCCACGAGCCGCCAGCTGCGCGTGAGGTTGGCCGTGAGGCGCGCCTCGAGCCCGCGCGAATCGAAATCGTTCGAAATCGCGTTGACCGGCGGCGTGTAGGCCTTGCGCACCGGCTCCCATTGCGCGGCGCTGAACGGCAGACCGGCGCCGACAAGCGCGCCGCCGAACGCCTCCATGACGCGGATGTTGGTATCGCGCAGCACATTGGCGACCGGTGCGGTCACGCGGCCGCGTTCGCTGCCCTCGAAGTACACGAGGCGGCCGTTCAGCCGGCCTTCGAGCAGGTCGAGGCCGATGCCGTAATCGAGCCCGCGACCCTTCGAGAGCGGCGCCAGGTTGCCCTCGGGGAAGGTCGTCCGCGCGAGCGGCGGCACACCGACGTTGGAGGAACGGTTGGCGATGACGGAAAGCCACGACGTGGCGTGCCACACGACGCCGGCCGAACGCGTGCGGCCGAGCATGCGGTTCACGGTGCCGCGGGCGGGGTCGCCGTCGACGACGTCGCCGCGCACCGGATCATTGAAGTAAGTGAGCTGGGTGTTGCGCACCCGATCCTCGCGCAGCCCGAGGGTCGTGACCAGCCGGCCGGAGAAGAGGAAACTCTGCGCCGCCGCCATCGACGAACCGATCCGCTGCATCATCCCGCCGTTGTCGGCACCGCCCGACGCGACATTGGCGTAGGCGGTCTGGAATGTGCGGCCGTCGAAATTGATCGTCGAGGGAAGCCGCCGCCAGTCGCCCGCCCGGTACGTGGCGAGATTTCCCTCGGTGAGGTAGTTGCGGACGATGACGCGGTTGTTCACGCCCGACGGGTCGGTGCCGTAGGGCCGGCCGGCGAGCACGAGCCACGAGTTGGCCCGGGCGTCGGTGACCTCGCCCAAGGAGTAAGCCGCCGCGAGGCGGTGGCGGCCGAGCCAGGCGCGGCGCGGCTCCAGCGACCAGGAGGCGGAGAGTCGCGTCTCGCGCGTCTCGCCGAAGTGGATGTCGCGGGTCCAGGTGCCGTCGAAATACATCCGGCCCGCGTAGGGGTTGGGCGGGCCGCCGACGCCGAGGGTAAGGTTCGCCTCGCCGCGCAACGGCGGGCTGTTGCCGTTCATCAGGTTCACCTCGGCGCGCGTGCGCTGGTAGTTCTGCGCGAGGTTGATGATCAGCTGGCGCACCGGCTGCCAGTCGAGGGTGAGGGTGTGGTTGGAAAGCGTCTGGTCGCGGTACATCCCGGGTCCCACGGCGTTGCCGTTAAGCGGAAAGACCTTCGGGTCGAGGATGCGGAGCGCCGAGGCGGTGACGCCACGGGTGCCGTCGGGCGCGCGCACCACGGCGGAATTGTAGCTGCCGGTAATGAAGGTGCCGATCGCGTCGAAGATCACGCCGTCGTTCTCGATGTAGACGGCACGGCGGTTGAGCCCGCCCCTGGTGCCGTCGCGGCCCGTCACCCCGAGCGCCTGCATCGCGGCCGTCGGCGCGACCGTGCCCGGCGAGAAAGTGACCGCCGCACGTCCGAACGCCTCGCGGTTGTCGTACCAAGCCAGGACCTGGTCGGTGTCGGAAAACGAGCGGACGACCGCGGTTTTGTCGCGCCCGGTCTCACCCATCGCCGTGACCGTAAGGGCGCGCGCGGGCCGCCAGGTCACCGAGGCGAAGCCGCGCCGCTTGTCCTGGAAATCAAACGCCCGCCAGCCGCCGTTCTCCTGGTGCAGGCCCGCGAACGACAACGCCAGCCGGTCCTTGAGCAGCACGCGGTTGGCGTCGAGCTCGAGGCGCTGGCGGCCCCACGAGCCGACGCCGTGACGCACCGAAGCCGTGTTGCGATGCGTCTCCGCGATCTTCGAGGTCTGGTTCAGCAACCCGCCGGGCGCACCGATGCCGAAGAGGATGCTGTTCGGCCCGCGCGCGTCCTCGAGGCGGCCCACGCGGTACGGGTCCGGCGGCGTGATGCTCGGGAAATAGTCCACGCCGAGGCTCGCGATGAGGCCGCGGCTCTGCACGCCGGCCGTGAGCGCATGGCCGCCGATGATGCGGTTCTGCTCCGAGCTGGCGCCCTGCGAGTTGGTGTCCATCTCGCCGTTCACCGTGTACTCCATCAGCTCGCGGAGGTCGGTGATCGCGAGGTCGTCGAGAAACTCCCGCGTGAAGACCGAGACCGAGCTCGCCGTGTCGCGCAGGCGCGTGTTCAGCCGGCTGCCGGCCAGGGTGTTCTCCGCGGCGTAGCCGACGTCGCCGCTGGTGTTCACCGTGAACGGGCTGAGTTCGACCACCGCGTCCTTCCGTTCCTCGGCGGGCGGCGTGGCGGCAAGCGCGGCGATCGGCAGGAGCAGCGCGGTGGCGAGGGCTGGAAAAACGCGGGGCGTCGACTTGAACATGGCGGGGTGGAGGAGCGCGCGGCGCCGCCGGGCGGAAGCCCGGCCGGGGAAAGCGACACGCGCGCCACGAGCCGTGGCCGCGTCACGCGGGGGCGTCAATCCCCGCGCCGCGCGCCGCCGGAAAAGTCCTCGCCGGGCGCCGCGAATTCACCTTCCTCGCGCGCATGGTCCTCCCGCGCCGTCTCCGGCCCGCCCTCCTCGCCTGCCTCACCGGCGCCTCCGTGGCGCTGGCCGCCAACGCGAAGCGCTCGGCGCCCACCCGGCCCGACGACGGCATCCCCGACGCCACCGCGTTCAAGGGCGCGATCGTGGTCGACGCCGCCACCGGCGCCGTGCTGATCGAGGACCGCGCGGATTATTCGGGCCCGCCCGCCAGCGTCACCAAGCTGATGACGTTCCTCATCGTGCACGAGAAGCTCGCCCGCGGGGAACTCGCGCTGGACACCCCGGTCACGGCGACCGCCGAGGCCGCGCGCACCGGCGGTTCGCAGGTTTACCTCGCGGAGAAGGAAGTCTTCCCCGTCGAGGATCTGCTCCACGCGCTGATGATCGCGTCGGCCAACGACGCCGCGACCGCGCTGGCCGTCCACTGCGCCGGATCGCGCGCGGCCTTCGTGGAGCAAATGAACGCCCGCGCCAAGTCGCTCGGCATGAGCCGCACCACGTTCCGCTCGCCGCACGGTTTGCCGCCGTCGAGCCGCCGGATCGAGGACGGCGACCTCACGACCCCGCGCGACCTCGCCACGCTTTCACTGCACCTGCTCAAGGCGACCGACATCATCCGTTACACCTCGGTGAAGCGCCGGACGTTCCGCCCCGGGCCGAAACGCATCGAGATGGACAACCACAACCACCTGCTCGGCAAGGTGGCGGGCGTCGACGGCCTCAAGACCGGCTTCACCCGCGGCGCCGGCTTCTGCCTCGCCGCCACCGCGCTGCGCAACGGCCGCCGCGTGCTCGCGGTGACGATGGGCTCGCCCGACAGCAAGACCCGCGACATCAAGATCGCCGAACTGCTCGAGCGCGGCTTCGCGAAGCAGCCGGCGGGCCCGCTCTTCCAGCCGGCCGCGGATTCGCCCGTCGCCCCCGCGCCGCGCAACACGACGCCCCCTCCCCCGCCGGCCGCCACGGCCGCGAAGCCCGCGCCCAGGGCCGAACCGTCGTCCGAGACGACCGTGAAGTTCTCGATACCCGGCAAGCGCTGAGGAGCGCCGCCGGGTATTCCGTGCGGCCAAGCAGTCACGGCGGCCACCGGCAGGAATTTACGACCATCGGAATCAACAAGCCGTTTCACCACGGAGCCACCGAGCCACGGAGCATGAATTGGGAAAGTTCGGAAGTCCGGCACCCGAGGGCTCGGCTTAGCGCCCTGTCGTGTCGGCGGCTCAGCCGAACGATCCTGCGATGTAGCCGCGGCGGTTGCCTGCCCCGGGACGGGCTGCCGCGGATTCGTCGGCATCATGTGCGGCGGAGCCATTTCTTTTTCCCGCTCCCCTTGATCCGCGGCTGGCCCGCCTCAGGTGGGCCAGCAGCCGCGGCTACACCAGGACCTCCTCATTCGTGTCCGTTCGTATTACAATCCTTCAAGTCCATTCGTGGTTGAACCCTTGCGGAGCTGTTCGGCAACGCGTCACGATCCCGCAGCCAGTCAGCCTGAACGATACTTCGGTTGCGCCGGAGCTGTCTTGCTCTCTCACACCCTCACCCGTCTCCCGCTCTTTTCCCGTCCATGGTTACTCACCCGTGGAGCGAGTCGAGAGCGCGATGCGACCCATGGCTTGGGCCGGTGGATCAGGCTCGGCGAACCCGGGTCGGGCCTCGGCGCCCTCTGTGTTCCAACTCAAATCCCCTTCGATTGCGGCGGAGCCGCGTTCGGTTTCGTGGTTAAACCCATCGCGCGCACGCGGAGGAATCCGATTGGATCAAACGCCATCCTGCTCTTTTAACCGCACCGCCCCTGAGCCACGGTTCCTTTTCCACCCCATGCCATCACACCGACTCCTGATTTCGCTTCTGCTCACGCTCGCTTCCGCCGTGCTGCGCGCCGCGCCGGCCGCCCCGCCCAACATCCTGTTCGCCATCGCCGACGACTGGGGCGCGCACGCCGGAGCCTACGGCACGAAGTGGGTGCGCACGCCGCACTTCGATCGCGTGGCGCGCGACGGGCTCCTCTTCCGACACGCTTACACGCCCAACGCCAAGTGCGCGCCGTCACGCGCCGCGATCCTCACCGGCCGCAACTCCTGGCAGCTCAAGGAGGCCGCCAACCATATCTGCTATTTCCCGGCCGAGTTCAAAGGCTGGGGTGAAGCGCTCGCGGAGAACGGCTGGTTCGTCGGCCACACCACCAAGGGATGGGGTCCGGGGGTCGCGAAGGACGCTGCCGGCAAACCGCGGCTCATGACCGGCCGCGCGGTCAACGAGCGCAAGGCGAAGCCGCCCGCCTCGGGTATCGGCCCCGCCGACTACGCCGCCAATTTCGACGACTTCCTCGCCGCCGCCCCCGCCGGCAAGCCGTGGGCGTTCTGGTACGGCGCCATCGAGCCGCACCGCGGCTACGAGTTCGGCTCCGGGGTCGCCAAGGGCGGCCACCGGCTCGACGAGATCGACCGCGTGCCGGCGTTCTGGCCCGACAACGAGACGGTGCGCAACGACCTGCTCGATTACGCCTTCGAGGTGGAGCACTTCGACCGCCACCTCGGCCGCATGCTCGAGTCGCTCGCGCGGCGGGGGTTTCTCGAAAACACCCTCGTGGTCGTGACCTCCGACCACGGCATGCCGTTTCCTCGCGGCAAGGGCAGCGCGTACGAGTTCTCCAACCACGTCCCCCTGGCCATCCGCTGGCCCGCCGGCATCGCCGGCCGCGGACGCGTCGTCGACGACCACGTGAGCTTCGTGGACTTCGCGCCGACGTTCCTCGAGGTCGCCGGGCTTTCGCGCGAACGCGCCGGCATGGCCGAGTTCGCCGGTCGCAGCTTGTTCGACATCTTCCGCGCCGACCGCTCCGGCCAGGTCGTGCCCGACCGCGACTTCGTCCTCATCGGCATGGAGCGCCACGACATCGGCCGGCCCAACGATGCCGGTTACCCCATCCGAGGCCTCGTGAAGGCCGGTCAGCTCTATCTGGAGAACTTCGAGCCCTCGCGCTGGCCCGCCTGCAATCCGGAAACCGGATACCTCAACGTCGATGCCGGCCCGACCAAGACC
>JBJTCH010000377.1:0-7376 GCA_046091745.1 Opitutaceae bacterium
ACCCTCACCTTCCCCCTCCCTTCCCTCTCACCCTCCCTCTCCCTTTTTCATGTCCGCCGCCACCGACTACTTCGACCAGACCCAGAAACTGCTGGCGCGTCTCCGCGAGACGCAGCTGCCCGCGATCGAACGCGCCGCCGAGTTGTGCGCGGAGCGCATCGCGCGCGGCGGTCTGATCTTCCTCTTCGGCTCCGGCCACTCGCGGATGATGTGCGAGGAAATGACGCCGCGGCAGGGCTGCTTCGTCGGCTTCTACGCGTGGGCCGAGTCGGCGATCTCGCAGCACTGCGCCACGCTCGGCGCCAACGGGCTGCGTGGCCCGCTCTTTCTCGAGAAGGTCGAGGGCTACGCGGAGCAATTACTCGACGGCTTCAAGTTCGGGCCCAACGACGCGTTCATCCTCATCTCCACGTCCGGCATCCGGCCCCTGATCATCGAGATGGCGCTCGGCGCGAAGGCGCGCGGCCTGCCGGTGATCGGCGTGGTTTCCGTCGACCATTGCTCGCGGACAAAGGCCAACCACTCGTCGGGCCGCAAGCTGATCGACGTGGCCGACATCGTCCTCGACAACCAATGCCCCCCGGGCGACTGCGTGGTCGAGCTGCCCGGCCTCGAGTGGCGCACGGGTCCCACCTCGACTGTCACCGGCGCGATGTTGATCAACATGCTGCGCTGCGAGACCGCCGAGCGCCTGCTCCGCCGCGGGCACAAGCCGGTGATGCTGCCGAGCCACCAATTCGTCGGCACCCCGGCGGCCGACGCCGCCGAGCGTCAACTCGAGGCCTACTACGAGGGATTCCGCCGCAGTCTCGCCCACCTCTACGCATGACCTGGACCGCGGGGATCGACGTCGGCGGCACGCGCATCAAGGCCGTAGCGGCGGCGTCCGACGGCACTGTCCTGCGCCGCGTCACCCACGCCACCGCGGACGGCGCCGCGACCGCCGCCGACTGGACGCGCCTCGCCCGCGAGGCGTTGGCAGGATTTTCCCGCGAGCTCGGCCACGCGCCGGCCGCGGTCGGCGTCTGCGCCCCGGGCCTCGCGGCACGCGACGGGCGCAGCATCGCCCATCTCCCGGGCAAACTCGCGGGCCTCGCGGGGCTCGACTGGACGACCGCGCTCGGCCGCGAGGACATTGTTCCCGTGCTCAACGACGCGCACGCCGCGCTGCTCGGTGAAGTCTGGGCCGGGGCGGCCCGCGGAAAAAGCGAGATCGTGATGCTGACGCTCGGCACCGGGGTCGGCGGCGCGGCGCTTGCCGGCGGCCGCTTGCTGCGCGGCGCGATCGGACGCGCCGGCCACATCGGACACCTTTCGCTCGATCGTGAAGGCACTCCGAGCATCACCGGCATGCCGGGCGCCCTCGAGACGCTGGTCGGTGAATGCACCCTCGCCGCCCGCAGCGGCGGCCGTTTCACGTCGACCGCCGAACTCGTCGCGGCGCACCACGCCGGGGACGCGCACGCGACGCGCGTGTGGCTGGACTCCGTGCGCGCCCTGGCGTTCGGCGTCGGCTCGTGCATCAATCTTTTTGACCCCGAGGTGATCGTCATCGGCGGCGGCATCGCGCGCGCCGGCGAACAACTCTTCGCGCCGCTCGCCGCGGAACTCGCGCGGATCGAGTGGCGCCCGGGTGGTCACGCCGTGCCTATCGTGCCGGCGGTGCTCGGTGAATGGGCCGGGGCGCTCGGCGCCGCCGCGCAGGCCTTGCGTCCCGCCTGAACCGCGCGTTCCGCTCATCTGCATGTCCCCCTCCGCCACCTACCTCCAGCGCTCCCGCGCGCTGGTTGACGCCGTCTCCGCCCAGCTGCCCGCCATCGGCACTGCCGCCGACTGGTTTGCGGCGACCATCCTCGCGGGCCGCATGGTGCACGTCTTCGGGTCGGGCCACTCCCGCATCATGGTCGAGGAGATGTGGCCACGCTACGGCTCGTTCCCCGGTTTCAATCCGATCGTCGAGCTCTCGCTCTCGTTCCATAACCTCGTCGTCGGCGCCAACGGCCAGCGGCAGGCGATGTTCCTCGAGAACGTGACCGGCCTCGCCGAGCGCATCCTGCGCAACTACGCGCTCGACGCCCGCGACACCGCCTTCGTGGTCTCCTCCAGCGGCTGCAACCTCGTGCCGATCGAGATGGCGGAGGGTTTTCGTCAGCGCGGCATCCGCGTCGTCGCCCTCGTGAGCGCGGCGCACGCCGCGGCTTCGTCGTCGCGCCGCGCCGACGGGCGGAAACTCATGGATTTCGCCGACCTCGTCCTCGACACCGGCGCGCCGGTCGGCGACGCGATGGTGCGGATCGAGGGACTCGACACTCCGGTGGCGCCGGGCTCCACGGTCGGCGGCTGCCTCGTCGTGAATGCGATCAAGGCCGAGGTCGCCGCGCGGCTCACCGCCGCCGGCCATCCGCCGAAGGTGCTTTCCGCCGGCGCCATCGTGGGCGAGAAGCGCGCCACCGAGCTCTTCGAGGCCGCCTACGACGAACACGCCCACCGCCTCTCGCGCCTCTACGCCACGGTCGGTCCGGGCTGATCTTCGAGTTCTCTCCCCTTTCCTCCTCCGTCCCCTTTTCCTTCGTCATGCACTCCCACCCCCTGCGCACGTCGGTGATCGGCAGCTACCCGTTTCCGAGCTGGCTCGAATTCGCCAGCCGGCACCTCGCGGAGTTCGGCCGCGCCGACATCGCGGAGATCCAGGACGATGCCGTCATCGCCGCGGTGCATGACCAGGTCGAGGCCGGCCTCGACGTCATCACCGACGGCGAGCAGACAAGGCTCGACTTCAACCTCTCCTTCTACGGTTTCATCGAAGGCATCGCGCTTGAGACGGAGTCGCCGCGACGCTTCGGCCCGCCCGCGCACGACCAGCGGGGTAAGCACGCCATCACCGGTGAACTGCGCGCGCCGCGGGGCTTGGGCGCGGTCGAGGAGTTCAAGCGCCTGCGCCGCCTCGCCCCGGCCGGACCCGTGCTGAAGGCCAGCGTGCCCGGGCCCTACACGCTCAGCGGCCGCCTTCTCCCCGGCGGTCGCTACGCCGACCGCTGGGCCGTGACCGAGGCGCTGCTCCCGATCGTGCGCGCGGAACTCGAGGCGCTCGTCGCCGCCGGCTGCCGGGAGATCAGTGTCGATGAACCATCGATGAGTTGCTACGCGCACCGCGAGGACCCGCGGCGGTTCGTCGACATCTTCAACCGCACCGTGGAGCCGGTCGCCGGACGCGTCCGCCTCTGCACCCACCTGTGCTTCGGCAACTACAAGGCCCGCGCCATCGGACCGCGGCGGCTCGCGCCGATGTTCCCCGCGTTCCTCGATTTCAAGGCCGACGAGATGCACGTGGAGATGGCCAGCCGCGAGTTCGCCGAGATCGAGGTCATCGCGGAGATCGCCCGCCGCATGGACGTCGCCGTGGGCGTCGTCGACGTGAAGAGCTACCACGTCGAGACTCCCGCCGAGATCGCGGACCGCGTGCGCCTCTGCCTCCGCCACGCGCCCGCCGACCGGCTGGTGTTCGCACCCGATTGCGGCCTCAGCCAGACCGCGCGCTGGGCCGCGCAGCCGAAGCTGCGCAACCTCGTCGCGGGAGTTCGCCAGGTGCGCGGGGAACTCGGCCTGTGATCCAACCGGTGCTCCAGGACGACGCCTTTCTGGCCGACGTCGCTTCCGCCCGCGTCGAGGCCCGGCCAGGCCGACTCCACCTTTGGTGGCTCGGCCAAAGCGGCTTCCTCCTCTGCCACGAGGGCGAATGCGTTGTTCTCGATCCTTACCTGAGCGATTCGCTCACCCGGACGTACGCCGGCACCGATAAACCCCATGTCCGCCTGACTACGCGCGTCGTCGACCCGGCACGTCTGAGCGGAATCAACGCGGTCACTTCCTCGCACAACCACACCGACCATCTCGACGCGGAGACGCTTCTCCCGCTGTTCGCTTCGAACCCGGGCGCGCGCCTCGTGCTCGCCGCGGCCAATGTCGGGTTCGCCGCGCAGCGGCTCGGCGAGGAGCATCGCGAGCGTTTCGCGCCGCGGGCAGACGGCGCGAGCACCCGGATCGGGAACTTCACAGTCACCGCGGTGCCGGCGGCCCACGAGGAACTCTCGCCGGAGTACGCGGGATTCGTGGTCAGCGTCGGCCCGTTCCGCGTCTCCCACAGCGGCGACACGGTGCTTTTCCCCGGCATGGCCGAGCGACTGCGTCCGTTCGCGTGCGACATCGCGTTGCTGCCGATCAACGGCCGCGCGCCGGAGCGTCGCGTCTCCGGCAACCTCGACGGCCCCGAGGCCGCCCGCCTCGCGTCTGCGATCGGAGCCGGTTGCGTCGTGCCCTGCCACCACGAGATGTTCGCGTTCAACACCGCCTCCCCGGAGGCGTTCGTCGCGGAGTGCACGCGTCTCGGCCAGCCGCACCGTGTCGCCCGCGCCGGGGAACGACTCACATTCCAACCCCGCCCGTCATGAGGAAACTCCGCGTCGTCGGCCTCAATTTCGACCACATGCACATGGGCGACCTGCTGCGCCTGTGCCACGAGCACCCCGGCGTCGAGATCGCCGGCATCTGCGACGAGGACCCCGCGCGCATGCAGGACGCGATCCGCAACTTCGGACTCGGACCTGAGCGCGTGTTCACCGACGCGCGCCGCTGCCTAGAACGCACCGCGCCGGATTTCGTCATCCTCTGCCCCGCCACCGCGCGCCACGCGGAGTACGTGGAACTGGCCGCGCCGTACGGCGCCCATCTCCTGGTGGAGAAACCGTTCGCCGCCACGCTGGCCGAGGCGGACCGCATGATCGCGGCCGCCCGCAAGGCCCGGCGTCTCCTCGCGATCAACTGGCCGCTCCGCTGGGTGCCGAGCCACGTCACGGCGCACCGCCTCGTGCGCGAGGGCCGCATCGGGGAACTGCAGGAGGTGCACTATTACGATGGCAACCGGGGGCCGCTCTGGCACGCGGCCGACAAGCTCGAGACCACGCCGACACCCGCCATGAAACGCGGCAGCTGGTTCTACAAAAAGGCCCGCGGCGGCGGTTCGCTTCTCGATTACCTCGGGTACGGCACGACGCTCGGCACCTGGTTCCACGACGGCGCGAAACCGATCGAGGTGACCGCGGTCGTCGACCGGCCGCGCGGCCTCGAGGTCGACGAACACAGCATCACGATCGCGCGTTACGTGCGCGGCCTTTCAAAATTCGAGACACGCTGGGGCACCTTCACCGACCCGTGGATCACGCAGCCGCAGCCCAAGTGCGGCTTCGTGCTGAAAGGCGAGGACGGCACGATCAGCTCCTACGATTACGAGCCGATGATCCGGCTCCAAACGCGCGCGCAACCGCGTGGCGAGGACATCGCCGTCGACCGCTTGGAGGCGCCCTTCCAGAACGCGATCCAGTACTTCGTGCACTGCATCAACGAGAGCCGGCCCGTCGAGGGTCCGCTCAGCCCGCGGATCGCACGCATCGGCCAGCAGATCGTCGACTCCGCCGTGCTCAGCGCGCGCGTCGGGCGCACAGTGAAACTCGTCACCTAACGGGGAAGCGCCTCACGATCGGCCCATGAGCGAGGAGAAGAGCGCATCCGGTTACGGCCTCGCCGGCGCGGGCGACGGAAGACACGTGGCCGCGCCGGACCTGCCATACCTGCCGCCTCGTCCGCGCACTTTCCGTCCTCGCATCGGGCTCATCGGTTGTGGCGGCATCTCCGAGTACCACCTGCGCGCCTACCGGGCGTTGGGCCTGGAGGTGGCCGCGCTGTGCGACGTCGATCCCGCCCGCGCCGAACGCCGTCGCGCCGAGTTTTTTCCGGACGCCGCGGTGTTTACCGACCATCGCGAACTTCTCCGCCGCAGCGATGTCGAGGTCGTGGATCTCGCGCTGCATCCCGCGGAACGCATCCGCGTCATCGAGGATGTCCTGCGCGCGCATCGTCACGTGCTGAGCCAGAAACCGTTCGTGCTGGATCTCGACGCCGGCGCGCGGCTCGCCGACCTCGCGGACACGATGGGCGTGCGACTCGCGGTGAACCAGAACGGCCGCTGGGCGCCGCACTTCGCGTGGATGACCTCGGCCGTGCGGGCCGGATGGGTTGGCCGCGTGGCCTCCGTGGATTTCACGCTACAATGGGACCACACCTGGACCGCCGGCACGCCCTTCGAGGAGATCCGGCACCTGGTCCTTTTCGATTTCGGCATCCACTGGTTCGACCTCACCGCGCGACTGATGGCAGGACGCGCCGCCCGCCGCGTCACGGCATCGATCACCCGCACGGCCTTCCAGAAGATGCGGCCGCCCATGCTCGCCGCGGTCCTCGTGGAGTACGACGACGCGCAGGTGCGGATGGCGTTCAACGGTCACGTCATCCACGGCCAGGAGGATCGTACGGTGATCTGCGGCGAAACCGGCACGCTGCGGAGCGCGGGCCCGAGCCTGTCGGACCAGCACGTGACGCTGCACACCGCCGCCGGCGCGGCGAAGCAGAGGGCAAGTCCGTCCAGATTGCCGCGGGCGTCGTGATCCGGCGCGCGCTTTTCCTCGATTGAGCTCAGAAGTTCTCCCATGGCGCCCTGGAATCCGCTGGTGAACCACGTGCCCTCGAGCCGCGGCTTCGCCGCGCTGGCGAGCGCCGACACCGGCCGCCCGGTGACACCGGGCAAAGCGCGTCGCGCTCCGGGCCACTGAGGCAGCCCCCACGACGCGCGTTCTCGGGACCAGAGTCCATCGCACCGGTTGCAGCGGAGGCGGAGGCTCCGCGGCATCCGGCCGGCGATCCCCGCATCGCCGACGGTTCGATGGCACGCAATCTGCCTCTGATTTTCCGCATGAGTTCCCGCCATCTTCCAGTATTCCTGCTCCGGCTCGTCCTCGCCGCCCCGGCCACGCGCGCAGCCGAGCCCATCTGTCCCAAGGTCGTGGTCGTCGCCACGTTCGAGATCGGCGCCGACTCCGGCGACAAGCCCGGCGAGTTCCAATTCTGGGTGGAGCGGGAGCGCCTGGATGGGACGATCACCGTGCCGGGGGTGGACCGGCCGGTACGTCACAACGCGGACGGGGTGTTCGGGGTCGTCTCCGGCACGACCATGCGCGCCGGCCAGCAGATCATGGCGCTCGTGCTTGATCCCCGCTTCGACTTCCGCCGCAGCTACTGGCTGATAACCGGCATCGCCGGTGTGAACCGAGCGCTGGCGTCAGAGGGCAGCGCGGCCTGGGCGCGCCACGTGATCGACGGCGACATCGCCTACGAGATCGATCCGCGGGAGGCCCCTTCCCACTGGCCCTACGGCATCATGGCACTCGGCAACAACTCGCCGCTCGAGGAACCGAAGATTCCCGACTGGGCCCCGCGACCGATGACGTGGACCCTGAACCCGTCGCTGGTCGGGTTGGCCTTCGGCC